>DATHWC010000062.1:0-77360 GCA_035460985.1 Lunatimonas sp.
AACCTACCTCCCGTTACATTGGGGTATATTTTACTTATCTCCAACCCGTAAGATTTTCCTGCCAAAGAGAAGGAACCGTTTAATCCCATGTAAACCCGTGGCAGATATAGTTCATCAATGGGAACCTTAACCTTAAACTTATCCAAAATATCTATTTGTCCATATCTTTCTCCCGGTGAAATTGATTGGCCGACCTGAAGCTGTTCGGTAGACAATTGGCCAGATGTAGGTGCTCGCACCGCCAGATTGTCCAAAATACGCCCTACGCCGTCCAAGGATTGGTTCATCCTACTTTCTGAATCCTGAAGTTGCTGCTTTTGGGAAACTCGGGAGATGGAGTCATTTCTATAAGCTTCGTAGGTTAACTTTCTACGCTTAACATTGTAGTCATACTGCTCCCGTACTTCTTCAAATTCCCTTTCGGACACCAGTTTTTTCCCAAACAGCTCTTTGAACCGTTCATATTGAGGCTTGAGCAAACTAAGCTGGTAATCGATTTCAGCCAATTGGCCTTGTTGACTCAGATCATTTTGATCCAATTGCAGCCTTACCTGCCTCAGGTTGTTAATCTGAAAATAAAGTCCAGATTCCCGTTCCATTACTTCAAGCTGTAACTTGGAATTTGAAAGAATCAATATCGTATCTCCTACCTCTACCAAGGCTCCAGATTCCCTCACCACTTGTTGGATATTTCCTCCCTCCAGTGCATCCAGAAAAAAGGTTTCTCCCGGCTCCAAGGTCCCACCCACTGGAATATAATCGGTAAACTCCGCTTCCCTAACCGTGGCTAAAGTAATACGCTCCATGGACACATTCATGGTCGACCGTTTGTCGGCAAAAGCCAGTTGGTACACGACAAATCCCAGAAGTAGGGCACCGCCGGCTATCAAAGCCATAAATTTAGGGGTCCAAGTCTTTTTCTCAAGTTTTCGATCCATCTCGGTAATCAATATTCTATTTGTAATTCCTCCTCAGCCAATATACATGCCATGAAAAAACCAGCCTTAAAACAACCAGGCATGCATCTGCGCAGTTTTACTTCCATTTAATTCGGACAAAATCGTCCGTCAGCGACCAAAATCTCAGTGGATCGGACTATATGTTTCTGCAAATACCATTTACCTATCGTTAAAAAATACTGTAAATTTCAGGTGTAGGACACTTTTGATAGGATAAAGATGGTATTTTCTTTTCGGTACATCTTTTGGACAGCTCCTACCATAAAAGTCATTATTTTAAATGCAATAAATAAGATATTCAACACCCAATTCTTATGAAAGAACAAAAACCTGGAAAAATTCTTATTGTTGACGATAACGAGGACTTATTAAAAGCAGCAAAAATTTTTCTAAAAAGGCATTTCGGACAGGTCGATATTGAAACGAACCCGGGAATTTTGCCTGTACTGATCGTGAACGAATCCTATGATGTCATCCTATTGGATATGAACTTTACGAAAGATGTTAGTAGTGGACAAGAGGGGTTTTATTGGCTTGACAGGATTCTGGAATTAGATTCTTCCGCAGTCGTTGTACTTATCACCGCATATGGAGACGTAAATACTGCTGTAAAGGCAATCAAAGAAGGTGCTACGGACTTTGTCCTCAAACCTTGGGAGAATGAGAAATTACTGGCAACCTTACATGCAGCGCTGCAACTGAGGCAGTCCAAGTTGGAAATTTCCGAGCTCAAAAACCAACAAGAACAGCTCTACAGGGATATTGACAGCAAGTTTAAAGATATCATCGGGCAAAGTCCCCTGATGGTAAAGGTGTTTGAAACGATTGACCGTGTAGCCGCAACCGATGCCAATGTGCTAATTCTTGGAGAGAATGGAACGGGAAAGGAATTAATAGCAAGGGCCATTCACAGGCATTCCCGCAGGCACCGCGAAGCTTTTGTCGGAGTCGATCTGGGTGCGATTACATCCACACTTTTTGAAAGCGAATTGTTTGGACATAAAAAGGGATCTTTTACCGATGCAAAAGAGGACCGTGCGGGCAGATTTGAACAAGCCAACAAAGGCAGTTTGTTTTTGGATGAAATAGGAAATCTTCCGCTCCCTCTCCAAGCCAAACTGCTTGCAGCCCTACAAAACAGGGAAGTAACCCGGGTTGGAACCAATAAGGCCATACCTGTGAATATTCGCCTTATATCGGCCACCAATATGGCAATTCATTCAATGGTATATTCCAATACCTTTAGGCAAGACTTATTATACCGAATAAACACCATTGAAATCACCCTCCCGGCCCTCCGGGACCGCTTGGAAGATATCCCCTTGTTAGCCAACCATTTTATAGAGGTCTATGCCAAGAAATATGGAAAAGAAATCCGTAAAGCAGGAGAAGCCCTGATCAAACGTATGCAAAAATACCACTGGCCGGGAAATATCCGGGAGTTACAACACAGCATAGAACGGGCCGTAATCATGACAAATCACGGAGTGCTACAGCCTGAGGATCTCTTTATCCAAAAACAACTCAGCCCCGAAAAGCAGGAAGATCTCGTAAGCCTTGACCACCTCAACATAGAGGATGTGGAAAAAATCCTGATCAGAAAAGCACTGCAAAAGCATAATGGTCATATCACCCGTGCTGCTGAGGAACTGGGGCTTACCCGTTCATCCCTATATAGAAGATTGGAGAGATATGGGCTTTAGATCATTTTTTGCGGGAATCGTCTGGAGGGTTCTAGGCGTCATCATTTTTACGTTTGGGTTGGTTTATACTTTCCTTCAGGAAGAATCCTTGATTTTTCCGATTGTTTTTTTACTGCTTTTAATTGGGATAACAATGAATCTAATTTCCTATGGAAATACTACGAACCGAAAAATCACACGATTTTTGGAATCGATTCGGTATTCTGACTTTTCCTCCACATTTACCAAAGATAGTAAAATGGGGAAATCTTTTCGGGAGATGAATCTCTCCTTCAATGAGGTCATCGAAGCTTTTAAAAAGACAAGAGCGGAAAAAGAGGAACAAATGCTCTTTTTGCAGATCATGATTCAGCATATCAATACAGGCATACTCTCCTTTGACAGCAAAGGCAGAATTGGCGTCATCAACGGGGCTGCCAAACAACTGCTTCAAATCCATCAGTTTAAAGATATTTACGATTTGGGAAAGTTATCACCGGAATTATTGGCCAAGGTGGTAAATTTAAAGCCAGGAGGATCGTTTTCTATCAATTTGAGATCAGACTTACACCTTAATGTGCAGTCTGCCGCGTTCAAAATGGAAGGAAACAGTTGGACATTAATTTCCTTCCAAAACATTAAAACCGAACTGCAAAAAAACGAGCTTCAGGCATGGCAAAATTTAACTAAAGTGCTACGGCATGAAATCATGAACTCCATGACGCCAATAGCCAGTTTGGCCAATTCGTTGGGAATTATCCTCGAAGAAGATATTCAGGAGAAAGACGACGGAACCCTGGTACTGGACAGTGAATGTTATATGGATCTTTCAGAAGGACTTGGCACCATTTCCAAACGCAGCACCGGATTAGTGAATTTTGTAAATGCATACCGCGACTATACAAATATACCCCAGCCTATTTTCACGAGCGTATCTGTGAAGCAACTCTTTGACAACTGTCATGTACTGCTGAAAGAAGAGCTTGCCAAGTCTGGGATTACCTTGTCTGTTCAAATAAATACCGCTGGAATGGAAATTAGAGCTGACCAGGAATTGATCCAAATGATCCTTATCAATTTGATAAAAAATGCCAAGGAGGCGGTGGAACAGGCAGAAAATAGAGACATTCTCTTAACAGCAGGACTGGACGCACAGTCTATTCCCATTATTCGGGTGACAGACCATGGAGAAGGGATTGTGCCGGAAGCACTGGAGAGAATATTCGTCCCGTTTTTCACAACCAAAAAGACCGGAAGCGGAATTGGACTGGCCATATCCCGACAGATAATGAATTTACATCAAGGTTCGCTAGAGGTCCAATCCACTCCGGGAAAGCAAACTACATTCACGCTTCGCTTTGGCTAATCGTTTATTCCATTTGAATATTACCTAGTACGTAAGCCAACATGATTTGCTGAAAAAAGAGCGAATATTTGGCCTGCGCATTGTCGGACTGGGCTGTGACCAATTGCTGGTTGGCCTGCGCCAAGTCCACGAAATTGCTTACCCCCAACCGGAAACGCTCCGAAATCGCTTCCTGGGCCAATGTAGCAGCTCGCAATTGAACGTCAGTCGCTTCTACCCGTTTGATTGCCCCCGAATAGTTCTCGTAGGCTAATTTTACTTCCTGAAAAATCCGGCGTTCCAATGCACCACGTTCCAGCTGCTGATTTTGGAGGGTAACCCTGCTTCTTCCAATATTTGCTAACTGGTCAAAGTTGTTAAAAAGAGGGATATTAAACGAAAAGCCAATATTACGTTGCGGATATACCCGCATAAACTGCTCTCTGAGAATCCGGTCGTCCAACGAGGTATAGAATGAACTGTATTCCATGAAAAGATTCAACTGTGGAAGTCTTGCCGACCTTGAGACCGCCAACATCTTCCTGTTTGCCTGCTCCAAAACCTGCTGTTGCTTAAGATCCAGCCGTTGTTGAAGTGCTTGTTGATAAAGTTCTTGGAGCGGCAGTGCCAAATAAGTGTCCGTGGCGTCATCCAAGGGAACCGGACTCAAGACAGGAAAGGTTGCCTCATCCAACTGCAGGGTTTCAGCCAAAATCCAAAGACTGCTTTCCCATTGTATTTTCGCCTGAACAGCCACAGACTCCAATCTGGCAACCTCCGCTTGTTGGTTGTATAGGTCAGCTTGGGTTCTTAATCCTGTTTCTACAAAACCGTCAATCTGTTTAAGCAATGTTTGCTGATTTTTTAAGTTTTCCAAAGAAATTTGATACAATTCACCATCAAGCAACGCCTGCAAATATTGTTGGGAGATTGTAAAAATCACCTCCTGGGACGCTGCCTCCAGCCCATGCTTACCCGCCTCCTCAAAATAAACGGATGCTGCAGTTCTATTGATTCTACGGCCTCCATTATAAACTGGCATTTGCGCAGATATACGCGAGGAAAGGATATTGTTGACTTCATTGGTCACAATAACCTGTCCCTCTACCTGCTGAAACTGCTGCCCAATCTGGCGAAATGCGGTGTTGGAAATATTCAGATTGGGTAAGTGTCCCAATTTAGCATTGATTTTTTCCAACCTGAGCTGCTCCTGTTCGTTTTGTAACGCTTGAAAGGTGATGTTTTGTTTTAGCCCTAGCTGTACGGCTTCGTTGAAATTGAGAAGTAAAGTATCCTGAGCTACAAGACGCGTAACTACGGCCGCATATAGAAAAAGGGTGCAAAGAATTCGTTTCATGTGTTTATAATTGTTTTTCAATTGTCATATGGAATCTCGCCACAATAATCATCCCTCCGTGCGTCGCTTGCGTCATGCTCGATTTCATATGTTTATAATTGTTCTTCAGTGGCCATAACTCGCCCCGGTTTATCGGGGTAGCCTGTCCCGATTTTCGGGAGAATCTCGCTATGATAATCATCCCAGGGTATGGCACCTGTGTCATGCCTGCCTGTCCGGTAGGCAGGCTCGATTTTATGATTATATCCTGATATCGTTGGCAATTTTACCGTCCAGCATTTCAATCAAACGCGTCCCAAAATCAGCGTTTTCCCTAGCATGGGTAGCCTGGATTATGGTTGTTCCTTCTTTATTTAGCTCCTGGAATACTTCCATAATTTCTTTTGCCTGAACAGAATGGAGATTACCAGTCGGTTCATCGGCGAGTAAGACCTTCGGCTTTCCGGCTATAGCACGGGCCACTCCGACGAGCTGTTGCTGACCGCCGGATAGTTGCTCTGGAAAAAGGTCCTTCTTTGCCACCATCTGAAACCGGTCTAACAATTCAGCGATAATACTTTTCCGCTCTTGGGAAGAAACTTTTCTATACAGCAACGGCGTCTCAATATTTTCATACACTGTCAGCTCGTCTATCAGGTGATAGGCTTGAAAAATATATCCAAATTCCGCTTTGTGAAGTGCGGACCGCTGTTTTTCCTTCATCCCCCTAATTTCCTTACCATCAAAGCTATATTTCCCTTCATACTCCTGATCTAACAATCCAATGATGTTTAGCAAGGTAGATTTACCAACCCCAGAAGGACCCATCAGGGTAATAAACTCTCCCTGATTGATTGTGAGGTTGATGTTTTTTAAAATAAAAACCCGCTGAAATCGAGACTCAACGTACTTGTCTACTTCTTCAAGTGTGATCATGTTTCCTTTATTCGTTTTATTTAAAATCTGTATTTCCAGTATCATGCCATAACCCATATATCCAATTGAACTCTAAATGGACATATTCGGAAAAGATAGAACCAATGTACCGTACACCTTTGGTCGCTGGCGAACAATATTGTACTATGTCGCTCCGAGCTTTGTGTAGCCTGTTGCTAATTGATTATTCCATCTTTAATACCTCCGAAGGGTCTTTATGGGCGACCTTTAGACCGTGAATGGATACAATCAACAATGCAAGAAGGGAAAGAAAAATCCCCGCAATAGCAAAAAGGTGAAAAGGCATGGGAATACGGTAAGCAAACTCTGAAAGCCACAGATCCAGCAATAGCCAGGCTGGAATAATACCCAACAAAACAGCCATAGAAATCAAAATCATATAGGATTTGGTAATACCAACAATTAGTTGGAGCACACTAGCCCCCAATACTTTTTTAATACAGATCTCTTTGGTTTTCTTGGCGATGGTAAAGGATGTCAACGCAAACAAACCTAACAAACTTATCACAATGGCCATAAATGAGGCCATGGAAAGTATTTTTGTTAATTTTAGATCCGATGTATAGAAAGATTCCAGTTCCCGGTCAAAAAAGCGGAATCCTTCTGTTTCCAAAGGGAAGTAGGTCCTTAGTACTGCATCAAGTTCCGACTTTGCGAGGGTCAAGTCCTTCCCCTGACCTATTTTTACATTTAGGGTGGTGGAGTTAGTTGGCCTATAGTGGTAGATCATGGGGAGTATAGACTCTCGAAGCGTGCGGGTATGAACGTTGGGGACTACACCTGCCACTTCATATTCCTCTTCACCATAAATTAATGTACCTCCAACAATGTCAGCCTTTTGGATAATGGACAGTTGTTGGTAGAGTGTTTCATTGATCAGAAGCTGTTTAGAATCCGGACTAAGGTTTTGCCCTTGAATTATTCCTACACCAAATACATCCATAAAATTTTCATCTATAACCTTTACCTGAACAGAAAGTTGCGGTTTATCCGATAAAGCTGGGACTTCTACTATCGAGGTCCAAATCCCAGAGGAAGCCAACATGTCACTAGCGAAACTAGACTGTTGGACGAAGTATTGCTGGTTTATTGCGGTTTGCAAACTACGCTTTCCCTCTGGAGTCACCGAAGAATACGGTAGTCTAACATAGAGTATTTGTTCCTTATCAAACCCCAATTCCTTATTTGTCAAAAAATCTACCTGACTGGAAACAGTCATTACAGCAACTACAAACGCAATAGAAAATGCAAATTGTACAACCGTGAGGTTACGTTGAATGAAATATCCAAATGAAAAACCCTGTGGCACCTTCAAGTCTCTACTCAACGTTTTTTTAGGTGAATAAGCTGATAACAGCAGGGCGGGAAATATGCCGGAGAAAATAGTCAATATTAAAAATAAACCAGTTACGAACATCAAACTCTCCCAGCTGCTGTAATTAATAAGCATATCCGATGGAAGAAAATCATGAAAATAAACCGTTAAAAATTCGCATCCCACAATTCCGACCACTATAGCAAATACTACCAACAAACCTGTTTCAATAATCGATTGAAAAATCAACTGGGTTCTGCTACTTCCAAGAGTCTTTCTGATCCCCACTTCCTTGGCCCGTAGGATCGACTGAGCAGTTTCTAAATTGATAAAATTCAAACTTGCAAGTAGAAGTATTATTCCGCCGATCACCATCAACCCATATAGTACGACCTGACTTGCTCCAGGTCTGTCAAAATTCTGGTTGAAGTGAAGCTCTGATAACGGCAAAAGGGAAAATTGGGTGGCTATTCCTTCCTCCGATGCTAAATATTTATCTGTTAACCGTTCAAAATCCGGTGTTAAATCTTTTGGAGTTTTGCCTTCTGAAAGTTTCAAAAAAAGCTGTGAAGAGGTGTTTACATTATCCCACTGTTCTACATTATAAAAGTCTATATTCCTTTTTTGGTATAAATTACCTATTGACAGAAAATCAGTGAACACGAAGTCTGATTTTTCTTCAAAGTCTGCTACAACTCCAGCGACCTGTACGGTAAGTGTATCCAAAAAGAAATACTCCAAAAATTTACCAATGATTTGATTGGGGGATTGCACCGGAAAGTATTTCTTGGCCGCCGACTCCGTCAAGACTACCTGATCTAAGTCCCGAAGCGAAGTTTTGGGATTTCCTGCCAACCAGTCACGTTGGAATATTTCCAACAAAGAAGGATCCGCATAAGTAACCTGCTGATGATTGGGATACCAGATGCCGGTTTCAGGATTGCGCACATTCACATCCCACAATGTATAAAAAAAGGTTTTTTGTTCAATCCCTGAAACTTCATCTTCAATTACCTGTGCCAACGGAACAGGCACGCCGCCATTGGTTACGGCTTCTCCGAGAAAGCCAGTCGTCGTATTGACCTGATAAATCCGTTCTGAAGCCTCATGAAATTTGTCGAAGGAGTGTTCGTAATAAACGACATGAAACACAAGGGTGCAAACCGCTACTCCAAGTGCAAGCCCGAACACATGGACAAAAGTCCTGAGGGGATTCCTCTTGATATTTCTAAACGCAATAAGTAGGTAATTTTTCAGCATGGCAACCTTCCTTAGCTATTTAGGAATAAGCTACTATCTGCATGCCATAAAAAACCGTCTAAATGGCTATATAAATCAACTTTAACTAAAAATCACGCACCAACCCCGAACACTTTTGACCGTTTTCGGACGATCATTAGATCGGATTCTAATTCAATTAAAAAATCATTTTGGCACCAGTATGAAAAACGCTTAGACATAAACATAATTACTTGCGTAGACAATAAGCTCCAAGTTTAGCCAAAAAGATCAGAACTCAAATATCGGTCTCCCCGATCACAGGCAATGCAGACAATTATCCCTTCGTCTAATGTTTTTGAGAGTTCTATGGCAGCATGCAGTGCTCCTCCACTACTCATGCCTGCCAAGATACCCTCCTCTCTTGCCATTCGGCGGGTCATTTCCGTGGCTTGCTTTTCGCTGACATCGATAACCTGATCAACTCTATCTGCTTCAAAAATTTCGGGCAAAAATTCCGGAGACCAGCGTCGGATACCGGGAATGCTCGAACCATCGGTGGGTTGGGTACCTACTATCTGAATAGCGGGGTTTTTCTCCTTGAGATATCTGGAAACACCCATGATCGTTCCCGTCGTACCCATGGCGGAGACAAAATGGGTCACTTTACCCTGTGTATCCCTATAAATTTCAGGTCCGGTGGTTTGGTAATGTGCCCAGAAATTGTCCGGATTGGAAAACTGGTTTAGCATGAAATAGCCTTCATTCGCTGCCATTTCCTCTGCCAAGGTTCTTGAGTATTCGATGGTTTTCTCAGCAGGAGTCAAAATAACACGGGCACCATACGCTTCCATCGATATGACCCTTTCCTTCGTAGAGTTATCCGGCATAATCAACGTCATTTCCACTCCTAGGGTACAGGCAACCATGGCCAAGGCAATGCCAGTATTTCCGCTGGTAGCTTCCACGAGCTTTGAGCCCTGTTTTATATCTCCCCTATCCATCGCAGATCGAATCATATTGTACGCAGCCCGGTCCTTGACAGATCCACCGGGATTTTGACCTTCCAACTTACAAAACATCCGCACGTTCGGATTATTGGATATATGCTGCAACGCAATCAAGGGGGTATTCCCTATCAATTCAAATAACTTCATAATTGGTATGGTTCTTAGCTAAAAAAAGAGGGCGTGACCTTTTTCAAGCTTCGTTTTTCAACACGTAAAAATCCGTCAGGTTGGAAGATCCGTCGTAGATTTTTGTTTGGTAATAAATCTTGCTGTTAGCGGGAATACTCTTGGTTAGCCACACATTACCTCCGACTACACTATCTTTACCTATTACGGTATTCCCTCCGAGGATCGTAGCACCTGCATAGATGACAACATTATCTTCAATGGTCGGATGGCGCTTTTTATCGGCATCCTCCTTTTTCACACTTAGCGCTCCCAAGGTGACTCCCTGATAGATTTTTACATTATCTCCCACCTCGGTAGTTTCTCCGATTACAATACCGGTGGCATGATCAATACAGAAAAATCGGCCAATGTTCGCTCCGGGGTGAATATCTACGCCAGTTTTGCTGTGGGCATATTCAGTAATCATGCGCGGAATCAACGAAACACCCATGGTATATAACTGGTGTGCGATGCGATAGGCACATACGGCATAGAATCCCGGATAGCACCGAACAATTTCTGTCTTGGATTTGGCAGCAGGATCACCGGCATACATGGCATCCAAATCTTCGAGCAACAATTGATAAATATACCCCAAAGAGGAAAAAAACTTTTCCGCCAGCTTTTCACCATCACCGGTTATGAGGGTGGGGTTTTTGGTCAAAATACCCTTTAACTGAACCAAAAGATCAAAGTACTTCATCTCCAAGTTTCCCCGCTCTTTAAGCGGTTCATTGGCATGCTCTGGAAACAAGACTCCCAACAATTCCTCAAAAAACCGCTTGATTACTTTTGGGGATGGGCATTCCGGGCATTTGTTATGGGCGGCATGTAACTGATCAATTAATGAGTCCATGGGAATAGTCAGCAGGATGTGGATTTAATATATGAAACCCACCCGGATTACATATGGTTCATTATAGGGTGATCTTCTGTTGTCGTAAGTGAGGTTATATAATACGGAAATATTCATGCCCCCTCTATTTCCAAATGGAGAGAAATAGCCGCCTCCAACCATCAAACCGGGGACCCAATCCCTCGTAAAGACCACCTCATTGGTATTGGGGATGGGGTTGGCTACTTCCACATTCAAAGCCTCATACTCCGCATGGGCAAAAATTTTCGGAAAAACATGGTATCGGTTGAAAAGTCTACCTCCATAAATGTGGGCTTGGGCATTTTGGTAAAACCTGTTGTTGAAATATTGGTAGGTTGCCCCCACTCCAGCCGAATATTTTTCTGTCAGCATTACCCCAGCCAACGGGGACACGTCCACAAAGGTAATCGTACCGAACTGAACGCTGAAATTGCCGCCATAATACATCCTCTCTTTAAGGGGGGGATTTTCTTCCGGGTAAAATTCCCGTTGTCCATAGCTCAGGGAAGTGGAAAATACTAGGAGTGTTAAAACCAAGGCACCCGCCTCAAAAGTCTTAATTTTATTTTTCAATGATAACATAAAGGTCTTCCGTTTTTCTTTTCATCAAATACCTTTCACGGGCAAACTTCTCCAAAAGATCGTAATTGCTCATCAATTCTTCCCGCTCAGCATTCACTTTTTCCTTCCTCTCTTGGTAAAATTCCTTCTGCTTTTCCAAATCACGAAGCTTTGCCCGCAGTTTAAAATGACTTACGATATCGTTGGAGTCAATAAAAACCATCCACCCGATGAATAAAACGGTAAAAACGAAGTAGAAGTTTTTGGTGTATTTAAGGTATTTGCCCATCGTCTTCCTATATGTTTACACAAATATATGCAATCAAAGTAATCTAAAAGGTAAATTGAGAGAATAATATCATCAATTCCCACTACGCATGCGTGATAGCCAGAGATATGGATTTAGTATTTTTCTTCCAATGGATAGTCCATAGGAAGCGAATCGGCCATCTTTTGCCATGCCCAATATCCGTATAAGTGAAGGTGAAGGGGGTTCGATTCTTGTCCTGATGGATAAATGGTAATGGGTGATACTAACCGAATATTTGAAACCGGACGGTCAGAATTGGGGCGGTAGCCCCGTTGAAAGCTTTGTACATATTCCCTAGGAAGTTTTGCTTTGGTATATGTTATTTGGAGATAATTTTCAAAATCCAGTTCTATCGCCCCATCCACCTCACGGCTATATGCATCAGGAGGCAACAGCCCGTTTCCAATTTTCTCAATTGTTTTGGGCAGCGTCTCCTTCTCGACCACTGCGGTAAGGGAATCTCTAAACAAACTATAAGAGAGGTCCTGTATCTCCTCTAGGCGTTTTTTCGCCTCCCCGATAATTTGATCATCGGGTCTGTCTGGATTTGGAATGTTCTCCATACTCCTCACTTCAAAGCCTTCTTCACTTAGCTTTCCATCCCGGAGAGCTCTCTTAAAGTGCATCCACGATCCTAAGTAAGCCCTTTCCCTTGCTTTAGCCCACCGATTAATTTTGAGTCTACCACCATCCAGTTCGCTATATGTGGGATATCCCATAAAGTGAACGAGTGCCTCTTCCACATTATATTCAAAAGATGACAGCAAGTATCTAATCCGAAGTCCTAACCCGTGATTCTCAATTTCCAAAAAATCCACGCTTTTTGCTTTAAGCGAATTTTCCTGTCCGTCTATAACGAGCACCTCCGGGTTTAGTATTTCACTGCGTATGCCATTCTCACTGTTTCCAAGGAAATGATATTGAAAAATTCTCAAATTCTCGTACCACTCGCTGCTTCTTACCGCATTTACTTCCAATTCTTTCAATTCAACAACATACGGAGCAAGCTCAAATAGATATCTCGGTGATTTGGTAGAAAACTCAGCTTGATAAACCAGTCGGTCATACCCCACCATAGAAACAACGATTTCATGAAAACCTTCATTGACCTTAAGTTCAAATTGACCATTTTCATCTGATACGGTACCCTGCATGGAGTTGTTGATAAAAATTGAAGCAAAGGGAAGCACCTCTTTGGTAGAACCGTCAACAATTCTCCCTGAAATGGATATTTGTTGGGCCGTGCCTAAAAATCCTAAAAACAACAAATAAACAAAAAAGGCTAGGCTTAATAACTGTTTCAAAACGTTCTAATGGATTTGCTTTCAGAAACAATACGAATTTTAAAAATAATGGTTCAAGCGGAATTTACCCGGGAGACAGATGGCATTCTATGCAGTACGCTTCAATATTTCTTCAACTATTTAAAAACAGGTCTTTTTTTAATAGGAGTTGGTGGATAAATCCAATATAATAAAGCTGCCAATTATGACTTCTTTCCAATAATAGACCTGATTTAACCCCTTAATTGAACGGTCTTATTATAAAGAGCATCTAGATTCCTAATTAGGTTCCGCCTTGCAGATTTTGCCGTTAAGAAATTCGGGCGGTGCGGTGGCAAAGGCAGAGGCATGTTTGACGAGGGGTTTAGTTGAAATCTATTGTTTTTCGAAGGCATGTGTAAACCCCGAGGAGTTGGCCTATGCGCGGGATGTGCACGGATTTTAGCCAAAAGATGCATAGCGGCGGGGTTTTTTGGTTAGTTTTTTGACCTGCAGCAAAAAAGTAACAATGTATGATGATGTCATAAATGCTTTTGACCCCCGCAAAAGATGCTTGAAAATAAAAAGAGAACTCAAAATAAAGACAAATTGAACAACCAGAATTGACTTTAATTTTGGAGGATTGCGAGGATTCTTCGTGCGAAAGGATGCATCATTATAGCAATTAAGTATCGAGGAAGTGCTTAATTCTATATTTTTAAGCTAAATTTTACATGAATTTCCTTTCGTTGTATTCTTTCTAAAAATTAGGTGACCAATTTGTAATATGATTACATAGCAAAATTGAAGCGAATAAAATGAAACGAACACTTTTAGAATCAGGTGGGTAATGGGGCATGCGTTGAGCTATTTTCGGATCATTTAGTGGATTAAAGGACCAAACAAAATCCTAGATAAAACGAGAATATTGAAAAAGCCCTTCTGAAAAATAGATTCAGAAGGGCCTAAAATTATATGATCCTATGTTGGCTGAAATTCCTTAAATGGAATAAACAACAAACGTAATTCTAGTTTGAATTAAAACTTCTTTCCAGGGAAATAAGCAGAATCTCCTAACAATTCCTCAATTCTCAACAATTGGTTGTATTTGGCCATCCTGTCAGAACGGGAAGCTGAGCCTGTTTTGATTTGACCCGTGTTCAAAGCAACGGCAAGGTCAGCGATAGTAGAATCCTCCGTTTCACCGGAACGGTGAGACATTACGGATTTGTATTTGTTCCGGTGACAAAGATCCACAGCGTTGATGGTTTCTGTCAGGGAACCTATCTGATTTACCTTTACAAGCAGGGCATTGGCAATTTGCTTGTCGATTCCTGTCTGCAACCTCTCTACGTTTGTTACGAAAAGATCATCCCCTACGATCTGTATTTTGTCACCAACGGCGTCAGTCATCATTTTCCAGCCGTTCCAGTCGTCTTCGTGCATACCATCTTCTATGGAATTGATCGGGTATTTGCTTACCCAGTCCTTCCAGTAGTCAGACATCTGCTGAGAAGTAAGTTCATCACCTGTTGATTTTTTGAAAACATACAAGCCACGCTCTTCGTCATAGAACTCAGAGGAAGCGGCATCCATGGCGATAAAAACATCTTCGCCAGGTCTGAATCCAGCTTTTTCAATAGCCTGAAGGACTACCTCAATTGCCTCAACATTGGATCTCAGGTTAGGGGCAAAACCTCCTTCGTCACCGACATTGGTAGACAATCCCTTAGATTTCAACACAGACTTGAGGTGGTGGAAGATTTGGGTACCCATACGAAGCGATTCCGCAAATGTTTCCGCACCAACAGGCATTACCATGAATTCCTGAAAATCGATTGCATTGTCCGCATGCGAACCTCCGTTAAGGATATTCATCATGGGCACGGGAAGAGTATGTGCATTTACACCTCCGATATATCTAAAAAGTGGTTGTCCTGCTTCCATGGCGGCTGCTTTAGCTACTGCTAAAGAAACCCCAAGAATCGCATTTGCTCCCAACTTGGATTTATTTTTGGTGCCGTCAAGGCTGATCATCAGGTTGTCAATTTGGTTCTGCTCGAACACGTCAAACCCAACCAATTCAGGTGCAATGATGTCGTTGACATTGGAAACTGCTTTCAATACGCCCTTTCCCATGTAGACATTTTTGTCCTCATCCCGCAGCTCTACTGCCTCGTGTACGCCGGTAGACGCACCACTGGGCACCGCAGCCCTACCGAAAGCCCCATCGTCAGTAAAGACATCTACCTCTACGGTAGGGTTTCCTCGTGAGTCTAAAATTTGTCTTGCATGTATGGATTGTATTACTGACATAATAATAAAGGTTTATGATTTAGTTCTGAATTAATTGAATGAATTGGTCAAATAAATACCTGGAATCGTGTGGTCCGGGGCTTGACTCAGGATGGTATTGTACGGAAAAAGCAGGTTTATTTTTAAGTTTTATTCCGGCTACCGTGCCGTCATTTAGGTGAATATGAGTAATCTCAACCTCTTCACTTTTTTCAATGTCTTCCTTGGTTACTGAGAAGCCATGGTTTTGAGAGGTAATTTCACTTTTACCTGAAAGTAGGTTTTTGATGGGGTGATTTAGGCCACGGTGACCATGGTGCATTTTGTAAGTGGAAATATTACATGCCCTAGCTAAAAGCTGGTGGCCAAGGCAAATACCGAACAGCGGTTTATTGAGTTCCAGAATTTCCTTTATCGTGCCAACCGCGTAATCCATGACGGCCGGATCTCCCGGGCCGTTCGATAAAAAATATGCATCCGGATTCCAAGCTTCCATTTCTGACAATGACGTTTTTGCGGGAAAAACTTTGCAATAAATTCCTCGTTCGGAAAGACACCTTAGGATGTTTTTCTTAATCCCATAATCCACACATGCCACTTTTATGGGCGCATTTTCATCGCCAAAGAAATAGCTTTCTTTTGTAGATACCTGGGAGGAAAGTTCCAGTCCATTCATATCGGGGACTTTATCGAGTTCGCTTTGAAGCTCGTCGATCGAATCTATGGTTGAACTGATAACGGCATTCATGGCGCCTTTGGAACGGATATGCCTAACCAACATTCGGGTATCTATGTCAGCGATTCCTGTCACTCCATGTTCTTCCAAATAACTTTGCAGGGATTGCTTGGAATCCAATCTGCTATAAACTTCGGAGAAGTCGTTGACCACGATACCTGAAATTAGTGGATGGCTTGATTCGGATTCATCTTCTACCACGCCGTAATTACCAATATGGGGAGTGGTGTTGACGATGATTTGACCTGTGTATGAGGGATCGGTGTAAATCTCCTGGTATCCCGTCATCCCGGTGTTAAAACATATTTCACCGCCGTTGGTACCGTCTTTGCCTACAAGCGTACCGTGAAACACGGTACCATCCGCCAAGAGAAGGGTTGCTTTTTTTCTATTCATAGTGAAACTTGAATGAGCAAATTTAAGAATTTTATCAGTAAGAGATCGAAAATTTTTGGAAAGGATACAAAAAAGGGATTGAACCTACGTCCAATCCCTCAAATTCTATGGATGAATCCGTCAGCATCAATTATTCGGCTTTCTTTTCATCTTTTGCATCTGTCTGATCTTCCCCTTCAGCGGAAGGCTGATCAGTTTTGGAAGTCTCCTCTTTAGGAGCTTCTACCTCTTCAGCGGAAGGCTTAGCGGCTTTAGATGCCTTATCAGTCGGTTCTTCCACTACTTCAGCAGTGGGTGTTGCATCAGTGGAAGCGGCAGCTCCTGCACCTCTTCTACTTCTTCTTCTAGTTGATTTTTTAGCCGGTTTGGCATCTTTAAGCATCAACTCGTTGTAGTCTACCAGTTCGATGATACTCATTTCGGCATTATCTCCCAGTCTAAAACCAGTTTTAATGATCCTTGTGTATCCTCCCGGTCTGCTGCCTACTTTTTCTACCACTTCTCCAAAAAGGATTTTGATGGCATCTTTGTTCTGTAGGTAAGAGAATACTACCCTTCTATTGTGTGTAGTATCTTCTTTAGCTCTAGTAATAAAGGGCTCAACGTATTTTCTCAGTTCCTTAGCTTTGGCCACTGTCGTGGAAATCCGCTTATGAAGGAACAGCGAACAAGCCATATTGGAAAGCATAGCTTTTCTGTGGGGCGCCGTCCTTCCAAGGTGGTTAAATTTCTTGCCGTGTCTCATTTTATTTTATTCTTCATCAAGTTTATACTTAGACAAATCCATTCCAAAGGTCAACCCCTTTTCTTGGATCAACTGTTCCAATTCAGCCAATGACTTCTTTCCGAAATTCCGGAATTTCATCATATCGGAAATTTCCAACCTGGCCAAATCGCCCAGAGTTTTCACATCAGCAGCTTTCAGGCAGTTATAAGCCCGTACAGAGAGATCCAAATCACTCAATGAAGTCTTCAACAACTTCCTCATGTGCAGGTATTCCTCGTCAATAGGCTCAATGGCACCACTGCCAGGTGCATCAATCACCATGGTCTGGTCCGAGAACAACATGAAATGCTGTATAAGAATCTTGGCAGATTCCTGTAAAGCTTTCTCTGGATGAATCGAACCATCCGTGGATACTTCCATAATCAGTTGCTCATAATCCGTCTTCTGCTCTACCCTGGTATTTTCTACCCTGTATTTTACATTTTTGATTGGAGTAAAGATGGCATCTATTGGAATGACACCATAAATTTGCTCCTTGGGCTTGGATTCTTCCGCAGGAAGGTACCCTCTACCTTTTTCCACCACAAGTTCCACTTCCAGACTTTTCACATCGTCCAAATGACAGATGATCAGTTCGGGATTTAGTATTTCATACGATGAGGTATGTTTAGCTATATCACCGGCGGTAAAGACAGCTTTGTTCTTCACCTCGACGGTTATTTTACTATCTGTGGCATCATGCAACTTTTTAAACCTGACTTGTTTCAGGTTTAGGATAATATCAGTAACATCTTCTACAACGCCTTCGATACTGGAAAATTCATGAACCACACCCGGCAGTTTGACGGAAGTAATGGCATAGCCTTCCAGGGAAGAAAGCAAAATTCTTCTTAGTGCATTACCAATAGTAACCCCGTAACCTTTTTCCAATGGCTTGAAAGTGAACAGACCGTGAAAATCGTCTGCCTTTTCCATTACCACTTTTTCCGGCATTTGAAATGCTAATATGGACATATCGTTAGTTCTTTTAAGGTCGGGAATTTTATTTTACTTTGAATAAAGTTCAACAATGAGTTGTTCTTTAATATTCTCAGGGATATCCTCTCTTACAGGAATACTTACGAATTTTCCACTAAAGGAAGTACCGTCCCATTCCAACCATGAAAACCGGTTGGCGGCGCGGCCTCTTAAACTTTCCGTGATGGCTTCCAAGGATTTTGAACGCTCACGAACAGCTATAACATCACCTGGTTTCAAGGTATAAGAAGGAATGTTTACCAACTCTCCGTTTACCAGAATATGCTTGTGGGAGACCAACTGACGGGCACCTCTACGGGTAGGCGCTATACCCAACCTGTAAACAGTGTTGTCTAATCTGGCTTCCAGCAGTTGCAACAGGTTTTCACCAGTTACCCCTTTTTTCCTTGAGGCGATATTAAACATCTTCGCAAATTGTCTTTCCAATATGCCGTAGATGTATTTCGCTTTTTGTTTTTCCATCAACTGGATGGCGTATTCAGACTGTTTCTTCCTTCTACCTCTTCCGTGCATTCCCGGAGGGTAATTCTTTTTCTGAAGTACTTTACCTTGCCCTTCGATCGGTTCGCCGAATTTCCTGGCAATTTTTGCTTTGGGACCTCTATATCTAGCCATGCTATGTATTCTTCTTTAAATTAAACTCTTCTACGTTTTGGAGGACGACAACCGTTGTGCGGTAGCGGCGTCACATCAACAATCGTAGTAACGTCAATTCCTACATTTTGCAAAGTTCTGATAGCAGACTCCCTTCCCGCACCGGGACCTTTCACAAATACTTCTACCTTTCTAAGTCCAAGGTCATATGCTACCTGTCCGCAGTTTTGGGCGGCCATTTGTGCAGCATAGGGGGTATTCTTCTTGGATCCTCTAAATCCCATTTTTCCGGCAGATGCCCAAGAGATTACCTGACCTGAATTATTGGTAATAGAAATGATGATGTTATTGAATGAAGCTTTGATGTGGGCTTGACCTACCGCTTCAACTTTAACAACTCTTTTCTTACTTTTTGTCTTATCGTTTCTTTTCTGAGCCATGATCTAAATCAAGATTTATTTAGTTGCTTTTTTCTTGTTAGCAACAGTCTTTCTCTTACCTTTTCTGGTTCTGGCGTTATTCTTGGTTTTTTGACCGCGAACGGGAAGACCTTTTCTGTGTCTCAACCCACGGTAACAACCAATATCCATTAACCTTTTTATACTCAACTGCACCTCTGACTTCAAAACACCTTCTGTCTTAAACTCTTCAGCAATAATGTTTCGTATAGCGGTAGACTCATCGTCATCCCACTCACCTGCTTTTTTGTCATATGAGATACCAGCCTTGGCTAAAATAGCCTTGGCAGCGCTCCTACCGATACCGTAAATATAGGTAAGGCCTATCTCACCGCGCTTGTTGTCCGGAATGTCAACACCTGCAATTCTTGCCATAGTAATTAACCTTGTCTTTGTTTAAACTTAGGATTCTTTTTGTTGATCACGTAAAGCTTTCCCTTTCTTCGGATCACTTTGCAATCAACGCTTCTCTTTTTAATAGATGCCTTTACTTTCATGATTGTATCCAATTTGACGGGACTCGTACACCTTTGCCCCAATTTTATAGACTTTATTTATAACGATATACAATTCTCCCTTTGGAAAGATCATAGGGAGACATCTCCAATTTGACTTTATCCCCTGGAAGGATCTTGATATAGTTCATTCTCATTTTACCGGAAATATGGGCTATCAGTTGATGACCGTTTTCCAATTCCACTTTAAACATTGCATTCGACAGCGCCTCGATAATGGTTCCGTCTTGTTCGATTGATGCCTGTTTAGCCATATTTAAAATTTTCTT
The DNA here is from genome assembly GCA_035460985.1 of Lunatimonas sp. Lineage (GTDB taxonomy): Bacteria > Bacteroidota > Bacteroidia > Cytophagales > Cyclobacteriaceae > Lunatibacter. The sequence continues at coordinate 20,029 of DATHWC010000062.1, forward strand.
CTATATACTTATGCGTTGTTAGTATTTCAGTCTTGTCCGCAAAGATCGCTACCGTATGCTCAAAATGGGCAGAAGGCTTTCTGTCGGCAGTACGGATAGTCCAACCATCCCGCTCTTGAACCACATTCCTTGTACCCATGTTTACCATCGGCTCAATGGCTAGGACCATGCCTTCTCTCAACTTTTCACCACTCCCCCGTTTCCCATAGTTGGGTACCTCAGGAGCTTCGTGAAGGCTTTTACCTAAGCCATGACCAACCAATTCACGAACGATGGTAAATCCCTTGGATTCGACAAATTTTTGAATGGCATGACCGATATCACCCATGCGGTTATTAAAGACCGCCTTTTCTATCCCTAGATAAAGTGATTCTTTGGTGACTTTTAAAAGTGACAATACAGAAGAAGAGACTTCACCGACAGGGTAAGTATAAGCGGAATCGCTATGAAAACCTTGGTGAAAGACTCCACAATCTATTGAGATTATATCGCCATCTTTCAAAACATAGTCACCTGGAAAACCATGGACCACAACTTCATTAACCGATATACACAGGGAAGCAGGAAATCCGTTGTACCCTTTGAAGGAAGGAACTCCCTGATGATCTCTGATGTATTCTTCAGCAATTTTATCTAAATAAGAGGTCTTTACCCCTTCTTTCACATATTTGGCTACCTCTCCATGAGCCTTGCCTAATATCTGAGCACTTTCTTTTATTATGTCAATTTCTTCCCTCGACTTATAATGTATCATATTTAGGCAACAGCATAACTAGAAGGATCATTTTTCATGTTCCCACTTTTCATCATACCCTCGTAATGACGCATTAGCAAGTAGCTTTCAATTTGTCGAAGCGTATCTAAAATAACACCAACCATAATCAGCAGTGAAGTTCCACCATAGAACTGGGCAAATTCACCACTTACCCCAGCGAGGATGGCAAATGCAGGCATAATCGCAACCAATGCCAACAAAATCGACCCGGGTAAGGTAATTCGGGAAATGATATTATCGATGAATTCAGCGGTAGGGGCACCGGGTTTAATTCCGGGCACAAATCCTCCGTTACGTTTCATGTCTTCAGCTATCTGCTCGGGATTAACCGTAATCGCTGTGTAGAAAAACGTGAAAAGGATAATCATCAGGGCAAACACAAGATTGTATTGCCAAGAAGTAAAATCACTAAAGGTAGTCCCAATATAAGCGGCTATGTCACTGCTCTCAGCCCATATCTGGGCTATAAGCGCGGGTAAGAACATCAGTGATTGCGCGAAGATAATGGGCATTACTCCAGATGCATTAACCTTAATCGGTATATACTGCCGCTGACCTCCATATACTTTACCGCCAACCACCTGCTTGGCATACTGTACAGGAATTCTTCTAGTTGCTTCTGTGAGAGCAACTGTCCCTACAACCACGAAGAACAATATAGCTGCTTCAATGATTAGCAATAGAATACCACCTGAGCCCTTGGACAGACTTTCCGCTATTAGAGCTCCCGGTAAGGCCGAAATAATCCCGATCATAATCAACATGGAAATGCCATTCCCAATGCCTTTTTCCGTGATTTTTTCACCAATCCACATACAGAACATCGTTCCGGAAGTAAGCAGTACTAATGAACTAACCATGAAAAGGGACTTGTTCACTACAATGGCTTCGTTAGGAATGGTAGCAGTAATATAACCAATACCTTGGGCCACAGTAATTAATATGGTCAGAATCCGTGTTATCTGATTGATTCTTTTCCGTCCAGATTCGCCTTCCTTTTGAAGCTTTTGAAAATAAGGCACACCAACAGTTAACAACTGCAATACGATAGAAGCAGATATATAGGGCATGATCCCTAATCCAAATATAGAAGCTCTACTGAAAGATCCTCCAAGGAAGGTGTCAATCAATCCAAATATACCACCTGCTGATTCCCCCAAAAGACTGGGATCAACACCTGGCAATACGATGAAAGAACCTATTCTAAAAACTACCAGTAATCCCAGTGTATTCAGAATACGAATCCTTAGATCTTCTATTGAAAAGATATTCTTAACTGTAGTGATAAATTTTTTCATTTTTTAAAGCTTATTGACAGTTCCGCCAACCTTTTGAATAGCCTCTTCGGCGGAAGCAGAGAACTTGTGGGCACTTACATTTATTTTACTGGTAAGTTCGCCTGTTCCTAGGACTTTTACAACATCTTTTTTAGACATAAATCCATTTTCAATGAAAGTTTCCAATGAAATTGTATCCGTATCAAGTTTATCAACCAAAATCTGAAGATCTCCCAAATTTATAATTTGGTATTCGATTCGGTTAACATTCTTGAAACCGAATTTCGGAACTCTTCGCTGAAGGGGCATCTGGCCACCTTCAAATCCCAGTTTCGATTTATATCCAGACCTTGACTTTGCACCTTTATGTCCCCGGGTAGAAGTACCACCTCTACCGGATCCCTGGCCCCTGCCGATTCTTTTCCTGTTCTTGGTAGAACCTTCAGCAGGTGTTAATGTATGTAGTTTCATTTGAAGTAAATTTTAACAATGGGCATAAACCTTAAGAACGTATCACGTTCGATTAAGCTTCCTCCGATTTAACAAGGTGACTTACTTTATTGATCATCCCCATTATCTGAGGAGTACCTTCCACTTCAACGCTTTTATTGATCCTTCCAAGACCAAGAGCGATTATAGTAGCTTTTTGGTCTTTTGGACGTTTGATGGTACTTTTTATTTGTGTAATTCTATACTTTGCCATCTACCTACCCATTAAATACTTTAGCTAATTTAACACTTCTTTGTTGAGATACAGCAATAGCATCTCTCATATGCTCCAACGCATCCACAGTCGCTTTCACCACATTGTGGGGGTTTGAGGAACCTTTGGACTTGGCCAGGATATCAGAATAACCTGCACTTTCCAATACCGCCCGCATTGCACCGCCTGCCAATACTCCAGTACCTGGAGCAGCTGGCTTGATCAACACGAATCCGCCTCCAAATTTCCCAAGCTGCTCATGAGGAACAGTACCTTTATACAGAGGAACTTTTATCAAATTCTTCTTAGCGTCTTCTATACCTTTTGTAATAGCATCTGTCACCTCGTTGGCTTTGCCTAAGCCATAACCAACGATTCCGTTGCCATCTCCCACCACTACGATTGCAGAGAAGGAGAATCTTCTACCTCCCTTTACAACTTTAGCGACACGGTTGATAGCCACTACTTTTTCTTTTAATTCAGTTTCAGTAGCCCTTATGGGTTTCTTTCTTATCTGGGACATAATATCTATTAAAATTTAAGGCCACCTTCTCTGGCACCATCGGCCAAAGCTTTAACATTACCGTGATAGAGATATCCGCTCCTATCAAAAACTACTTCGGTGATTCCACCGGCAATTGCCTTCTCTGCCAACTTCTTACCAACCTCTTTGGAAAGGGGGATATTGGTGTTGCTCTTCTCTCCTAGCTCTTTTGAGGATGCCGCGGCTATGGTGTGACCTAAGAGGTCATTTACAATTTGGGCATATATACCGGTATTGCTTTTGAATACCGCTAATCTAGGCCTGGAATCAGTACCGGAAATTTTCCTCCGAATACTCTTCTTGATTCTCAGTCTTCTTTTATTCTTATTAAAAGCCATGTCTCAGTTATTTTTTAGCAGAAGTTTTACCAGCTTTTCTACGGACTTTCTCTCCGACAAAGCGAACACCTTTTCCTTTGAACGGCTCAACTTTCCTGAAAGACTTAATCTTAGCAGCAATTTGACCAATCAATTCCTTATCAACACCTTCCAGCGTGATCAAAGGGTTCTTACCTTTTGGAGTTTCGGTCTTAATTGAAATTTCCTGGGGAAGCGCGAAGATGATATTGTGGGAATACCCTAAGGCCAGTTCCAACAATTGTCCCTGGTTGGTAGCTTTATAACCTACACCTACCAATTCCAACTCCCTCTTATATCCTTCATTTACACCAATCACCATGTTGTTGATCAGTGAACGATACAGTCCGTGGAGAGACTTATGCCTTTTGGATTCGGTCGGCCGTTCTACAACAACCTGACTTCCTGCAACTTCTACTTTTATATCCGGATTAACTTCCTGATATAATGTACCTTTGGGACCTTTAACAGTGACCTGATTATGTTTGGACACGTCTACAGTAACACCCGCTGGTATATCTATTGGTTTTTTACCTATTCTTGACATCGTATTGAATTAATAGACGTAGCAAAGTACTTCTCCGCCAACACCTTCAGTGCGGGCTTCTTTGTCAGTCATGATTCCCTTTGAGGTAGAGATGATGGCTACGCCAAGACCGTTAATCACCCGGGGAAGGGAATCTTTGTTTACATACTTTCTCAAACCTGGCTTACTAATTCTAGTCAGGTTAACAATTGCATTCTCTTTGGTAGTTGGGTTGTATTTCAAAGCGATCTTAATGGAACCCTGAGGGCCATTTTCATCAAATTTATAATTTTGAATATACCCCTTGTCAAAGAGCACTTTGGTCATCTCCTTCTTCACATTGGAAGCAGGGATCTCCACAATCCGGTGAGAAGCCTTGATGGCGTTTCTCAACCTGGTCAGATAATCAGCTATTGGATCAGTCATATTTATAATATAGTCTAACTACACGCTCCCAATGGGCGTGCAAAGTTACACAATGATTCTAAGAATAAAAACATTTGTCTGATTTTTACCAGCTCGATTTAGTGATACCAGGTATCTTGCCCGCAGAGGCCATTTCCCTGAAAGTTACCCTGTTTATGCCAAACTTTCTCATATATCCTTTAGGACGTCCGGTAAGTTTGCATCGGTTGTGTAACCTTACTGGCGATGCATTTTTAGGTAGTTTGTCTAGCGCTTCAAAATCACCGGCTGCCTTTAAGTCTGCTCTTTTTTTAGCGTATTTGGCTACCAGGCGTTCTCTTTTTCTCTCTCGAGCTTTGATCGACTCTTTTGCCATGATTAGATTTCTTTATTGTTGTTTATGAATGGCATTCCCAATGCTTTAAGCAAAGCCAACGCCTCTTCATCTGTTTCCGCAGTTGTCACCAGCGTGATGTCCATTCCGGAAATCCGGTTGACTTTTTCGATGCTGATTTCAGGGAAAATGATTTGTTCCGTGACACCTAGTGTATAGTTGCCTCTTCCGTCGAATCCTTTGTCTGAAATACCTTTAAAATCACGAACCCTAGGTAAAGCGATAGTAACTAACCTGTCCAAAAATTCGAACATCCGGTTTCCCCTAAGGGTAACCTTTGCTCCAATTGGCATTCCTTCTCTAAGTTTAAAGTTGGAGATGGAATTTTTTGCTTTGGTAGCAACTGCACGCTGACCAGAAATGAGCGAAAGCTCTTCTACTCCTTGGTCCACTAGTTTCTTGTCGGCTACAGCAGCTCCAATACCTTTGTTGATGACAATCTTCGTCAACTTAGGGACCTGCATGACTGACTTATATTGAAATTTCTCCTTAAGACCGGCAGAAATTTCAGAAACAAATTTTTCTTTTAATCTAGGATTAGCCATTGATTACCTCCCCGGTTTTCTTTGAATACCTTACTAATTTACCATTTTCGCCTGCTTTTCTACCTATTCGTGTAGCATCTCCTGTTGTAGGATCTACCAACATGAGGTTACTGGCGTGTATGGAAGCTTCTTTCTTTTCGATTCCACCCTGAGGAGAATTTGCGGTAGGTTTTACATGTTTGGTTACCATGTTTAATCCTTCCACGATTACTCTTCTTTTTTGGATGTTTACAGAAAGCACTTTACCTTTCTTGCCCTTGTCATCACCGGCGATTACCAATACGGTATCTCCGGATTTGATGTGCATCTTGGGTTGTTTATCTGATTTTTTTTCCATTTTTAAAGTACTTCAGGGGCCAATGATACAATTTTCATAAACTGCTTTTCACGCAGCTCTCTCGCAACAGGGCCAAATATACGTGTGCCTCTCGGCTCATCGTTGTTGTTTAGAAGTACAGCGGCGTTATCCTCAAAACGGATATAAGAGCCGTCTTTTCTGCGCACTTCTTTTTTGGTTCTCACGATAACCGCTTTAGAAACGGTACCTTTTTTCATACTGCTGGATGAAAGAGCCGACTTAACGGTAACGACAACCTTGTCACCGATGGAAGCATATCTCCTTCCAGTTCCGCCCAATACACGGATGACAAGCACTTCTTTAGCACCTGAATTATCCGCGACACTCAATCTTGATTCTTGTTGTATCATGATTATTTAGCTCTTTCTATAATTTCTACTAATCTCCAACGCTTTCTCTTACTCAGCGGACGAGTTTCGCTAATCCGTACCAGGTCACCCGGCTTGGAATCATTGGTCTCGTCATGAGCCATAAATTTGGTAGTCCGGGCAACAAATTTGCCATAGATCGGGTGCTTCACCTTTCTCTCTACGGCAACTGTTATGGATTTATCCATACTGTTGCTTACTACCTTTCCTATTCTTTCTTTACGCAGGTTTCTTTCTATAGTAGCCATATTATATATTATTTAGCCAGTTGTTTTTCCCGCAAAAAAGTTTTCAATCTTGCGACCAATCTTTTTGCTTCCTTGATCTTGTTTGGATTCTCAATGGGAGAAATAGCATGAGCAAACTTCAACTTGGTCAAATTTTCCTGCTCGGCTACAATACGCTCGTTAATTTCGCTCTCTGTGAGGGCGTTGATTTCAGTATTCTTCATCGCTATAATTATCCTACGTATTCTCTACGTACCACAAATTTTGTACTGACTGGAAGTTTTTGCTGAGCCAATCGTAACGCCTCTTGTGCTACTTCCATTGTCACTCCTGTTGCTTCAAAAAGGATTGTTCCTGGCTTAATTACCGCAACCCAGTATTCAGGAGCTCCTTTACCTTTACCCATACGTACCTCGGCAGGCTTCTTGGTGATCGGCTTGTCAGGGAAAATCCTGATCCAAACCTGACCCTCTCGCTTCATTGCCCTGGTCATCGCAATACGGGCGGCTTCTATCTGACGGGATGTAATCCATCCCGGTTCCAAAGATTTAATGCCGAAGTTCCCGAATGAAAGTGTATGGCCACGCTGGGCAATACCCTTCACTCTCCCCTTATGCATTTTTCTATATTTCGTTTTTCTTGGCTGTAACATGATTGGTCAATTAGGGTGAAAATTAGTTACTCTTCTTTCTTCTTTTCGGTCCTCCCTCTCTTCTTCTTCTGTTACCAGCAGGCGCGTTGTTCGCTTTGGAATCCGCCGCAGAAGCTTGGTTTGGAGACAAGTCTCTTTTACCATACACTTCACCTTTGAATATCCATACCTTGATACCGATAATTCCGTAGACAGTATTGGCCTCTGATATCGCATAGTCAACATCCGCTCTGATGGTGTGAAGGGGAATTCTTCCTTCCTTGTACATTTCGGATCTCGCCATTTCCGCGCCACCCAACCTACCGGATAACTTCACCTTTATACCCTCTGCGCCTACCCGCATGGTAGCCGCAATGGACTGCTTCATTGCTCTTCTAAAAGAAATCCTTGCCTCCAACTGCTGGGCGATAGACTCACCCACTAGCTTGGCATCCATTTCAGGACGTTTGATCTCAAAAATATTGATCTGAACATCCTTGTTGGTCAATTTCTTCAATTCTTCCTTAAGCTTGTCAACTTCAGAGCCTCCTTTACCAATGACAACGCCCGGTCGGGCAGTTTGGATGGTAAGGGTGATTCTCTTCAACGTCCGCTCAATGATTACTTTGGAGATACCTCCTTTTGGAATCCTTGCATACACGTAATTTCGGATTTTCTGATCCTCATAAAGTTTGTCTGCAAAGTCTCTGCCTCCATACCAATTAGAGTCCCAGCCCTTGATGATACCAAGCCTAAAACCAATAGGGTTTACTTTCTGTCCCATATGTTAGTTTGCTTTTTCATTTGATTCCACAACATCAGCGGTAACAAAATCACTGACTGAATCAATGACAAGCGTTACATGATTTGATCTTTTACGTATTCTGTGTGCCCTACCCTGAGGTGCAGGTCTTAGTCTTTTCAACATGCGGCCACCATCTACCATGATGGTCTTCACATAGAGATCAGCATCTTCCAATTTTTCATCCGGATTTTTCGCCTGCCAGTTTGCCACTGCTGACAACACGAGCTTTTCCAATTTTATCGCACCATGGTTAGGTGAGAACTTGAGAAGACTCAAGGCGTGACCAACTTTTTTACCCCGGATTAAATCCGCTACTAGGCGCATTTTCCGTGGAGAGGTAGGAACATCGTTTAATCTTGCTATTGCTTCCATGATTATCTCTTTCCTTTATCTTTTTTGGCAATGTGTCCTCTGAAATTTCTCGTTGGGGCGAATTCTCCCAACTTGTGACCTACCATATTGTCAGTTACGAATACCGGAATAAATTTATTTCCGTTATGAACCGCAAAGGTATGGCCAACAAAATCCGGGGAAATCATCGATCTTCTTGACCAAGTCTTGATCACCGATTTTTTTCCGGATTCGTTCATCGTATCCACTTTTTTGGCCAAATGGTGTTCTATATACGGACCTTTTTTTAATGAACGTGCCATAGTTATTTAGATCTTCTGCTAATGATAAGTTTATTGGAATATTTCTTTGGAGACCTGGTCTTCTTCCCTTTGGAAAGCAAACCATTCCTCGAACGAGGGTGACCTCCAGATGATCTTCCTTCACCACCACCCATAGGGTGATCAACAGGGTTCATCGCTACACCTCTTGTACGAGGCCTTCTGCCAAGCCACCTGTTTCTTCCCGCCTTACCAAGCACCACGTTCATGTGATCTCCGTTGGACACGGTACCTACAGTCGCTTTACAGGTTGCCAATACCATCCGCATTTCTCCGGAAGGAAGCTTAACTGTAACATACTTACCCTCACGCGCTACGATCTGCGCATATGTGCCCGCACTCCTTGCCATTGCTCCACCCTTACCAGGCTTCAACTCAATGTTATGGATAATGGTACCCAATGGAATATTGTTAATTGCCATTGCGTTTCCAACCTCGGGAGCTACACTTTCCCCTGAAATTATTTGCTGACCAACACTAAGGCCTTCAGGAGCAACGATATACGTTTTAGCACCATCTACATAATACAAAAGCGCAATCCTTGCAGAACGGTTAGGATCATATTCGATACTATGTACCACTGCAGGAACTCCGTCTTTGTCTCTTTTAAAGTCAAGGACTCTCAATCTTTTTTTATGTCCACCACCGAGATATCGGTTGGTCATTTTTCCAGAATTGTTTCTACCGCCTGATTTCTTCAAGGGCGCCAGCAAACTCTTCTCCGGTGTTGACTTGGTAATCTCCGTAAATGCAGGAGCTACTCTGAATCTGGTACCGGGAGTTACGGGCTTTAGTTTTTTAACTGCCATGATTATGATTCAATTAAATTTCTCCGTAAAAGTCTATAATCTCGCCTTCAGCCACCTGAATGATAGCCTTTTTGAAGGCGTTGGTGTATCCGGATACTATTTTTGCTTTGGTGTATCTGGTTTTCTTTTTGGCTGCGTAGCGCATCGTGCGCACCTCTACCACCTTCACACCGTACATATCTTCAACGGCTTTCTTGATCTGAGGCTTCTTGGCTGTCTTTTCTACAACAAACCCATACACCCCGCGGTCATTCATCGCTGAAATTTTCTCTGTAATCAAAGGCTTTTTTAATACGTTCATCTTCTTACTTTGATAAAAGGGTTTCTAACTTACTAACAGAGCCTTCACAAAGAACTAAGCTGTCTGCATTCAAAAGCTCGTATGTGTTTACATCTTCTACGACCATCACTTTGGTTTTTGGCACGTTTCTGCTTGACAAAACTACATTTTTGTTTACATCTGGCATCAACAGCAATGTCTTCTTGCCACTAAGAGAAAGACTCGCCATCAAGTCAATGTAGGATTTGGTCTTTGGGGCATCGAATGATAGGTCTTCCAGAATGAATACACTGTTATCGATTGCCTTATATGAAAACGCTGACTTTCTAGCCAACTGCTTCAACTTTTTGTTCAACTTAAACGAGTAGTCTCTTGGCCTAGGACCGAATACACGTCCACCTCCCCTGAATACAGGAGATTTGATAGAACCGGCTCTGGCTCCGCCAGTACCTTTTTGCTTTTTGATTTTCTTGGTAGATCCAGCTATTTCTGCTCTTTCCTTGGACTTGTGCGTTCCCTGACGTTGGTTGGCCAAGAACTGCTTCACATCCAAATAGATTGCGTGGTCATTCGGCTTGATGCCGAAAATATCGTCGGAAAGAGTTACTTTTCTGCCGGTATCCTCACCGTTATGTTTTAATATCGCTAATTCCATCTTCTTACTTCTCTAGAATTACAAAAGAATTTTTCGGGCCAGGAACAGATCCACTGACAAGAATCAAATTCTTGTCGGTATAGATTTTGAGTACCCGCAGGTTTACCACTTTCACTCGATCTCCACCCATTCTTCCGGCCATTCGCATACCCTTGAAAACCCTTGAAGGCCATGAACAGGCACCGATAGAACCAGGGTGTCTTGCTCTGTTGTGCTGACCGTGAGTCTGCCCGCCAACACCGCCAAAACCATGACGCTTGACAACACCTTGAAATCCTTTACCCTTAGAGGTACCAATGGCATCGATGAAGTCTCCTTCAACAAATACCTGATCCGCAATTACTGTCTTTCCAAGATCAACCTGACCTTCGAACTCCACGCGGAAATCTCTGAATTCAACAACCTTCTGCTTTGGCGTAGTGCCAGCCTTTTTGAAATGGCCAACCAATGGTTTGGGCGTATTTTTTTCTTTACGCTCACCATATGCCAATTGAACAGCGTTGTACCCGTCTGATTCAACATTTTTTACTTGCGTAACTACGCAAGGACCAGCTTCTAATAACGTGCATGCGACATTACGTCCATCGGCACTAAAAATACTAGTCATTCCAACTTTTCTTCCTATTATTCCAGACATCTTCTGTAGTATAATAAACCATGAAACACAGGCATCTACACACCTGTGCTTTTTTAAAGGACTGCAAAGTTAGCAATTTATACTCACCTTACAAATCCCAACTTTAATATTTTCAATTATTTAGGTAATTAATTTAGCCTTTAGGAACCTTTTTCAGGCAATATCACCTCTTTGCTTTTTAATCACCATACATATCCCCGCTATGCGGAAACAACCCGACTGAAATCTATCTGAAATCAGTTTGTGTGGGAAGTCCAATTCACAAAAAAACCTGCGCGATGACGCGCAGGTTTCATTAGAATATTGGCAGAAGGTCAGACCTTAATTTCAACATCAACTCCACTTGGAAGCTCAATTTTCATCAATGCATCTACCGTCTTTGAACTGTTTGAATAGATGTCCACCAACCGCTTGTAGGTGCAAAGCTGAAACTGCTCACGGGATTTCTTATTGACGTGCGGAGACCTCAACACCGTGAACTTTTCCTTTTTGGTAGGAAGTGGGATGGGACCTACGACAACAGCGCCTGTAGATTTTACAGCTTTCACGATTTTCTCTGATGACTTATCCACCAGGCTATGATCGTATGATTTTAGTTTTATTCTTATCTTCTGATTCATTTTCTGTAAATATTTAGGCCTTTTCTCCTTTAACCTTGGCAATTACTCCCTCAGCAATGTTGTTTGGCACAGGCTCATAGTGATCAAAGGTCAGCGAGGCAGTTGCCCTACCTGACGAAATCGTTCTAAGATCCGTTACATACCCGAAAAGCTCGGATAAAGGAACGTTTGCCTTGATTACCGTGGATGTTCCTCTGGTATCCATACCCTTCATCAAACCCCTTCTTCTATTCAAGTCGCCTGTGATAGGACCTGTATATTCTTCAGGTGTGAGAACTTCAACCGCCATGATTGGCTCCAACAATTGCGGCTTGCATTTTCTGGCTGCTTCTTTGAAACCAATCCGTGCGGCAAGTTCAAAAGAAAGTGCATCGGAATCGACATCGTGAAAAGAACCGTGAAATAATCTTACTTTCATCGACTCGATAGGATATCCAGCCAAAGGTCCGTTTTTCATGGACTCATTAAATCCTTTTTGGATAGAAGGGATAAATTCCTTAGGAATAATACCACCGACGATACCATTAACAAATTCCAATCCCGGCTTGATTTCGTTAGTTTCAGGATCTGCAGGTTTTGGTCCTAATTCAAATGATATGTCCGCAAATTTACCTTTACCACCAGTTTGTTTCTTATAAACCTCCTTATGTTCCGTAGACGCAAAAAGCGCTTCCTTGTAAGCAACCTGGGGTGCACCTTGATTGATCTCTACCTTAAATTCTCTTCTGAGTCGGTCGATAATGATCTCCAAGTGTAATTCACCCATCCCTCTAAGGATAGTCTGACCTGTTTCGTGGTCGGTATTAACCTGAAGCGTAGGATCTTCTTCCACCAATTTGGAAATTGCCATTCCCAGCTTGTCGACATCCGCTTGCTTCTTAGGCTCAATTGCGTATCCGATAACTGGCTCAGGGAAGACCATGGATTCCAACACAACTTTACGCTTTTCATCGCAAAGGGTGTCACCTGTCTTAATATCTTTAAACCCAACTACCGCCCCAATATCACCAGCCCGCAGGCTATCGATTTGATTCTGTTTGTTGGCATGCATCTGAAATACCCGGGAGATTCTTTCCTTGTTTCCAGACCGTGTGTTGTGAATGTATGAACCTGATTCCAAAACGCCTGAATACGCCCTGACGAAGCATAACCTTCCCACAAATGGATCGGTCGCAATTTTAAATGCTAGACCAACAAAGGGCTCACTTTCATTTGGTCGAATAACGACTTCTTCTTCTGAATCAACTCCGTGCGCAGTAATATCGTCCTTGTCCATGGGAGATGGCAACAGTTCCATCACCAAGTCAAGCATCGTCTGCACGCCTTTGTTCTTGAAAGATGACCCACAAACCATAGGAACGATTTTAAGATCGATGGTAGCTTGTCGCAAAGCAGCTAGTATCTCCGATTCTGTAATGGAATCCGGATCTTCGAAAAACTTCTCCATCAAGGACTCATCGTAATCAGCGACGGCCTCCAACAGATGCTCCCTGTATTCCGCAACTTCCTCCACCATGTCCTCAGGAATCGGTATTTCCTGGAAGGTCATTCCAAAATCGTCCTCATTCCAAATGATTGCCCGGTTGTTGATCAAGTCAACAACTCCTCTAAATTTATCTTCAGCACCAATAGGAAGCTGCAATGGAACAGCATGACTGCCCAACATTTCCTTTACTTGCTTACATACCCCTAAAAAATCGGCTCCTGAACGGTCCATTTTGTTGACAAAACCTATGCGGGCTACCTTATAATTATCAGCAAGTCTCCAGTTAGTCTCCGACTGAGGCTCCACACCGTCAACCGCACTAAAAAGAAAAACCAATCCATCAAGTACACGAAGTGACCGGTTAACTTCCACTGTAAAATCCACGTGGCCTGGGGTATCAATGATGTTGATCTGATATTTGTTATCTCTGTAATTCCAAAAAACAGTAGTTGCAGCGGAAGTAATGGTAATACCCCTCTCCTGCTCCTGCTCCATCCAGTCCATAGTCGCAGCCCCGTCATGAACTTCTCCGATTTTATGGCTTACCCCTGAATAAAAAAGGATCCTTTCCGTCGTTGTTGTCTTTCCGGCATCAATATGCGCTGCAATACCAATGTTTCTGGTAAATTTTAAGTCTCTTGCCATTATCTATTAAAATCTAAAATGAGAGAATGCTTTATTGGCTTCTGCCATTCTATGGGTGTCGTCTTTTTTCTTAACCGCTGCACCTTCGCCTTTGGCTCCTGCAATGATTTCTCCTGCAAGTCTATCCATCATGGTTTTCTCTCCCCTCTTTCTGGCAAACGTAATCATCCACTTGATACCCAAGGACACTTTTCTTTCCGGTCTAACTTCCATTGGTACCTGGAAAGTGGCTCCACCAACTCTACGACTCTTTACTTCTACAGCTGGAGTGATATTGTTAAGTGCTTTTTTCCAAACCTCAAGACCATTCTCACCTACTTTATCCTCTACTTTTGCTACCGCATCGTAGAAAATTCTGTAAGCAATACTTTTCTTCCCATCTACCATCAGGCAGTTTACAAACCTGGTTACCAACGTATCATTGAACTTTGGATCAGGAAGAATATACCTCTTTTTAGGTTTTGCTTTTCTCATGTTAACTATACTTTATAAAATATTATTTCTTCTTTGCCGGTGCAGCTGCTGCTCCTTTGCCTGCCTTAGGACGCTTTGCGCCATATTTAGACCTGCCTTGTTTTCTGTCTTTTACCCCTGCGGTATCCAACGCGCCACGGATGATGTGGTATCTTACACCCGGAAGATCTTTGACCCTTCCTCCTCTGATAAGCACAATAGAGTGCTCTTGAAGATTGTGTCCTTCACCTGGAATGTAGGCATTGACCTCTTTTCCGTTGGTTAACCATACTCGAGCCACTTTCCTCATCGCTGAGTAAGGCTTCTTAGGGGTAGTTGTGTACACTCTGGTACACACCCCTCTGCGCTGCGGACAGGCATCCAAAGCCCGTGATTTGGACTTTGTCTCGAGGGTATTTCTACCTTTTCTTACTAACTGTTGTATAGTAGGCATTAATAGATAAAATTAATTTTCAGCTTTAAACTTTTATTTTTTGGACTGCAAAGGTAAACAAATCAATAAAACAAACAAAATTAAGGAGTTATATTTTCGTTAGGCCTCTCCCAAAGTGCCTCCGAAATTCAGCGGAAATTGGGGTGTGCCCTGACCGTGTTCAATTTTCCCGAAACTTTGTTCGTATTTCTCAATATTATCCTTCAAGGCGGCCAACAACCTTTTGGCATGATCCGGGGTAATGATGATCCTGGCCTTAACTTTCGCCTTTGGCACACCAGGCATAAGACGTATAAAATCAACCACGAATTCCGACTGGGAATGGGCTATCATTGCTAGGTTGGAGTAAACCCCCTCAGCTACATCATCGGATAATTCCACGTTTATTTGTTGCCCTTTAATCTTTTCTTTATTGTCCTCTTCCATGATTTCTCACGCTTTATAAAAAAGGGTCTGCACACTACAGACCCTTTTTATTTAACAAATCGAATAAATTATTTTACTGTTTCTTTTGTCTTTCTTGAAGATTTTTCCTTTTCCGCTCCGGTAAGACGTTCGTATTCTTCCTTAGAGCCGATGATCATGTTTTTAAATCTACGCTGACCGGTACCTGCTGGTATCAAGTGGCCCACGATAACGTTTTCCTTCAATCCCAACAATTCGTCACGCTTACCCCGGATGGCTGCTTCACTCAAGACCTTGGTTGTCTCCTGAAAGGAAGCCGCGGAAATAAAGCTTTCGGTACCCAATGAAGACGCGGTAATTCCCTGCAAAGTCGGCTGGGAAACAGCTGCTTGCGCATCCCTTACCTGTACGATCTTCAGGTCTTTCCGCTTAAGGCTGGAGTTCTCATCTCTTAACCTACGTGAGGAAATGATCATTCCTGGCTTCAACGTAGAGGAATCTCCCGCTTCCATCACAACCTTTTTGTCAAGAATAATGTCGTTTTCCTCACGGAAAGCCCACTTATTGACGATCTGGTTTTGAAGGAATCCGGTATCACCTGCATCCAAAATTTCGACTTTTTGCATCATCTGACTCACAATCACTTCGATATGCTTATCATTGATTTTCACACCCTGAAGTCTGTAAACTTCCTGGATTTCATTTACAAGGTATTCCTGGACCGCTGTAGGCCCTTTGATAGATAAGATGTCATTTGGAGTAATCGCTCCATCTGACAACGGCTCGCCGGCACGGATAAAGTCATTTTCCTGTACTAGGATATGCTTGGAAAGAGACACCATGTATCGCTTCTTCACACCATCCTTGGACTCGATAAATATCTCCCGGTTACCCCGCTTGATACCACCATAACTTACCACCCCGTCGATCTCAGAGACAACAGCCGGGTTGGATGGGTTTCTGGCCTCAAACAATTCCGTTACCCGTGGCAAACCACCGGTAATATCCCTTGTCTTACCTACAGATCGAGGAATCTTAACCAAGATCTGGCCTGACTTCACCTTATCACCTTCTTCTACAGAAAGGTGAGCACCTACTGGTATGTTATAAGACTTGGATTCATCTCCGTAATTGATCATCACGGCTGGGTTCTTAGTCTTATCCTTAGTTTCTATAATTACCTTCTCTCTGTATCCAGTCTGATCATCCGCTACTTCCTTGTAAGTAATGCCTTCAAGGATGGAATCGAATTCAACAACACCGTCAAATTCCGAAAGGATTACGGCATTATATGGATCCCAAGTACACAAGGAATCTCCTTTACCTATTTTCTGACCGTCCTTGACGTTCAACACGGCGCCATAAGGCACGTGATTGGAAACAAGGACTTTACCTGACTTGATATCGTTGATCTTTATTTCTCCGGATCTTCCCATCACGATGGAAACGTCTTCTCCGTCTTTATTGGTCGTGTTGATCCAACGTAATTCCTCTTCAAACTCCACAATACCTTCAAACTTGGCATTGATACTCGCCTCTACAGAAATGTTGGATGCCGTACCACCTACGTGGAAAGTACGTAAAGTCAACTGAGTACCAGGTTCACCGATAGACTGTGCCGCAATGACACCCACAGACTCCCCTACTTGGACAATATTGCCCGTGGAAAGGTTTCTACCATAACATTTGGCACAAACTCCCCTTCTAGTTTCGCAGGTAAGCACGGACCTGATCTCAATCTCCTCAACTGCGGACTCATCAATTCGCTTAGCCACATCATCAGAAATCTCTTCACCGGAAACGATGATAATTTCATCTGATATGGGATCAACTACATCATGAACGGCAATCCTTCCGAGAACTCGCTCAGATAATGGCTCAACGATTTCATCATTATCCTTCAAGGCTTGAACTACGAGACCTCGCAAGGTTCCGCAATCCTCCTCTGAAATGATCATATCCTGGGCGACATCCACCAATCTTCGAGTCAAATAACCCGCATCAGCAGTTTTTAGGGCTGTATCTGCCAATCCTTTTCTTGCACCGTGGGTGGAGATAAAGTATTCCAACACATCCAATCCTTCTTTAAAGTTAGATAGAATCGGGTTTTCGATAATCTCACCTACAGAACCCTGAAGGTTTTTCTGCGGCTTGGCCATCAATCCCCTCATACCACCCAACTGTCTGATTTGCTCTCTAGAACCCCTGGCTCCAGAGTGCATCATCATGTAGATGGCGTTGAATCCCTGATTATCTTCCTCCATCTGTTTCATCAAGATGTTGGTCAGGTTGGAGTTGGTACGTGTCCAGATGTCAATGACTTGGTTGTACCGTTCGTTATCTGTGATCAATCCCATCAGATAGTTGTTCCAAACCTGGTCTACTTCGGCTTTAGCCTTGTCGATCAGCGGTTCTTTTTCCAATGGAATAATTACATCATCCAGTCCCATGGAAAGACCTCCTTTGTAGGCCATTTGGAATCCTAGATGCTTGATATCATCCAAGAATTGGGCTGAACGGGCGATACCACATATTTTTACAACTTCAGCAATAATCTGCTGCAGCTTCTTTTTAGTCAATAATTCGTTGACAAATCCTACCTCATGCGGTACAAACTGGTTGAAAATCAATCTGCCAGCTACCGTTTCAATAATTTTATCGGAAAGTTCGCCGTTTTCATCCCTAACACTCACCTTGCAATTAATGAAGGCATGTTGGGAGATAGTCTCCTCGTTAAGGGCGATGATAACTTCTTCCTCGCCATAAAATGTCATGCCTTCTCCCGCCACTACCTCATCATTGGTAGATCTCTTTCCTTTGGTCACGTAGTACAAGCCTAACACCATGTCTTGAGAAGGTACCGTGATTGGCGCCCCGTTGGCAGGGTTTAGGATGTTGTGTGAGGAAAGCATCAGTGTACCTGCTTCAAGGATAGCTTCATGACCCAAAGGCACGTGGACTGCCATCTGGTCACCGTCAAAGTCAGCGTTGAACGCAGTACATACCAACGGATGCAGCTGAATCGCTTTACCTTCAATTAGTTTAGGCTGAAAGGCTTGGATACCCAACCTGTGAAGCGTTGGAGCTCGGTTAAGTAATACAGGGTGTCCCTTAAGTACATTTTCCAAGATATCCCATACCACCGGATCCTTTCTGTCTACTATCTTTTTGGCTGATTTTACAGTCTTGACGATTCCTCTTTCTATCAACTTTCGGATGATGAAAGGTTTGAAGAGCTCGGCAGCCATATTTTTGGGTAGTCCGCATTCGTGGAGCTTTAATTCCGGCCCTACTACTATCACTGAACGTCCTGAATAATCGACTCGCTTACCCAACAAGTTTTGACGGAAACGTCCCTGCTTACCTTTCAACATATCCGATAAGGATTTCAATGCCCTATTTCCATCGGAACGTACGGCATTTACCTTTCTGGAATTGTCAAAAAGAGAATCAACAGCTTCCTGCAACATCCGCTTTTCATTTCGGAGGATTACTTCAGGAGCCTTGATATCTATTAGTCTCTTCAAACGGTTATTTCGGATGATAACCCTTCTGTAAAGGTCATTCAAATCGGAAGTTGCAAAACGACCTCCGTCCAAAGGTACCAATGGTCTTAATTCCGGTGGAATGACCGGCACCATACGAACGACCATCCATTCAGGACGGTTTTCTATACGGGTACGGGCGTCACGGAATGCTTCCACTACTTTCAACCGTTTTAAAGCTTCCGCTTTACGTTGTTGTGAAGTATCGGTAGCTGCCTGGTGTCTTAAGCTATAAGAAAGATCATCCAAATCAAGCCTTGCAAGCAGCATTTCAAGTGCCTCGGCACCCATCTTTGCGATAAACTTGGTGGGGTCGTTATCATCAAGCATTTGGTTCTCTTTGGGCAACTTGTCCATGATATCCAAATACTCATCCTCTGTCAAAAAGTCCAGGTACTGTAACCCGTCTTCCCCTTTGACTCCAGCTTGCACGACTACATATCGCTCATAATAAACGATCTGATCCAGTTTTTTGGTAGGCAACCCAAGAAGGTACCCTATTTTGTTAGGAAGAGATTTGAAGTACCAAATATGCGCCACGGGAACGACCAGTTCAATATGGCCCATTCGCTCTCTACGCACTTTCTTTTCGGTAACTTCTACCCCACATCGGTCACAAATGATTCCTTTATACCTAATGCGCTTATATTTACCACAATGACATTCCCAGTCCTTCACCGGACCGAAAATCCGCTCACAGAACAAACCGCCCATTTCAGGCTTATACGTTCTGTAATTGATTGTTTCCGGCTGCGTCACTTCACCATGAGAACTGTCCAAAATGGACTCTGGAGAAGCTAAACTAATGGTGACTCGAGAAAAGTCGTTGTTTAGTTTTTTATTTTTTCTGAACGCCATAGTAATTTTTGTGAGTAGTTTGAGGGCCTTTCGGCCCAATATTTTCTTATTTAGTCAAGAGTAATTTCCAATGCAAGACCACGTAATTCGTGTACCAATACATTAAAGGATTCCGGAATGTTAGGTTTCGGAAGGTTTTCCCCTTTAACTATGGCTTCATACGCCTTGGCCCTGCCAATTACATCATCTGACTTCACGGTAAGAATCTCTTGAAGCACGTGCGAAGCACCAAATGCTTCAAGTGCCCAAACTTCCATTTCTCCAAATCGCTGACCACCAAATTGCGCTTTACCGCCCAAAGGCTGCTGCGTAATCAGTGAATAAGGCCCAATAGACCTAGCGTGCATCTTGTCATCCACCAAGTGACCCAATTTCAGCATGTAGGAAATCCCCACAGTGACTGCCTGATCAAACATTTTACCACTAAGACCATCATACAGATACGTTCTACCGAAACTTGGCAAACCTGCTTTCGTCAGTTCAGCAGCTACCTCTTCAGTGGTTGCCCCATCAAAGATAGGAGTCGCATATTTCTTGCCTAACCGCATACCGGCCCAGGCTAGGACCGTTTCGAAGATCTGTCCAATGTTCATCCTGGATGGTACGCCCAAGGGATTCAATACGATATCCATAGGTGTGCCGTCTTCCAAGAAGGGCATGTCTTCATCCCGGACAATTCTGGCAACGATACCTTTGTTACCATGGCGCCCCGCCATCTTATCCCCTACTTTCAGCTTACGCTTTTTCGCCACGTACACTTTGGCAAGTTGAACAATTCCAGCAGGCAGTTCATCACCCACTTCAAGGGTGAATTTATCCCTCTTGAAGATACCGGAAATTTCATTTCTGGTATTGGTGTAATTCTTCACCAATTGCTGTACCAGCGAATTGGTATGTGCATCGTCTGTCCAGTCATCTAAGATGATATCTGAAATCAGGTTGGCTTCCTCTGCTACGTTGTAGTTACTCTCATCCCTATAGGGGTTCTTTGCGGGAAAGAGATTGTTCTCAATGTTCTGATGGTTGAATTTCATCCCTTTAGTGATGATTTCATCCCCAAACTTATGCCTCACCCCATTGGAAACTTTTCCGTCCAGCAACACAACCAACTTTTGGATCATTCTTGCTCGAACTACCAAAAGATCCTTGCCATATTTCTGCTTCAGTTTCTCCACCTCAGCTTTTGCTTTTACACGAAGATCCTTATCCTTTTTAGGTCTGGAGAAAAGCTTGGTTTCGATTACCACTCCGTTAAGAGAGGGCGACGCTTTCAATGAAGCATCCTTCACATCACCTGCTTTGTCCCCAAAGATGGCACGAAGTAGTTTTTCCTCCGGAGTTGGATCAGTTTCACCTTTAGGGGTGATTTTACCGATTATGATATCCCCTTCCTTCAATTCAGCACCTACACGGATTATACCGTTTTCATCCAAATTCTTAACCGCCTCTTCCGAAACGTTTGGAATTTCCGAGGTAAGTTCTTCTTCTCCTCGTTTGGTATCTCTAACTTCAAGCTGAAACTCCTCTATATGGATAGATGTAAATACATCTTCACGGACAACCCGCTCAGAGATAACGATCGCATCCTCGAAGTTATAACCCTGCCAAGGCATATACGCTACAAGTAGGTTTTTACCCAGTGCAAGTTCCCCATTATTGGTAGAATAACCCTCTACCAAGACCTGTCCCTTAGTAACCCGTTGGCCTTTAAGAACCAATGGAGTCAAGTTGATCGTAGTATCTTGGTTGGTTCTACGGAATTTTGTCAGCAAATAAGTTTTATACTCATCGCTGAAATTAACCAGTAAATCCTCTTCAGTAAGATCATACTTAAGTACTATCTTCTTGGCATCAACGTAATCGATCACCCCATCTGCCTCTGCGCGAATCAGCGATCTGGAGTCAATTGCCGCCTTGCCTTCCAAACCGGTACCTACAATAGGCGCCTCGGCTTTCAGCAAAGGAACTGCCTGACGCTGCATGTTGGAACCCATCAAAGCCCGGTTGGCATCATCGTGTTCCAAGAAAGGAATCAATGAAGCTGCCACGGAAACAATCTGATTTGGCGCAACATCCATAAAGGTGATTTCAGACGGATCCAACACAGGGAAGTCACCTTCAAATCTTGCCTTTACCTTATCGTTGATAAATTTACCTTTATCATCCAAGGGTGCATTTGCTTGCGCGATATTATTATCATCCTCTTCCTCGGCAGTTAGGAACACAATATCTTCACTGACCATGCTTACCGTGCCGTCAGCTACTTTTCGATAAGGTGTCTCCAAGAAGCCCATGCTATTCACTTTGGCATGAACACATAGCGAGGAAATCAATCCGATATTCGGTCCTTCCGGCGTTTCAATAGTACAAAGCCTACCGTAGTGGGTATAGTGAACGTCCCTTACTTCAAAACCCGCACGCTCTCTGGATAGTCCACCGGGACCCAAAGCAGAAAGCCTACGCTTATGCGTCAGTTCGGCAAGCGGATTGGTTTGATCCATAAACTGTGAAAGCTGATTGGTACCAAAGAAAGAATTGATCACGGAAGACAATGTCCTGGCGTTGATCAAGTCAACGGGTTTAAAATCCTCGTTGTCCCTTACGTTCATTCTCTCACGAATAGTACGGGCCATTCGGGCAAGACCTACCCCAAACTGGCTGTACAATTGTTCTCCAACTGTCCTAACTCTCCTATTGCTTAAGTGATCAATATCATCGACCACAGCTTTGGAGTTGATAAGCCCAATCAAATACTTCACAATGGATATGATATCCTGGGTCGTAAGAACGATTTTATCAGGATCTATACTCAGACCCAATTTTTTGTTTATTCGGTATCTACCAACTTCTCCTAAGTCATACCGCTTGTCGGAGAAAAACAACCCGTGAATAACTTCCCTGGCAGTCGCTTCATCCGGAGCCTCAGTATTCCTAAGCTGTCGGTAAATAACCTCTACCGCCTCTTTTTCAGAGTTGGAGTTGTCTTTTTGCAACGTATTGTATATAATGGAGTAATCTGCCACGTTCACATCCTCCCGGTGGAGAATGATGCTTTTAGTGGAAGAATCCAAAATCAGATCTATATCTTCGTCGGTAAGAATAGAATCGCGCTCGAGTAGCACTTCGTTCCTGTCTATGGAAACCACCTCTCCGGTATCTTCATCCACAAAGTCCTCCACCCAGGTTCTAAGAACCCTCGCGGCTAACTTACGACCGATTACCTTTTTCAAATTGGATTTATTGGCATCCACTTCCTCTGACAGACCAAACAGATCAAGTATCTCCTTATCGGAACCGTATCCGATCGCCCGTAGCAAAGTCGTTACTGGAAATTTCTTTTTACGGTCAATGTAGGCATACATCACATTATTGATGTCGGTAGCGAATTCAATCCACGAACCTTTGAATGGAATGATCCTTGCCGAGTATAATTTCGTCCCGTTTGTATGCTTACTTTGCGCAAAGAACACACCTGGTGAGCGGTGCAACTGGGAAACGATAACTCTCTCGGCTCCGTTGATTACAAAGGATCCCTTTTCGGTCATGTAGGGAAGATTTCCCAAAAACACTTCCTGTTCGATGGTTTCGAAATCCTCATTGTCTTCATCTGAACACAACAACCGAAGTTTCGCTTTCAAAGGAACGGAATAAGTAAGTCCCCGGTCGATACATTCGGAAACATTGTACTTGGGAGGATCTACGGCATAGTCAATGAATTCTAGGGTAAAATTTTCCCGAGAGTCACTGATGGGAAAATTTTCAGAAAACACTTTGAAAAGACCATCCTGCCTTCTCTTTTCTGCGGGAGTATCAAGCTGAAAAAAATCTTTGAAGGATTGCAGCTGAATATCGAGAAAATCCGGATAGTCTTTGACTACCTTAATAGATGAGAAACTTTTCCTTTCGGTTTGATTCTGGATAGCCAAGGCAGTATATATTTATAGTGATAGTAATTATTAAATAAGAACAATATACACTTGGAATAATGCAAGTTTTTTATTGTCTATAAACAGGAAAAGACCTGACTTAAAAGTCAGGTCTACTAAGAATAACCTATGCCTAGGAGGACAGGTTTTTCAAATTATTTCAATTCTACTTCAGCACCAGCTTCCTCAAGTTGCTTCTTAAGAGCGTCAGCTTCATCCTTGCTGATACCTTCTTTGATCGCCTTAGGAGCGTTGTCTACAACTTCTTTAGCTTCTTTAAGGCCAAGACCAGTTAATTCCTTAACAAGTTTAACCACCGCTAATTTCTGTCCACCAGCAGCTTTCAAGATTACGTCGAAGGAAGTTTTTTCTTCCTCAGCAGCGGCTTCTCCTCCTCCACCACCGGCTACAACAGTAGCAGCAGCAGCAGCGGGTTCGATACCATACTCGTCTTTCAAAATTGCGGCTAACTCATTTACCTCTTTTACAGTTAAGTTAACTAACTGTTCAGCGAATGCTTTAAGATCTGCCATTGTATAAAATATTTAAATTGATTGATTTTTAACTTGATTGATTTAATGTATTAAGATTCCTTCTCGGAGAGGGTTTTAACCAATCCAGCCAGTATATGTTTGCCACTTTGCAGGGCAGAAACCACATTTTTGGCAGGAGATTGAAGCAACCCGATAACTTCTCCAAGTAATTCCTCTTTGGATTTTAGGTTGGACAGTAATTCCAGGTTTTGCTCTCCTAGAAATATGTCCCCATCTATTGAAGCACCTTTGAATACGGGACGAGTTTCCTTCTTGCCCATTTTCTTTCGGAACTCCAACAACACCTTCGCAGGAAGATTTCCAGCTTCTTTAGAAAAAAGAATACCGGAAAATCCTTTCAACGCTGTTTCGTTAAATTTCTCGTAATCGGTGTCCATGCTTTCCAACGCCTTTTTGATCAGCGTGTTTTTGTACACTTTATATTCGAGTCCTTTTTCAAAACAAGTTCTCCTGAACGCATTTACCTGAGCAACTGAAAACCCCGATGCGTTAGTCACATAAAAATGCGGGGTTACTTTTAATTTCTCGGTAAGTTCGTCAATGATGGATTTTTTCTCTTCTCTCGTCATGATTATATACCTTGAATACTTCCTTTGTCAATAATGATCCCAGGTGACATGGTACTGGAGATATGAATGCTTCTAAAGTACGTGCCTTTCGATGCAGAAGGCTTCAATTTCGACACAGTGTTTATCAGTTCAAGTGCATTCTCCTGTATTTTCTCCGGAGAGAAAGATACCTTTCCAACGCTTGCGTGAAGAATCCCGAACTTGTCTACTTTGAAGTCAATTTTACCTGCCTTTACGTCTTTCACAGCTTTGCCCACATCCAGTGTAACGGTACCTGATTTTGGATTCGGCATCAAGCCTCTTGGACCCAAAACCCTACCCAGTCTACCTACTTTTGCCATCACATTGGGCGTGGTGATGATCACGTCAATGTCTGTCCAGCCACCTTCAATTTTGGCGATATAATCGTCCAAACCTACATGGTCGGCACCGGCTTCCTTTGCTTCGGCTTCCTTGTCAGGGCTGCACAATACGAGCACCTTCACGTCCTTGCCTGTACCATGCGGTAGGGCCACCACACCACGCACCATCTGATCAGCTTTCCTTGGATCCACACCCAGTCGGATGTCAAGATCAACAGAAGCGTCAAACTTTACGTTGGTGATGTCTTTCACAATGGTAGAAGCCTCAGCCAGAGAATAGGTTTGGCTAGGATCATATTTAGAAAGAGCTTCTTTTTGTTTTTTTGTTAACTTAGCCATTTTTCTTTATTTAATCCTCCCAAGGAGCTTTTCCCGAAACTGTAATTCCCATGCTTCTTGCTGTTCCTGCAACCATTTTCATGGCAGACTCCACTTCAAAAGCATTTAAGTCAGGCATCTTCACGACTGCAATTTCCTTTACCTGATCCCAGGATACGGAGCCTACTTTCTTTCTGTTAGGTTCTGCTGAACCACTTTTGATTTTGGCCGCATCCAGCAACATGTTTGCTGCGGGAGGAGTTTTAACCACAAAATCAAACGACTTATCCGAATAAACCGTGATAAGCACAGGAAGTACTTGACCCATTCTATCCTGAGTCCTAGCATTGTACTGCTTACAGAACTCCATGATGTTCAAACCCTTGGAACCAAGGGCAGGTCCAACCGGAGGAGAAGGATTAGCCTGGCCACCTTTCACCTGTAATTTCACATAACCAGTGATTTCCTTAGCCATTTCCTAGTCTTGTTTTTCTACTTGTATAAAGTTTAATTCTACCGGAGTATTACGACCGAAAATCTTAACCATAACATTAAGCTTCTTCTTGTCTTCAAATACCTCCTCTATCATCCCTGAGAAACCACTGAAAGGACCGTCCATTACTTTAACGGTCTCTCCAACTATAAATGGTGTATCCAGTTTTTCCGCAAACTCATCAATCTCCTCAACCCGACCTAAAATCCGGTTGATTTCCGACTGACGTAATGGCTCGGGGGTTTTGGAAGCCCCCCCTTGGTTTGACCCTAAAAAACCGATAACTCCCGGAATACTCGTAATTACATGGTTGGCCTCTCCATGACTGAGGTCCGCATGAACCAAAACATAGCCCGGAAAAAAATTTCTTTCCCGAACCCGCTTCTTACCATTGCGCATCTCGTATATTTTCTCAGAGGGTATCAAAACTTCAGGAATGTATTCCTCAAGTTTTTGCCTGGCAACTTCGTTGTCTAAATAGGTTTTAGCCTTTTTCTCCTGCCCAGCAACAACTCTAAGCACATACCATTTGTGATCAGCCATTATGTAATTTAGATTCAATTAAAATAAATCATAAAACCACGTCATAAGACTTTCGAATGAAAGATCTATAAGCCCTATTACCAAGGCGAAAATCAACGACGCAACAAGTACCAATACCGCACTGTTTAGAAGTGAAGCATATTTAGGCCATGTGACCTTGTTCCTCATCTCATCGATGGATTCTACTACAAAATTCTTTACGTTCATGCAGCCTTAATTTTATGTGTACTCCCTACGCCCGCTTTTATCTTTTCCCAACTGAGTATATTTCATTGGTAAAAACGTATGAAGTACTTCGTTTGATTTTACGGTGATGCACGGGCGGAGAGATTCGAACTCCCATCAACGGTTTTGGAGACCGCTATTCTGCCATTGAACTACGCCCGTAGTATACCTATTCTTTTACGGAACGCAAAATTAGGTAAAATTGTCATAAGAAACAAATGCGATTCCGAAAATTTCAGAATCGCATTTGTAAATCTATATCTGGAATATGATTAGTCCAAGATCTCAGTCACCTGACCGGCACCTACTGTCCTGCCACCCTCCCGGATTGCAAATCGTAGTCCCTTCTCAAGAGCAACTGTACTCAACAAATTCACTTCGATTGTAACGTTATCACCTGGCATTACCATCTCCACATTTTCAGGAAGCGTGATTTCGCCGGTTACGTCTGTCGTTCTTAGGTAGAACTGGGGACGGTATCTGTTGAAAAAAGGAGTATGACGTCCACCTTCTTCTTTTGAAAGCACGTACACTTCAGCTTTGAAGTGAGCGTGGGGCTTCACAGATCCGGGCTTGCAGATAATCATACCTCGTCTGATTTGCGATTTTTCGATGCCTCTAAGCAACAAACCTACGTTGTCACCGGCTTCACCTCTATCCAAAATCTTACGGAACATTTCCACACCAGTGACGGTTGATTTCAAACCTTCCGCACCCATACCGATGATATCTACCGCCTCACCGGAATTGACTACACCTCTTTCGATTCTACCGGTAGCAACAGTACCACGTCCAGTAATGGAGAATACGTCTTCTACAGGCATTAAGAAATCCTTGTCGATTGCTCTTTCAGGAAGAGGAATGTGCTCATCGACAGCATCCATCAATTCCATTACGGTAGCTTCCCACTTGTCTTCACCGTTAAGTGCTCCAAGGGCAGAACCCGCGATAACTGGAATATTGTCTCCATCAAACTCATAGAAAGAAAGTAACTCTCTTACTTCCATCTCAACAAGTTCCAGAAGTTCTGGATCATCCACCAAATCGACTTTGTTCATGAAAACCACCAAAGCAGGAACACCTACCTGGCGGGCCAACAGAATGTGCTCTCTAGTCTGAGGCATTGGTCCATCAGTCGCCGCAACTACCAAGATAGCACCGTCCATTTGGGCGGCACCCGTAACCATGTTTTTTACATAATCAGCGTGACCTGGACAGTCAACGTGTGCGTAGTGTCTCTTTTCTGTCTGATACTCTACGTGTGAAGTATTGATGGTAATACCTCTTTCTTTTTCTTCCGGAGCGTTGTCGATAGAAGCGAAGTCTCTTAATTCAGAAAGACCTTTCCTTGCCAATACCGTAGTAATGGCAGCAGTCAAAGTAGTCTTTCCATGATCGACGTGACCAATCGTACCTATGTTAACGTGTGGTTTGGAACGGTCAAAGGTTGCTTTTGCCATGCGTGAAAATCCTTTGTTTAGTTAATGATAAAATTTCGTTTGTTTTAAATCAATGTATCGAGCCAACGACGGGATTTGAACCCGTGACCTCTTCCTTACCAAGGAAGCACTCTACCCCTGAGCTACGTCGGCTATTAACATTCGTATATGCCCTAAAAGCATAGAGCGGGAGACGAGGCTCGAACCCGCGACCTGCAGCTTGGAAGGCTGCCGCTCTACCAACTGAGCTACTCCCGCTTTTAATGTGTTGTTGCCCAATTCGAACAACAGGCTTGGTAAAATCGAAAGGCAAATTTATACTAATTTTCTAGAATAAACTACCTCCGGTTAAATATCTCAATGAGAAATATCTGACTGGTGGGGGAAACAGGATTCGAACCTGTGAAGACATAAGTCAACGGATTTACAGTCCGTCCCAGTTGGCCGCTTTGGTATTCCCCCAACAAATTTCCGCTAAATAATTTTCTTGCTTATCTTAACGGATGGCAAAATTATACCCTTTTCTCTAACATTCAAAACAATCCAAAAAAAAATGTTTGATTTTAATCCAGTAATTCAGTACTGTTTTAACAATCAGACGCTTAATTTTCCTCAAGGTAAGGCTCCAGAAAAAACTCCTGATAGGTCTTTACCAACTCATCGGGTTCGGTTTGATTGATTTTGATTACCCTTTCCAGAATATTCCCCTCATCGATAAACCCGAAGATGGATTGAAAAGCAGTCAAACGGACATAATTGGCAGGATGATCTTCGGCCAGCCGCATCAACCTTTCTATGGCCTCTTCCCTTCCCGTACCACCAACCGACGCGAAATAATCCCCGTAATACCCGATAAAATAATACAGCGATTCCCCAGTCAAAAGACCTAATTTCTCATGGAACCAGTCCGATTGGGTACTGTCCTGTACCTGTGTTAGGTAATCCGCCAAAGGTACCACCATCCGGATATTCCTTTCCCCTTTGAATCGCTCGAAAATCTCATTCTTCTGCGCCTCTTCACCTTCCATATCCATTACAGCCGTCATTGCTCCTCCTGCTACCACATAGGAAGGCTCTTCAATCATTCGGGCGATAAGAGGCGCGTATTTGGTTCCGCTTAAAGTTCCCAAAAGTGCGATGGCGGAAGAACGGACTTCATTGTTGGGATCATTTTCAGCCATCTTCACCAACATCTCTTCCATCTCGGATCCAACCTCCTCCTTGGACATCAACTGGGGAATCCGGCTCAGCGCCAATCCCCTGACCTCATGAAAACTATCCCCCATAGCTTTGGTAATGGTTGTTGCCCAGTTTTGTGTGTCAGCAAAAACCGCTGTTAGACTATCCAAGGCTTCCAATCTGGCAATTCCTGATTGCGCATGTTGAAATTGGCTTATCAAACGGTCCATTCCCCTTTCTGTTTGCCTTTCAGCTAACAGTTCCATATACTCATCAACCAGAACAAGGTCGGTTCCGGCCCCGTTTTCGAGAGCAAACTGTTGAACTCCCCTGTCCACCCAATAGGTCTTTTCCTCCCGCCGTCCAGCTTTGTAAACCGCTACTTTTACCGGCAGTTTGTAAAGTGGCGTATTGGTTAAATCCTGCAGTTGCCTCACGGTGAACAATTGCCGGTCCGGATCGCTATCATCAATATCAATGGCCAACACGGGGTGACCGGAACCCATAAACCACTGGTTGAAAAACCAATTCATATCCCTACCGGTAACATGTTCGAAAGCCAACCTGAGATTGTGCACTTCCACGCTTCCAAATGCATTTGCTTCCAAATAATGTTTCAATGCAGCAAAAAATGCCGCATCGCCCACACTTTTCCGCAACATATGAAGAATCCGTCCACCCTTGGCGTAGCTGTGGCTGTCAAACATATCCTCCTTATCCTCATATTGAAACCGGATAAGGTCAACCTGCTTTTCCTGGGACTCATAGAAATATTGTTCCATGGCATCAAGGTGGTGTTTGTCCGCTTTGTCCTTTCCTTCCTTGTATTCAAACCAGAGATATTCCGAATAATCGGCAAATGCTTCGTTCAAAGGCAAATTGGACCAAGACTCAGTTGTAACCAAATTGCCAAACCACTGGTGGAATAGCTCATGGGCTATAATATAATCCCACTCACTGTCGAGTGCCTCCCGCTCGTCCAAGTTCAATGCCTCCATGAAAATTGACACCGTTGTGTTTTCCATGGCACCAGAAACAAAGTCCCGTACTACCACCTGATCATACTTTTGCCATGGATAATCCACGCCAAGGATCTCCGAGAAAAACCCGATCATCTCCGGAGTGTGTTGAAACACCGTTTTAGCACCCTCCGCATATTTCTCTTCAACATAATAGTTCACCGCAAGGTCCCTCCAGCTATCCTTTATTTCGGCAAATTCACCGATGGCCAATGCCGAAAGATAGGGAGCGTGAGGTATATCCATCACCCAATGATCAGTCCTGGTTCCGTCATCGTTCTGTTGCTGATCGACGAGCTTTCCATTACTAAGTGAAATAAATCTTTCCGGAACCCTCAGTTTGAAATCGTGTGTCTGCCTTTCATTGGGACTGTCAATGGTAGGGAACCACTTCGAACTAAATTCAGTCTCTCCTTGAGTCCATATCTGTATGGGCTTGTCTTCCGCCCCTGAGGGGTTGATGAAATAAAGCCCTTTGGTATCGGTGATCGCTGTACCGCCCGGCACGGTGGTTTCATCGGGTTTGGCAACATATTTTATCCCTACCCGCAGTGAATCGGCTGAGGTATAGGTGCGGGGTAAATAAATGGTCACCCGTTTTGGTGTGTAGGAAAAATTAAGCGGAGAAGTTTCCCCCGATTCGTCGAGCCATATATCCGTAATTTCAAAGTCCTTGGCGTCAAGCTCCAGTATTTCCTGTTCGTAAAAATACGGCTTCAGCAGCAGGAGTGCACTGCCATTCACTTGATTGGTTTCAAAATCAAACGATAAATCCAGCGAAGTATGAATCAGGTCAAATTTCCTCTCCCGGCTTGGACGGTACCCCTCCATGGCCGCTTCTTTCAGTCTCATTAGCGAATCCGGCGTATTCCGAACAATTAGTTCCAATGCCTCACTCCCACCTACTGATTCAATAATCGGTTCAGGTTGGGTGGTGATTTCGGCATTTTTGCAGGAAAAAAGAAGTGAAAAATTAATTGCAAATAGAGAATAGAAGTAAAATGAATAGCGCATATTTGAAGAAAATAATTTTCCAGGAAGAATTGTTATGTGATGTTTCTAAAATCAATTCCCATGGATGGAGATGAAGTAATCCTTGAACCAGGCAACACTACAATATAGAATCACCGCTTTAAAAGAAACGAAATGTATGAAGTAAAATTGAAAAATGAAGTCTACCTGGTTGAAAAAAATGGGGAGCAGTCCAAAGTCAACGGTGAGATAATCTCAATGGAAGGTGTGAAAATTAGTGAAAATGCCTTTCATTTGATTATTGAAAATCAGTCACTTACAATAGAAATCGTGTCCTGGGTGCCTTCAACAAAAACCCTTCAAATAAAGCTGAACGATCGATTGGCTGAACTTATAGTCAGCTCTGAGCAGGACCTTCTATTGGAGAAAATGGGATTGAAGCAGATCAAGGGGAATCTCTCAACGGAAATAAAAGCACCCATGCCCGGTCTTATACTGGGTATTCCCATAAAAGAAGGTGATACCGTCGAAAAAGGTGATGTATTGATTGTCCTGGAGGCAATGAAAATGGAAAATTCCATTAAGTCCTCCCAATCGGGTACAATCAGGAAAATCCTCGTCGACACTGGACAGGGGGTGGAAAAAAATCAGGTGATGATCCAATTTTAAAGAATAGATTTAGTTTTGTAAAAAACAAGAAATTATCTTTGTCCGGTTTGAATCAAGTAATCTTTGAGTTGATTTCCATATCAAAGGCTTAATTGAACGTGCTAAAAAGTGCCAAAATCTAAGCCGATCATGATTCGAACGTTGTGATACCAACTAGATAATGCGCTGCTATCAAGTTAGTTATACAACTGTTTTTTCTTAAACTGAAAACAAATTTTAAACTGATGAAATAAAGCTTGACGAACGCGTCACACACCGGGATGATTATCATTGCGAGATTCCACCTGCCTGACGGCAGTCAGGTATGGTCTTTGAAAAATAAATTATAAACATATGAAATACAAAAGAATCCTCCTAAAACTTAGTGGTGAGGCCCTAATGGGTGACAAATCTTATGGCATTGACTCTAAAATTCTACAGCAATACGCTGACGAAATCAAAGCAGTACGTGATCAGGGAGTTGAAATCGCCGTTGTAATCGGAGGAGGTAATATTTTTAGGGGAGTTCAAGCCGGCCATGTGGGTATTGACCGTGTACAGGGAGACTACATGGGTATGCTTGCCACCCTTATCAACGCCATGGCGCTACAGAGTGCGCTCGAACAAAACGGTATGTACACCAGGCTGATGTCTGGTATCAAAGTAGAAAGTGTATGTGAACCCTTTATCCGTCGACGGGCCATTCGGCACCTTGAAAAAGGAAGAATTGTCATTTTCGGCGCCGGAATCGGAAACCCATATTTCACAACAGACTCTACTGCCAGTCTTAGAGCAATAGAAATAGAAGCGGAAGTAGTGCTAAAAGGCACACGAGTCGATGGCGTCTACACCGCAGATCCGGAAAAAGATAAGACGGCTACCCGCTACGCCACTATTTCTTTTCAGGAAGTGTACGAAAAAAACCTCAACGTGATGGACATGACCGCCTTCACCCTTTGCCAAGAAAACAACCTCCCTATTATCGTCTTTGACATGAACAAAAAAAACAACCTCATAAACCTCGTAAAAGGTGAGGATGTAGGGACACTTATAACTTCTAAATAAGCTAAACTTACCATGGAAGAAATCCAATTATACCTCGAAGAAGCTGAATTACTAATGAAAAAAGCAGTGGACCATACCGCTGCCGAGCTGGTAAAAATACGCGCAGGGAAAGCCATGCCGAATTTTTTGGATGGCATAGTAGTGTCCTACTACGGTGCGCCAACTCCCCTACAGCAAATAGCGTCTGTAACTACACCTGACGCTCGGACTCTCGCCATTAAGCCTTGGGAAAGAAACTTAATCTCTGAGATCGAAAAAGCAATCATCAACTCCGATTTGGGTCTCAATCCCCAAAACAACGGGGAAATGGTCATGCTAACCATCCCACCACTCACAGAGGAGCGCAGAAAAAACCTCGTGAAGCAGGTGAAAAACGAGTGCGAAAATGGAAAAATCAGCATAAGGACTGTACGAAAGGACACGAATGAGGGACTGAGAAAGCTTCAGAAGGACGGAGCACCGGAAGATGAAGTGAAGAGGGCTGAAGATATCGTGCAAAAATATACAGATAAATATTCAACTAAGATCGATGACCTCTTTGCCAAAAAAGAGGAAGAAATCATGAAGGTATAAAAACTCAAAAAAAGGACGGGAAATACCCGTCCTTTTTCATTCTATATTGCATGCTATTGGAAATCAACCGATATTTCTTACTTAAACCAGCGGTCTGTACTTATTCCAAAGCCTATAAATACCCCGACATAGGAGGCATTGCTGCTGAAATCGATCTCTTGGCTGTTAAATTCGGTACGTTGAAATCTTAGTTCATCAAGCGTGCCAACTCCCTGCTGATACCTTAGCCCCGCCAAGAAATAATTATTTCTTTTAGTATACTTTTTGATGCCAACATCAAATCGCAGCAAAAAATTGGAACTCATACTACCTGTCGTGCCTCCAAAACCACCACCAGAAAAATTCGGGGGATCGCGGTTGAGGGCCACACCTATGGCGGGCTGCACGTACAACTCAAATTTTTGCTTTGGAATAGTATACCTTGCTCCCAGTGAATAATTTCCAAAATTGTTTCCAAATGCTGAATCTTTATTCTCAAAAACATTCCCATTAGCAGCCTGTTGCCTAATCCCTATCGGCCTATGCAGGTATTCACCCTGAAGCACTACCTGCCATTGATCGGTTACTTTACCGACGACACCCAAACCCAATTGATAGCCCATCGTCGGAAACAAACTCATCTCATCTCCGTCCGGAGATGAAATCGTCGCGTTATAAAATCCCACCGAGGGGCCGCCATAACCTTCAAACTGTAATATTCCCTGGGAATTTGCTTGGTATCCAACCAAGACTAAAATAAGGATAAAAAAGGAAAACTTCATGTCACTAATTATTTGTGGCTAATAAAATAAAGAACAGACAGCCATAAGCTGACCATTCTTTCCTATAGTAAACCTTACAGTGGCAAATATATGGAATTTCACATATAAAATGAAAATTATTCCCCCGAGCCAACATGGATAAAGGTCGCTATCCCGAAACGTGGCCCTGAGTGGACATATGCTCCGTTTTCAAACCCTGCCGCAAATTCAACACGGAAAATACGCCATAAATTATCCAAAGAATACCCAACCTCCATATAATGGGGAGAGCGGTCAGCTTTGAGGTAATTGAAAAAGATATTTTCCCGGACCCCCGTGAAACGTAACATGGGCAACTGGGTAAATAAAAATTTTCTGAACTGGTAGTGAAAAATTCCGCCCAAATAGTTACCATCCGTACTATATCGGTAGTAATCAAGCAGTCGATATTCCGAAGCTGCTCCCATACTGGTAAAAATAGTCCGATTGCCTCCAAAGTGTTTAAAATCCATAAAATACACCCGAGAGGAATTCAGAAAAGAACCGGCGGTCAAGTTAAAATCCAATTTGCCACTTACCCCAAAGGAAAATGCATGTCGAAAATTAGCTTCCAATTGGTCAAATCGCGAAGACTGATGGGCCGATGCAACTGGAATGCCTTTTTGATAAGAAATCGTCAAATGAGGGGCAGTGCTGTATAATGGAGATTTTCTGTAGTTGCGGATACTGTATTTTAAACCAGGCCTCCACGAAACTTGTGATCTCCATAGGTATAATCGGTGGTTAGAGAAATTACTGTTGGTGGCTGAAATATTCTCGGGCCGATTGGAGGTAAAACTTCTTTGATCACCCTCTCTGAAGCTGTAGTTGCTTGTGTTCTCCAAGAAGTTTCTTTCTGCATACTCTAATCCAGATCCAAAGGCCAAACCTGGACTGACTTGTCTTTCGAAATCCACCCGCAGGTACCGCTGCTCATAGAGCTTCATCCAATTTTGATTAAGTAATAGAGTGTAGGCACTATTCACCCACTCCGATATGGGTTCCTTTCTGTTTAGTTGAAAAATAAACCGTCCACCTTCCGCCGAAAGCTGGGTGTGCGATCCTTCATTTCTAATCAAACCTGTGACAGCAAGCCTACCGTAGAGGGTCTTATTGGACAACCCGTATCTTCCCTCAGGCCGGATTAGCACCTGTTTTGTTCGGAAATTGACACTGTCCGCCAATTTTTCCCTTTTCCTATACCTCATGTATCCGGCCATACCGAATTTAAATCCCTCCACGGAGTTGAATCCCATTTTGCCAGCATTATTATAAAAACCCGAGGAAAATCCTCTGCCGAAAAAATAGTCTCCCCCGCCCAGCACGTCCACTACTTGAAATTTCTTGTTGATGCTTGTATCCATGCTATCTGGAACAGATTCTTTCGCCGATTCCACTCTGGCAAGACTGTCATCCCGGCGATACCCCCGGATTTCCTCAGACGTCAAGGCAACCGGCCGTATGCTGTCCCAAAAGTTTAATTCCCGTTTCGTGGCTAGACTATCTACCGCATATTTTCTCTCGCGAACGACCTCATTGTTTTCCCTTTCCGTTTCAACTTGCTTTTCATAGGTGCGGACCATTTTCCGAAAGGATTTTTGTGACATTTGTTCTGCTGCAGCCAGCTGTTCTGTCACTGATTCCCGTTTGTCAAATCCGGAAAGATCGGCGGGTAAATCCTCTACTTTTTCATCTAATAGGACTGTTTCCGCTATCAAGTCTGGATTTAGTTCCAGCACATACTCACCTGTTGAAGCCAAATATTGAAATTCCCCTCCAAAGCCGAAAAACTTTCCGCTGACTTGGTAGGTGTGGGTGACTGGCATCCAGACGT
Source organism: Lunatimonas sp. (assembly GCA_035460985.1). Lineage (GTDB taxonomy): Bacteria > Bacteroidota > Bacteroidia > Cytophagales > Cyclobacteriaceae > Lunatibacter. Next base: position 55,959 of record DATHWC010000062.1, read on the forward strand.
TTTCAACAATCGGAGCAAACTGTTGCTTTGCGGTAATTTGAAATCCCAAATAGGATGTCTTCAAATCGAAGCTGTGTATAGCCCACGAATCCTCTATAATATACAGATAGCCATCAAAGACACGTTCTCCTGGAGATCTAGGCCTCACTCTGATTTTATTTACCAACACGCCATTGTCCATAAAAGACCCCATAAATTGGAATCGGTAATAGGAAAAAGCCATTTTGGACAAAGGGGATATAATGTCCACTACCTTGTCCTGATAAAACGTCGCCGCTATATAAGGAGACGGGGACGTTTGCATGTCTTCTCCAACGGTTCGTATGGCGATTACTTTTTCCTCTAGGTAATTCGGTTGCCTGAAGGTAATTTCAGAAATCGACTCCGTAGTGTAGGCTTCATTCAGGTTCAAGCCCTCTTCTGCCAATTTCTTACGAACAAAAAAAGGAGCGTTCGTCAGTTTACCTGTACCTTTTAAATACACCTTCATCGAATAGCTGTCTACTTGTAGGCGGTGATAATCGGATTTGGCAATTGCCCTGCGCATCACGGTTAATGCGGGATCTTCCTGTTTGCTATCCACCGTAACTTCCCTCAACGCATACATTTGTTCCTTGAGGACAACATCTACCTCCACCCAAGTCTGGTCTATTTCCACTGTTGTCAGAACGGATTCGTATCCCATAAACTGAATCCACATATCATAAACTCCCGGCTTCAAATTCAGTTGAAAATAACCATCAGCATTTGAAGGAATCCCATCTCCCAAATTTCTGATAAAAATGGAGGCAAAAGGCAAGGGGTTGCCCCCCTCATCACGCACGTAGCCTCTGACTCCTTGTGCGAAAGTTTCCAGCTCCGAGAAAATTATCAAATACAAAAGAATCAAAAACTTAATCCGCATTCCCAATTGATTTTTTTGATTGTTTTAAATACCCAAATTACCTGCCATCACATTACTACTCCGAAAATCACAATTACTAACGGTTCCTAAGACAAAAAGTAACTACATCCAGCAATTAATTTAAACCTAATTTTTTAGGGTAATATTTTCTGATATTTCCTCCAAAAATATGCCGTTTTTTGTACTTTTTTTAAAAACTACAAATTTAACAGAATGATAATAATCAGATCGGTCCATTGTGTAAATAATAACTATAATTAACTTATTTTAACATATCAATAAAATTACCTCAAAAATTCACCTCCTAATTATTTAATCAGAAATTTCTACCGAGTTTTAGGAATTGCATAAAATAAATATTCCTCACATATTTAACGTGTTATTTTAACAATCATTAATTTTAATACCTAAAATCAAAAAAAGTATGCAAAACTATTTACCCAAAACAACACTGTTTTTGTTGGGATTGGCACTGCTTCTGGCATTCCCCCTAACAATGCAGGCCCAAACCAGGGAGGTAACGGGTACCGTATCTTCGGGAGAGGATAATCTAACTCTTCCTGGTGTATCTGTGCTCGTTAAAGGTACCACAAGAGGTGGTGTCACTGACATTGACGGAAACTACCGAGTTTCACTACAGCCTGGAGACAACGTCCTGGTATTTTCTTTTGTGGGATTCGCTCCATTAGAAAGAGAAGTAGGCAATCAATCCACGATCGATGTGACTTTAATGCCTGACATGCAGTCATTAAGTGAGGTAATCGTAGTAGGTTATGGTGAACAAAGGAAAGAGACCATCACCGGATCAGTAGCTACTGTAAAAGGAGCCGATCTAGTGAAATCTCCCGCCATGAACCTGACTAACTCCATTGCTGGCCGTATGGCGGGAGTTATCGCAGTAAACCGAAGCGGTGAACCGGGTTATGATGGCGCCGGTATCCGTATCCGGGGTTCCAACACCTTGGGAAACAACGATGCACTCATCGTTATAGACGGTATCCCTGCAAGAGCGGGTGGTATTGATCGATTAAATCCAAACGACATCGAGACCATTTCCGTATTGAAGGATGCGTCAGCTGCAATTTATGGTGCCAGAGCTGCAAACGGCGTAATCTTGGTAACCACGAAAAGAGGGAAATCCGGCAAACCAGAATTAAGTTATCAATTCAATCAGGGCTTTGCCCAACCTACTGTTATACCTAAATTGGCCGATGCGGCACAATACGGAGAAATGCTCAATGACCTTCACGTCTATGAGTTGCCTGTAGGTGAATGGCGTGGTGCCACTGATGCATATCGGGCTACCGGTACCTACACCCGTCCCGACGGACAAGTTAGAACTGCACCTTTCAGCCCCAATGCGCTTGAGATGCACCGTGCTGGCACAGACCCTTGGAATTACCCCAATACTGACTGGTATGGAGAAACGCTTAAGACTTGGTCTCCGCAGACCCGACACAATTTGCAGTTAAACGGTGGAAATGAAGACATCCGTTATTTGGCTTCCTTGGGATACCAAAATCAGGATGCCTACTACAAAAATTCGGCAACAGGGTTTAAACAATACGACATGCGCTTAAACGTGGATGCGAAGGTCAATGAATTTATAGACCTTCAAATTGGTGTGTTGGCAAGACAGGAAGCCCGGTTTTTCCCAACTAGACCTGCGGGAGCCATCTTTAGAATGCAAATGCGGGGCAAGCCTCATGAGCCAGCTTTTTGGCCTGACGGCAGACCGGGACCGGATATCGAAAATGGCGAAAACCCCGTTGTTATCACCACGAATGCAACCGGATACGATAGAGATACCAGAGATTATTTCCAAACCAATGGAGCATTGAACATCAAAATTCCGGGAGTAGAAGGCTTGAAATTTCAGGGTACAGCATCGGTTGATAAATTAAGCCAATTCAACAAAAGGTGGGAAACACCTTGGATCCTATATCAGCGGGGAAGCGGTTTTGAAGCTGATGGAACTACACCAATTTTAGTTCCTAGTGAAAGAGGTCCAGCGGAGCCCCGTTTAAGACAATCCAACAACAACCAGTTGAATATCCTCCTAGGCGGGGTCTTTACTTACGAAAAGAAAATTAACGACCACGAATTCAACATCTTGGCAGGTGTAAACAAAGAGACGGTAGATGGAGATAACTTCTTTGCCTATAGAAGATTCTTTATCTCCCCAGCCATTGATCAGATGTTTGCAGGTGGTGATGCTGAAAAGGATAACGGCGGTGGAGCATTTGAAAGAGCCCGTCTTAACTATTTCGGTAGGGTTGCTTACAACTACAAAGATAAATACCTCTTTGAATTTTTGTGGAGAAATGACGGATCCTATATTTTCCCGGAACAGACCCGTTTTGGATTCTTCCCTGGAGTCATGGGCGGATGGGTTGTCTCGGAGGAAGACTTCTGGAAAAACAATGTCCCTGTAATGGATTTCTTCAAAGTACGAGGTTCTTGGGGACAGATGGGTAATGATCAGATTTTCTTTGGAGGAGCATTACAAGAATACCAATTCCTTTCTACTTATGGGTTTAGAAGCCATATTTTGGAAAATAACGAGGCCAAGACGCTGTTTGAAACCAGAGTACCCAACAATGCCATCACCTGGGAAGTGGCTAACAATTCCAACATTGGTGTAGAAGGCTCCTTGTTTGAGGGGAAAGTTTTCTTCGAATTGGATTACTTCTACAACAAAAGAACGAATATTCTTTGGAGAAAAAATGCTTCAGTACCTGAATCAAGTGGTCTGGCAGCATTATTGCCTGCCGAAAACATCGGAGAGGTTGAAAACAAAGGGTTTGACTTCAATGTTGGATACAGGGGTCAAAAAGGAGATTTGCAATACAGCATCAGTGCCAACGGTGGCTATGCTTACAACAGAATCCTTTTCTGGGATGAGCCTCCGGGAGCACCGGATTGGCAGCGGTCTACCGGATTGCCTATGAATACACCTGCCCCGGTTTATTTATATGACGGAGTGTTTGCTACACAAGAACAAATCGCTTCAGAATCCTTGGATTATTCCGCAATTACTAACCAACTTCGTCCAGGAGATATGCGATTCAAAGACGTCAATGGTGATGGTCAGATTACACCATTGGACCGGGTAAGAATGGACCGAAATAATATTCCGAGATTTCAGGGAGGTGTCAATATGAATGCCCAATGGAGAAATTTTGACCTTTCCGTATTGTTTCAAGGAGCCGCAGGTGCTATTGCACTCGTTTCTTTGGGTGAATCAGGAAATATTGGAAACTACCTGTTGGAATTTTATGAAAACCGCTGGACCATCGACAATCCAAGTACGGAATATCCTAGAATTGCCAATAGAAGCGATCAGTATTACTCTGGAGGAAATGATTTCTGGTACAGAAGTTCGGACTATATTCGCCTTAAAAACCTAGAATTGGGTTATACAATACCATCTCAGTGGGGAGAGCGGTTTGGCATGAGTAATTTAAGAGTCTACGTTAACGGGTTGAACCTTTTAACTTGGGACAAATTGAAGGTTTACGATCCTGAATCTGACAATTCAACAGGTCAGTACTATCCACAGGCACGTGTCATCAACGGCGGCGTATCCGTTTCTTTCTAAATCCCAAAATATGAAACACATGAAAAAAAGAATAAACTATATATGGGTAGGGTTGTTTGGCGTACTGCTGACGACTTCATGCAACGACGAGTTTCTAAATACCCAACCACTAGGTCAAGTTTCCGAAGCCGCAGTTTGGCGAGATGCTGGATTGGCCGAGGCTTTCGTGACAGACATTTATGGAGGCCTCGAACAAGGTGGATTCGCAGAGCAGGCATTAGCCTCACTGACAGACGAAGCCATCTTCACCCATCCAGGCCGAAATATAAACGTGGTGACAGAAGCGCGATCTAACCCGGAGGCCACCGGATGGATTGACGGAACAAGAGGTTGGTCAAATATGTATAGCCGACTACGAAGTGCAAACATAGCGATTGAGAACCTGAGTGATCCCCAATTTGAAAATACCGGGGGTATTGTAGATCGCTTACTGGGTGAGGCTACCTTTATGCGGGCCTATTTTCATCAGCAATTGTTGAGAAACTTCGGGGGCATTCCTATAGCTGACAGACCGTTTACGTTAGACGAAGAAACCTATGAAATCCCAAGAAATACCTATGAAGAGGTAGTGGCGTTTATCCTTCAAGACCTGGATAGAGCGGCACAACTGTTGGAGGGGAAAAGTATGGTTCGTGGCCGTGCAAATCAAGTAGCTGCCTTGGCATTAAAATCAAGAGTACTGATTTATGCGGCTAGCGATTTACACGACATGCCCACAGCTTCTGGCAAGTCAAGTGTTATTTCTTCCTATCAGAATAAGGAATTGATAGGATACACTACAGGAAGCAGGACTGAAAGACTTCAGCAGGCAAAAGCAGCTGCAAAGGCAGTACTCGATATTGCTGATGGAAACATGCTAAACCTTACTGAACCACTTCCACATGCAGAAGCCGTTCAAGTGTACGAAAACAATTCGTTATCAAGAAACGGTGGTGAAGCTGAAATGATTTTTGGAAGGTATTTTCTTTCGCAGAAACCAGAAGCTGGAGGTCGGCAAGGCTTGTTCAATGGACCAAACGGGTATAATAACTGGGCAGGGAATACTCCTGTTCAATTGATAATTGACGATTATGCCATGATGGATGGAACCCCTTTTGACTGGAATAATCCGGAACATGAGAAAGCTCCCTATACCGATAGGGAAGCACGATTCTATTCTACATTCCTTTTTGACGGAGCACAGTGGAAACCGCGTTCTCCAGCCAACCAAGCAAGAGATCCATTGGGTCAAATCCAAACAGGACGGTATGAAGTGACCAATTCCGCAGGGCAAAAGGTAACCCATTTTGGATTGGATACCCGAAACAGTCCCATTGAAGACTGGAACGGAAGCTATACTGGCTATTACATCCGCAAGTTTATAGAACCAGATCCAAACTTTGTTGATCAGAATACCTGGCAGGAAATCCCATGGCCAAACATCCGGTTTACGGAAGTGGTGTTTAACTATGCGGAAGCTTGTATATTCCTTGGAGAAGATGAAGAGGCTAGAACATGGCTCAACAAAATTCGATTCAGAGCAGGGCTTCCAGCATTGACACAATCTGGTGAAGATCTCAAAATGGCGTTTATCAATGAAAAACGTAAGGAAATGGTTCACGAAGAGCAACGTTACTATGATGCCAGAAGGTGGATGATTGCTCCACAGACTTTTGGTAGGCAAGCAAACGGAATCAGCATTGTCGGAACCCTAAAGCCGGGACAGACAAATTCCTTATACAGGTATGATCCGGATATTTATGATTACTCCTACGAGGTATTCGACATTGACCCAGGTAAAGAAAACAGGCTTTGGCTGGACAAAATGTACTGGATGCCTATCAGCTTTGCTGAAACACAACGAAATGATAACCTGATACAGAATCCAGGGTATTAATTTCTAAAGGCTTTAATTACTGAGAAAAGGGTTGCCAAGTATGGCAACCCTTTTTTGTTTTTGCTTATTATGAACGTATATTACTAATCAGGCTGATGTATTTTCCCCACTCAAGGTTCATCCTGTATGTTATCTCTATTTTCCTGGTATCTGTCAGAAATGTAAAATCAATAGCAATCAGGCGAATAGGTCATAACCTATTCGATAAATTTATATATTTGAACCCGTAATATTTATTTTCTATGCCATTGTCTCTTAAAGCTTCCTTCGTCTTTCTCTTGGTGGGTATCCTAATACTGCCCAATTGTGGTCCAAAGGAAACCTCCAAATCTCCCCTACCTCAAGATCCGCCGCTTTTTACCCTTCTTTCTGGGAATGAAACTGGGATAACGTTTGAGAACACGCTTACAGAGGGATTAAACACCAATATTCTGATGTATGAGTATTTTTACAACGGGGGAGGCGTAGCCGTAGGAGACCTGAATGGGGATGGTCTGGATGACATTTATTTTACTGGCAATATGGTTGACAATGCCCTTTACCTAAATAAAGGCAACATGCAATTCGAAGACATTACCCAGCAGGCGGGAGTCGCTGGCCGTCAAGGGCCATGGACCACCGGTGTCACCATGGCCGACGTTAATGGGGATGGATTGTTGGATATCTATGTGTGCAACTCAGGTAGCTTACCCCCGGATAAAAGGAAAAATCAACTGTTCATTAATCAAGGAGTTAATGCCCAAGGCATTCCCACTTTTGTGGAGGAAGCTGAAAAGTACGGGATAGACAGTGATGCCACCAGTACCCATGCGGTATTTTTCGATTTTGACAATGACGGTGACCTGGATCTTTTTCTGCTTAACCACAACCCCAAATCCCTCCCTGTGCTGGATGAGTCCATTACTGCGGAACTTTTGAAGAAACCGGATACAGCAGGGCCGCAACTGTTTCGAAATGATGGTGGGATTTTCACCGAAATCACCCCAGAAGCCGGCATACAGCAATCAGCTCTATCCTACGGTTTAGGTGCGGGGGTCGCAGACATAAACGGGAACGGCTTTATGGATATCTACATCAGCAACGACTATACGGCACCGGATTTTCTATACATCAACAATGGGGATGGAACCTTTACGGACATCATTCAGGAAGCCATGGGGCATATTTCCAATTTCTCCATGGGCAACGACATAGCTGATATCAATAATGACGGTCTGGTGGACGTATTTACACTGGACATGCTACCAGAAGGCAATGCTCGCCAAAAACTTTTAATGGCTCCGGATAACTATGAGAAATTTGACTTTAACCTGCGGGTAGGTTTCCATCATCAATACATGCGAAACATGCTCCATCTTAATCATGGAAACGGAACATTTAGCGAAATCGGTCAGCTGGCAGGGATCTCGAATACTGACTGGAGCTGGGCGGCGCTCTTTGCGGATTTTGACAATGACGGCTGGAAAGACCTATACATAACCAACGGATATCACCGGGACTATACCAACATGGATTTTTTGAAATACATGTCTGATTTCCTCAAAAACAACCAAGGCCTTCGAAGGGAAAACGTACTCGATCTGGTATACCAGATGCCTTCATCGAATGTAGTCAACTACGCCTTCCAAAACACCGGCGGCATTACCTTTGACGACCGCACAAAATCCTGGGGCCTTCATCATGTAGCCAATAGCAACGGGGCAGCTTATTCGGACCTGGACAACGATGGTGACCTGGACTTAATAGTCAACAACGTCAGTCACCCAGCATTCATCTATCGAAATGATGCCAACGTAATTAATCCCAACAATTTTCTAAAAATCCAGCTTGCAGGCAGTAGGCAAAATACGCATGGGTTAGGAGCAAAAATTACAGCTCACCAAGGGGAAGGAATGCAGTTTCTAGAACAAATGCCAAGTCGGGGATATCAATCCAGTGTATCTCCCACCCTACATTTGGGAATGGGAAAAGCCTCAAAAGTAGATTCACTTTTCGTTGAATGGCTTGGGGGTAAAACCCAAGTATTATACGATGTGCCAGCTAACCAAACCCTAAATTTGTCGGAGTCAAATGCCTCCCAAGACCGACTTACCAGAAATGCCATTATTCCTCTATTCAAACCAGTAAGCACTCCAATACAAAACGCCCAGCCACCCAATACCTTTAATGATTTCAAACGACAACCCCTAATGGTCAACCCCCTCTCCTTCTCGGGCCCTGCCATGGCCAAAGGAGACGTAAATGGCGATGGTTTATTCGATGTTTATGTTGGTGGGGATGCGGGGAATCCGGGGAAATTATATGTACAGCATGCCGGAGGTTCTTTTCGGGAAGCAACCGTTTCCGCATTTGTCACGGATCAGGAATCGGCGGATACAAAAGCCGTTTTTGTGGACTTGAATGGGGATGGGAATCTGGACCTATATGTTGGTAGCGGGGGTTATGGAGATTTTCTTCCGGCGGATGAACGACTTCAGGACAGAGTGTACATGAACGACGGGACGGGTAATTTCAGCAAATCCCAAAATGCATTACCTACAATGCTTACCAGCACTGGAGCTGTAGCCTTTGCGGATTTTACGGGAGACGGTGCTCCCGATATTTTTGTCGGAAGCCGGGTGATACCTGGAAGGTATCCAGAAGTCCCGCCCAGCTATATGCTGGTGAACGATGGTCAGGGAAATTTCTCAAACGAAACACAAAAATGGGCTCCAGCCTTTAACTCCCTAGGTTTGGTGACTGATGCAGAGTGGGTGGACCTTAATGGAAATGACATACCGGAATTAATTGTGGTGGGAGAATGGATGCCGATTTCCGTTTGGGGAAAAACTAACAACTCATTTACGAATGTCACCGAAAATTATTTCGAAACAGAATATAGCGGCTGGTGGAATAGCCTTACAGTGGCAGACATCAACGGAGATGGAAAGGCAGACTTGATCGTGGGAAATCACGGAAGAAACACTCAAGTCAAAGCTAGTCAGGATGAGCCTGCGGAAATGTATTTCAAAGATTTTGACAATAATGGGGCTGTGGATCCCATCCTCTGCTTTTACATTCAAGGGAAGAGCTATCCATATGTTACTAGGGATGAGCTTTTAGACCAAATCTCGTTCATGCGAACCCGGTTCAGGAATTATTCCGACTATGCGAACCTGTCCATTTCTGAAATATTTACTCCCCAAGAAATGAAAGATGCAGGTTACCTAAAGGCTAACATGTTGGAAACTGCTTACTTCGAATCCCAGGCAAGTGGGTTATTTCAGCTAAAACCATTGCCCATCGAAGCACAATCATCGCCGGTGTTTTCCGTTTTGGTGATCGATGCCGATGGAGACGGACATCTGGACCTTCTTCTGGGAGGAAATATTCAGCGGGCAAGGTTACGTTTTGGTAAATATGATGCTAACTTTGGCATATTATTAAAAGGTGATGGTAAAGGCGGATTCACCTATGTCCCACAACGGAAATCCGGATTTAATATTCAAGGCGATATCCGCAGCATGCTATCCTTTGAGGATACAATCCTTTTCGGAATCAATCAGGTAGGTGTTGTTGCCTTTGAGAAAAATCAAAAATAGATGACAGTCAGCTCTATAAGAAACATTCTATTTTCAGACATAAGAACCTCTTCAACATTTAAACTAGCAACGTTTGTTGTCTGTTTGATGGTTGCGTCTTCCTGTCAAACAGCAGGTTCGGACAAAGCTAAGGTATTGGGGCCGGAATTAATTGGATGGGTCACTGAATCGATGACAGATATCATGGTGCATGACATTACCAATCCTCCGCTGGCCGCTAGGTTCTATGCCTATGCCACTCTGGCGGGATACGAGACCCTCAGCCAAGAAAATCCAGAGATACTTAGTTTCCACGGCGTCCTAAATGATTATCCTGAAATAAAAGTCTCAGGAGATTTTCCCTACCACAACCCCCATGTAAGTGCGGTGCTTGCAATGATTGAGACCGCCGCATCCATGCAGCCCTCCGGTCAGGATTTGCATCAATTAAAAGATTCCTTTTTGGATTCCTGCCGACAATGGGGTTTTTCCGAGCGAACGATTGAGGATGCAATGGGGTATGGAAAAGAGGTAAGCTCAGGGATACTCGCGTATGCACAGCAAGACCTTTATAAGAATATCAGCAATTACCCCAGATACACACCTAAGCAGGAGGACGGATATTGGTACCCTACTCCACCCGCATATTTTGCTCCGGTAGAACCGTATTTTAATTCGATACGTCCATTTACACTTGTACAGCCAGATCAGTTCAAGCCAAAGCCTCCGGTAACATTTTCGACTTCCTCGGATTCAGAGTTTTATAAACTCATGCAAGAGGTGTATGAAGTTGAGTTGACAAAAGAACAGCGGGAAATTGCCGCTTTCTGGGACTGTAATCCGTTTGCATTGGAGGAGACCGGTCATCTGATGGTTGGGTTAAAACAGATTTCGCCTGGCGGGCATTGGATGGGGATTACCAATATTGCCTGCACAGATGCAAATCTTAGTTTTGAACAGTCAATGGAAATTACAGCCGCTGTGGCGATTGGACTTACTGACGGCTTTCTAAGTTGCTGGGATGAAAAATACCGCAGCAACCGGATTCGACCTGAAACAGCCATCCGCAAATACATCGACACATCCTATAGGCCTTTATTACAAACGCCACCTTTTCCGGAGTATTTAAGTGGCCACTCTACCATTTCTACCACGGCCGCTACGATATTGACCCATTACTTTGGCGACAACTTCTCTTATACAGATACCGTAGAAGAAAAATATCAGCTTCCAAGCAGGGATTTTACCTCCTTTCTTCAAGCTTCTGAAGAAGCCAGTATTTCCCGCTTGTATGGCGGCATTCATTTCATGGATGCCATTGTAGAAGGTCAGAAACAGGGAAAACTCGTTGGAAATTGGGTTATCCAAACGTTGGAAAGCTCAGGACTGGCCAGTCCGCTGTCCTTATCATCCCTGTCGATCAACGAATAGGATGCCACTCATCACCTGGAAGTAACTTATAATGAATAGAATATCTTTAACCTTACTATTTCTTGTCAGTTGGTTGGGGGCCTGTTCCCCCGAGGAGAATTATCAGGGTTTTTTAGAATCCAGCGAGCCACTTGTGCAGGCCAACGATCAACTGACGGATGCAATGGTTCACGATATTTTTTCACCACCAGTTGCCAGTAGAATTTATGCCTATACTTCCTTGGCTCCTTTTGAGGTTGCCGCATTTGCAGACAGTGTTAACATCCAATCCCTGATGGGGCAGCTGAATGGCTTTGAACAAAAAGATTTCTCCTCTCGGTCAGATGTTTATTTTCCGATGGCAGCAATGGTGGCGTTCTATCACGTTTCCGCCAAGATGGTGTTCTCGGAAAATAGGATTACAGCCCACAGAGATGAATTCTATCGAAAGGTGAGAAACTTGGGAATGACGAAAAAAACATTGGAGGCCTCTATTGAGTTCGGCGAAACAATGGGGCAGCATGTGCTTGATTATGCGTCAAACGACAACTATCACCAAAGTCGGTCTTTCGAAAAATACACCCCACTAAATGACCCAAAATCATGGAAACCAACCCCTCCGGCGTACATGGAGGGGATAGAACCCAATTGGAACAAAATCAGACCTTTTGTACTGGACTCTGCCACCCAGTTTATCCCCCTACCACCTACTCCCTTTGACATAACACCTGAAAGTGTTTTTTATCAGGAAGCTAAAGCCGTAATGGACGCTGGGAATAATCTCGATGAAGAGGCGAGAGAGATAGCCTATTTTTGGGACTGCAATCCCTATAAAATGAATGTAAAAGGCCATGTGATGTACGCGGAGAAAAAGATAACTCCAGGTGGTCATTGGATAGGAATTGCGGGCATTTCATCCAAAACAGCCAACTTGGATTGGAAGGCAACATCCGAAGCGTTGGTAATGACAGCCATTGCGGTGTTTGACGGGTTTATTTCCTGTTGGGATGAGAAGTATCGGAGCATTCTTATCCGCCCAGAAACTTATATCAATCTTTACATGGACGAGGATTGGGTACCCTTATTGCAAACACCTCCTTTTCCAGAACACACAAGTGGTCATAGTGTTATTTCCACTGCCGCTTCCAGGATACTAACAGACTTGCTGGGAGAGCCTTTCCATTTTGTAGATTCCACGGAAGTCAAGTTTGGATTGGGTATTAGGGAATTTGACTCATTCAATGAAGCTGCCGCTGAGGCAGCCATAAGCCGTTTTTACGGTGGAATTCATTACATTCCGGCCATTGATTTCGGAATAGAACAGGGGGAAGAGGTGGCACGTCACTTGCTTTCCAGGATTAAAACCAGAAAAACACCCTCACCCCTAGCTTTCGATTAAACGGATAATTAATAGTTAATAATAGAGTTTTTTGTCCCGAATATAGTCGGATACGTCGGGATGTACCAGATAACGTACTGATCCACCTTCTTTGATGGTGTCCCGGATAAAGGTAGCCGAAATGTCAATCAAAGGAGAATCGATGAACCTGATGCCCGGATGTTCCAGTATTTTGTTTTTTCCCGGGCGGGGATATACATATATCTCATAGAACTCCAGTATTTGACCGCTGTTTTTCCACTTGTGAAAATGGTTCAGGTTATCTCCCCCGATAATCAACTTGAATTCGTGCTGGGGATACTTTTCCGAAAGGTAGGTGAGAGTATCGATAGTATAACTTGGTCTGGGCATATGGAATTCCACATCCAGGGCCTTAAAATGATAATTATCCGCAATGGCCAGTTCTACCATTCGCAGCCGGTCAAATTCATGGAGCAGGGATTTGCTGGACTTCATGGGATTTTGAGGGCTGACGATAAACCAAACTTCATCCAATTTAGTCTTATCCCTCATGATGTCCCCAATGATCAGATGTCCAATGTGTATAGGGTTGAACGATCCAAAAAATAATCCTACTTTCAAGCTTTGTCCTGATTGATAAAGTCCAAAACAAGATTTTCTGCTTCTCTGAAAGAGGTTTGAAGGTCGTTATTTAACAAAATAACGTCGAATTTGTCCTTAAAGCCCATTTCAAATTTGGCTTTATAAAGCCTTCGTGAAAGGCTGGCTTCAGACTCAGTACCTCTGTCCCTTAGGCGCATGGCGAGGTCATCCATCGAGGGCACTTCCACAAAAACGGCCAGGCCTCTGTCTCCGAAATATTTTTTGAGGTTCAGTCCACCTTTGACATCCACGTCAAATATGACATGCTTTCCATTATCCCAGATGCGTTGGATTTCTTCTTTGAGGGTACCGTAAAAATTCCCTTCATATACTTCTTCCCATTCAATAAACTGATCTTTGTCAATTTTTTCCTTGAATTCATCGGGGGTTAAAAAATAATAGTCTTTTCCATCTTGCTCAGCGCGTCCCCGTCTGTCTCTTGTACAGGCGGAAATTGAAAATCCTAGGTTGGGAAATTTTTGCAAAAGGTGCTTTACAATAGTTGTCTTACCGGATCCAGATGGTGCTGAAAATATTATCGCCTTTCCTGCGGACATGTAGCTTTGGTTACTTTAAGTCCTGGATTTTTTGGCGAATACTGTCTACCAATTCCAATGGGACCAGTTGTTTCGTACATTTGGTTTTTAACACCTCCCGAATGACCTTTTCCAGATGGAAATGCTCAAAACACGGTTGGCATTTCGCCAGCTTCTCATCCAAAACTGCCTTTGATTCCAAATCCGCCTGTCCATCCAGTATGCTTTCCAACAACTTAAAGCATTTACTGGCATCACTGCAGTTGAGTTTACGTTGATTAGATGAGTCAAAATTATTCTCCATTTTAGTATTTAGTTCTATTCAAATTTTATTCTTCCTCTGTATCATAGCCCATGTTCTGGGCATATGCTTTTAGTTTTTCTTTTAATAGGTTTCTTGCCCGGTGAAGTCTGGACCTGACTGTCCCTATTGGGATGTCAAGAATCTTGGCCATTTCTTCATAGGTAAAACCTTCCAAGTCACATAGGATGATAACAGTCCTAAAATCCACCGCCAAGCTATTCAGTGCATTGGAGATCTCATCACCCAACATATCCTTCACCGCATCAACCCGCAGATCAGAAGTCATATTGTAGTCAACATTATCTGAGTTGTAATAAGTTTCAACTTCTTGATAATCTACCTTTGAAGGTTGCTTACTTTTTTTACGGTATTCATTGATGAAGCTATTCTTAAGAATCCGAAATAGCCATGCTTTGGCGTTTGTCCCTTTCTCAAATGAGTTGATAAATCGGTAGGCTTTCAGATAGGTGTCCTGCACCAAATCTTTGGCATCGTCTTCATCAAAGGTCAACCTATAGGCAAAATTGTACATAGAGTCTATGTGCGGCATAAACTCCTGGTCAAATATGCTGTTTTTATCTTTATCCGAATATTTTTTTCGTTGTACCTCTGACATAGAATTTAAAATTACGAATTGGCGTAATTTATAACTAATATTTAGAAAGAAAGTCGATTGATTTTCTTTATTTTGAATTCTGATATGGCGTATTCCGCCAACCAATAGTTAATTATCCCGTCATTTCATGTTCTTTTTCAAGACACTCTCTTACCTGAATCTGTCCATTTTGTATGTATTCAGTGATATACTTTACCTGGTAGCCTACTATTTGGTGGGGTATAGGAAGAAAGTGGTCAGGGAAAACCTTAAACAAGCCTTCCCACTTAAAACGGAAATACAAAGAAAGGCAATAGAAAAAAGATTTTTTAGAAATTTGACAGATTCTTTTGCGGAAACGATAAAACTTCTGACAATGAACCCTCGGGATTTGCAGAAGCGGTTCCTGATAATCAACCCGGAATTGATCTCAGAAACCATAGCCGACGGTAAAATTATCATAGGTATGCAGGCGCACTTTTTCAACTGGGAAGGGCATGAACTGGCCATGAGTTCCAGACTCGGTCCGCTATGTGAGGTGGTGTATCTTAAGATTACCAATCCATTTTTCAACCATTTTATGAAAACCCTCAGGGGCAGGTTTGGGGCAACTTTAGTAGAAAGAAATTCCTTTACCCGTCATTTTATGGCCAAGCGTAACACTCCCCGTCTAATTGCTCTGGCGGCTGACCAACGTCCACAATTTGCTGAAATCAGGTATTGGACCTCCTTTATGGGTAGGGAAACGGCTTTCTTTGAGGGAGGAGAAAAGCTGGCCAAGAAATTTAATCAGCCTGTAATCTATGGAGAAATCTCCAAACCAAAACGCGGGCATTACACATTCGAATATAGAGTTTTATGTGCACCACCTTATGATAATGACGCCGAACACAGCATCACAGAACTGTATATTGATGCCGTCGAGGCCAACATACACCGTGAACCCGCCCTGTATCTTTGGTCCCATAACCGATGGAAAGAATCAAAAGTTGAAAGGAAATCGTAACTTTGTCAAAGCAAACGGAATATAGACCATTTCCGTCCGACGCTTAGATTGAAACTACCATGATGGATTATTTGTCTAGTCTTAACCCACCCCAACGAGAAGCAGTAGAACATACGGATGGACCGCTGATGATTATAGCGGGTGCGGGTTCTGGCAAAACACGCGTATTGACGATTAGAATTGCCCACCTCATCCACTCCAAAGGGATTGATCCCTTTAATATTTTGTCGCTTACCTTCACCAACAAGGCTGCGAGCGAAATGAAACACCGCATAGAGCAGCTGATCGGGCTGGAAGCGAGGAATACCTGGATGGGTACCTTCCATTCCACCTTTGCGAAAATCCTGCGGGTAGAAGCCTCCAGACTTGGCTATCCCTCCAATTTTACGATTTACGATTCGGAAGACAGCAAGTCACTCATCAGGACTATAGTCAAAGAAAAAAGGCTTGACGACAAAGTATACAAACCCAGTACGGTCTTATCCAGAATATCAGGTGCCAAAAATCGGCTGATTTCCTGGCAGACCTACATCAATGATCCCCATGTGCAGGCGGATGATGAAGCTGCCATGAAGCCCAAGATGGGAGAGATTTACAAAACCTATCAGGAAAGGCTATTTAAGTCTTCGGCGATGGATTTTGACGACTTGTTGTTCAACACCAATGTGCTGTTCCGGGATCATGCGGACGTGCTTAACAAGTATCAGCAACGTTTCAAATACGTCATGGTGGATGAATTTCAGGACACCAACCTTTCCCAATATCTGATCACGAAGAGATTGGCTGCTGTCCACCAAAACATCTGCGTGGTGGGTGACGATGCTCAAAGTATCTATGCCTTCCGGGGTGCCGATATTCAAAACATCCTAAATTTTGAAAAGGATTACCCAGACCTATTCATAGTAAAGCTGGAACAAAATTACCGTTCTACCAAAAGCATCGTACATACGGCAAACTCCATCATCGCCAAAAACAAAGCTCAACTCAAAAAGAACATCTGGACAGACAATGTACACGGAGAACCCATTGAACTGATCAAAGCGGCATCCGATAATGAGGAGGGAAGGATAGTGGCCGCCACAATTTTTGAACAAAAGAACAACCACCAACTCAAAAACAGTGACTTTGCCATTCTCTACCGGACCAACTCCCAATCCAGGGCAATGGAAGAAGCCCTCAGGAAGATGAGCATCAACTACCGAATTGTTGGCGGTCTGTCCTTTTATCAGCGCCGGGAGATCAAAGACCTGATGGCCTACCTTCGCTTTGTGGTGAATCCGGCCGATGAGGAAGCTTTCAAGAGGGTGATCAACTATCCCAAAAGGGGTATTGGGGATACCAGCGTGGAAAAAATTATGATTGCGGCCTATGAGCACGACATCTCTATCTGGGATGTAGTCACCAACAGTTCCAGTTTTCTGACTGGAAGAGCCGCTGCTTCCGTGGAAGATTTTTCCATCATGATCAAAAGCTTTGTAATAGAAATGGAAAGGAAGGACGCCTATGAAGTCGCCTCAAGTGTTGCCAAGCAATCAGGCATCCTCCGTGAACTTTACGAGGACAAAACGATAGAAGGACTAAACCGCTACGAAAACGTTCAGGAATTGCTTAATGCCATCAAAAACTATGTGGACAGTCCTGAAAATGAGGATAAAAGTCTGGGTTCCTTCCTACAGGAAATAGCCCTGCTGACAGACGAAGATCAGAACAAGCAGGATACGGATGTAGTTACCATGATGACCATTCACGCTTCCAAGGGGTTGGAATTCAAAAATGTTTTTGTTGTAGGGATGGAAGAGGACCTTTTTCCTTCTCAAATGATGATGCAGAGCCGGGAGGATTTGGAAGAAGAGCGGCGTCTATTCTATGTGGCTGCAACTAGGGCAATGGAAAAACTCTTTCTCAGCTATGCAATGACCCGGTACAGATACGGCAGGCTTCTCAACTGTGAACCCAGCCGTTTTCTGGATGAAGTCGATCCTACACACCTCAAAGTCAACAAGAAATTGGGTAGCCAAATGCCGATTGGGAATAGTTTTCAGGAACGAGAAGGTACAAATGGATTTGTAGGCCTCAGAAAACCTGCGGTAAGGGCCGGAACCACCGCAAAGCTACATACGCCCAGTCCTGATTTCAAACCCTCCAATACACACAACCTTACAGAGGGGATGAAGGTTGAGCACCCCAAGTTTGGTTTTGGCCAAGTCCATAAAATCGAAATGGAAGGAGCCAATAGAAAAGCATTTATACATTTTGATAATTTTGGTGATAAAACTTTATTACTTAGCTTTGCAAAGCTCAGAATAGTAGACTAGAACCATTCGCTATATTTATTATACATCAATACCGATTTCCCGAATTTGAGAATTTTTAGTATTTTGAATTCGTCGGGGTCAATTTTCATGTATGATATGAAAATTACAGAAAAGCATTAAAACACATTCATTTTGAAAGAATACGGAAAAAACATCCAAAAGCTGGTTGATTTCATTAAAACGGTCGATTCCAAGGAAAAGAGAACGGAATACGCATACGCCCTAGTGGAACTGATGAAACAGCTCAATCCCCAACTGAAGTCAGAAAGTGACCAAAAACTTTGGGATGATCTCTATATTATGTCCGACTTTGAATTGGATGTGGAAGCCCCCTTCCCCATGCCAATGAAGGAGCTTCTGGGCAAAAGACCCAAGCCTATTGGTTACCTGGAAGGAGAAGTGAAATTCAAACATTACGGCAGGAATATCGAAAAACTGATTGAAAAAGCCACTGAAATTGAAGATGATGAAGAACAGGAAGCCGCCATTATTTTCATAGGACAGCTTATGCGTAGCTTTCACTCTACATGGAATAGGGAAAACTTTGACGATGCCATCATCATTGATGACATAAAAATCCTTTCCAAGGGAAAACTGCACATTGACTTGGAAAAGGTGAAAGAAAACGGTCTTTTCGAAACAAGTACACGTCGGGATTTCAAGCCACCTTCTGTCATTGAAAATGAGAACAACAACAATAGTGGAAGGAGAAACTATAACAACGGCAACAGCAAACGAAGAAACCCGGGATCAAACGTTAAAAAAAGAAGAAATTAATGGGTTCATTCCGAGTACAGGGGGGAGTAAAATTAAAAGGGGAAATTATTCCACAAGGAGCTAAAAATGAAGCTCTTCAAATTCTATGTGCCGTTTTGCTTACACCGGAGACAGTTACAGTGCATAAAGTGCCGAATATCCGGGATGTCAACAAATTAATCGAATTGCTGTCGGTGATGGGAGTGTCAGTCACACAGATTGACACCGAATCCTATTCTTTTACCGCCTCGTCTATTGACTTGGATTACTTGGAGACAACGGATTTTTTGAAGAAAGCCTCTGCGCTTAGGGGTTCCGTCATGATTTTAGGCCCGCTGCTGGCCCGATTTGGAAAAGGTAAAATCTCCAAACCAGGGGGGGACAAGATCGGCAGGCGAAGGATGGACACCCACTTCACGGGGTTCCAGAAACTTGGTGCGTCCTTTCAATACGACAAGAAAAAAGAAATTTATAATATCGACGGCAGCCAGCTTAAAGGTTGCTATATGCTCCTTGACGAGGCTTCGGTCACTGGTACTGCAAATATTGTGATGGCAGCAGTATTGGCAGAGGGCACCACGACTATCTATAATGCCGCCTGCGAACCCTACCTGCAGCAGCTCTGCCTGATGCTTAATCGAATGGGGGCAAAGATTGCCGGAATCGGTTCCAATTTATTGACTATTGAAGGTGTAAATACACTTGGGGGAACTGTTCATACCTTGCTTCCGGATATGATTGAGATCGGGTCTTTTATTGGTCTTGCGGCCATGACCCAATCCGAGATTACCATTAAAGATGTTCAAGTAGAAAAATTAGGCATTATTCCTGAAACTTTTCGGCGTATGGGAATCAAATTGGAGATCATCGGTGATGATATCTATATTCCCGCACAAAAACATTACGAGATTGAAACCTTTATAGATGGGTCTATCCTCACGGTAGCGGATGCCATCTGGCCTGGCTTTACGCCCGACCTACTAAGTATTATACTGGTAATAGCCACCCAGGCCAAAGGAACAGTGCTGGTCCATCAAAAGATGTTTGAAAGCCGCTTATTTTTCGTGGATAAATTGATAGATATGGGAGCCCAAATCATCCTATGTGATCCGCACAGGGCCACGGTCATAGGGTTGGACAGGAAATATTCCCTACGGGGTATCCGAATGACATCTCCAGATATACGGGCTGGCGTAGCCCTCCTTATTGCCGCCATGTCCGCCGAAGGCACTTCGGTTATAGACAACGTGGAACAGATAGACCGGGGTTACCAATATATCGACCAGCGTCTAAATGCCTTGGGAGCCAAGATCGAACGAATTGATTAAAACAGAGAAAAACCGGGATCATATCTCGGTTTTTTTATTTATTTTTAAAGTTGCTGGATTCAAAATATATGAAAAATCAGGATATTCGCTGGGAGCAACGGCTTAGCAATTTTAAAAAAGCGTTGACCAAATTGGAAGAGGGTGTGAATTATATTCAGAATAACGCGTTGGGCAGGGACAATGACGAAGAAAATTCAGGTGTTGTATTAAACAATTTAATAAAACAGGGATTAATTCAAAGCTTCGAGTTTACCCATGAGTTGGCTTGGAATGTTATAAAAGATTATGCTGCGTATCAGGGGAATCCAGAAATAAGAGGTTCAAGAGACGCCTCAAGAGAAGGCTTTGCCATAGGCTTGATTGAAAATGGCGAAGTATGGATGGAGATGATAAAAAGTCGTAACGATACCTCACATACGTATAATGAAGATACGGCAAATGAAATTTTTACACATATTATAAAAAAATATCTGCCCGAATTTCGTTTATTTCGGCAAAAAATGGAAACTATAAGAGGTGAAACACAAGGCGATATTTTTTCATAATGAATATCGGGTTAGAACAACATACCGTCGATGCCATTACTGATGTTTTTAGAAAATATCCCCAGATTACCTGCGCTATATTATATGGTTCACGGGCTAAAGGAACTTACCGCCCGAATTCAGACATCGACATAACGTTAAAAGGAGAGGAATTAGATTTATCAACCTTATATAAAATTGAAACAACATTGGATGATTTACTTTTACCCTACCGAATTGACTTATCCAATTATCAGAACATTGAAAACAATGACCTGAAAGATCATATCAATCGGGTTGGGATTACTTTTTATACAAAATAAAGAGTTCGACTCTCTCCATTACCTTTGGATTGATTTTTGCATTGGTTTTTTCCTTAAACCATAACGTTATTAGCTATGAAAAAATCACTATTAATTTTTGCTTTCGTGCTTACCGCTGCCGTGGCACAGGCACAGGAAAAAGGAGAAGCACGCGTTCAGCTTGGCGGTGAATTTGGGTTCAATTCAGAGCTTTTTGGGTTAAATTTGGGAGCGGAATATTTCGTCGTGGACCGAATATCCGCCGCACCGAATTTCACCATCTTCTTCCCTGATTATGGCTCGGCAAGTAACTTGAACATTGATTTCAGTTATTATCTGACGGAAGGTATTCTCCAATGGTATGGTCTGGCGGGGTTTACAAA
>DATHWC010000063.1:0-26349 GCA_035460985.1 Lunatimonas sp.
AAAACCACGATGATTTTTTTTTCCAAACTTAAATCCAGTAATTTTCTGAGCCTTTTTTCCCAAATCAATGAGAATCCGCTCAAATCGTACCGTCCATCTTCATTTTTCAACCATGGTTGCAAGACCTCTTTAACCGGTCCATCGTGCAAGTGGTTCATGGGGTCATAGGGAAGCCACCTGACCATCCCCATGATATGGGGACTATTGATGGCTTTTATTTGCTCGCCCATATTTTCCAATTGCTCTTCAATGGCAGATGTCCCAGGACGGCTTACGGGCGTCCAACTGTGGTATCCCGTGGACCCAATCAAAAAAACAGGGGTTTCTCCCCAGGCCAAATAGTGAGGGTTTTCTTTATAGGGTTGTATTTTATCTTGCAAGCTCTGCGCAAAATGGGTAATAGGTATCGATAGAAATACCAGGGTCAGATTTAACAAAAAGGGGGTTTTCATAGATAAAAAATCTTTCAAATTTGTTTATTCAAACCGCTTTACAAACTCCAAAAATTTACGGGCTGTTTCATCCAGGTTTTCAATGGAGCCACCTCCTTCCAACACTTCGCACATTTCATAGACCAAATACCCTTGATAGCCGATTTCCTTTAGTGCGCCAACAAAGAGATCATAATCAATTATACCCTCCCCCACTGGAGTGGCACGCATTACGGGTTTATCCATTTTGTAGTTAGTCAGTGAATGCTCGTATTGGTATCTGGGAAGGGGTATATAATCCGCCAATATAGTGTTGGCTAGAAACGGCTTCATCTTTAAGACCGAATTTCTGATTTCCTCTTTGGAAAGGCCCTCCAACGTCGGAGACCAGGCATCCCATCCCGCCATCACATTCGGCAGGTTGACTTCCTTTAATAGCCAATACATTGCGTCATGGTGGATTGCGATATCGTGATGATTTTGTACCACCAATGTCACTCCATATTTCTGTGCTTCCTTAGCGGCCAAGGTGATGCCTTCCACAACCATCGCATACTGTCTATCATAGGGAATACCTGGACGTTCATAGCCTGTGAAAATCCGAATCATCTTTGTGCCCAGATCGCTGGCAAGCTCGGCCAGTTGGCCGATATAGGCTGCCTGTATTTCTGTATGGGGAATACCTGGTTTATCCATTCCTGCTGTAAAATCAGAATATCCGGCCAAGCCAACCAATGTCAAATCAAGCTCCTCCATTCTTATTTTGAGCTGCTCACGTGCTTCTTTGTCATATTCAAGAAGGGAGAGATGCGGGGCTTTTGCCATAAGCATCACCCCATCATAGCCCAGTTCATTGGCTTTAAGCAAAAATTCATCTACGGAAAGGACCGCTTGCCCACGCCAAAGGCCCGAATAGCCGATGGAATGCAAACAGGTTTTCACTTTGAAATCGGCAGAGTTGCCGGTTGGAAGGTCCTGACTGTACCCCCTAAAAATAATCGTTACCAAAATGAAGGCAGCAAATAGAGTATTTTTCATAGGTGTGTAGTTAGATTTGATTTGGAAAAGAAAAGGGTTCCCTGTAAATCCGGGAGAGTAGCAAATCTGCTTCAGAATCATTGGCGAATTTTTCATAATTACCCATAAACTTCAGTTCCCGTTTTACCCTGTAGGAAATATTTGCCAGTAATGGTAAAGCGGATGAATAAAAGCCTTCTTCCATACCGCATTGCAGCATCTCATTTTTCCCTGATCTTATGGATTCTATAAAATTGGAATAAAGCGTAGCTTTCTGTCCGGAACTGTTTTCCGATGAGCTGGCAAATGGCTTGGATTCTCCCTGATGGAAGGCCCTCCAAGTGTTGCCACTGATTTCCAGCCATCCGTCCGATCCGTAGAAAAGATTGCCAACCTCCTTTCCGTCACTCCCCTCATGGTTGGTATATCTTCCCCGAGCCTCATATTCCAGGATCGTACCGTCAGTATACTTGAACAATCCGGACTGGATATTCGGCGTTTCCTGCATGGATCTGTCATGCCCATAGGTCATTACATCACCATAGACCCTGGTTCCTGGCGTACAGTTGTCAGGCAAACATTCATCCTGATTAAACCCATATATTCCTCCCATGGAGTAGATGGTTTGGGGATGTTCATGCTTTTGAAGACCCCAGCGGGCGATGTCCAATTGGTGTGTGCCAGTGTTTCCCGAATCCCCATTACCTGTATCCCAGAACCAGTGCCAATTGTAATGGCTCCGCTTTTCATTGTAGGGGCGGTATGGGGCCGGGCCTAGCCACTGATTGTAGTGAAAGTTAGGTGGTGGGGTACTGTCTTTTGCACTTCCATAGGAATTACGGAGCTTGTAAGTTAGCGCCCGTGCCATATATAATTTTCCTATTCCACCCTCGTGAAGGAATTGCATGGCATCCCTTACATTTTCAATAGCTCTGTTGGATAATCCTACCTGAACGGTTAATCCGCTCTTTTGGGCAGCCTCAATCATTTTTCTTCCTTCCCAAATGTTATGGCAAGCTGGTTTTTCAACATATACATGCTTGCCCGCCTGACAGGCCCAAACAGTTGCCAAGGCATGCCAATGGTTTGGGGTAGCCATCGATACAGCGTCAATTTCCTTGTTGTCCAGCACTTTTCTTAGATCCCATTCCAACTCCGGCTTAACACCGGTTTTGTCGGCTACAATTTTTGATTTGGGTTCAAAAAGTGCCTCATCTGTATCGCAAAGCACTTTTAAAACCACGTTATGACTGTCTTTCAGACTGCAATAGTTGTTGATGTGGTCGGTCCCCTGGTTTCGAATCCCGATCTGGGCAAGGTGAATGCGTTCGTTGGATCCAATAATGGATGCATAACTTTTGGCACTAAACCCCAAACCACCCAGCGTAATTCCAGCGGAACTCAGAGCGGTTGTTTTTAAAAATTCCCTACGTTTTGTCATAGTGAAATGGTAAAATAGGAGGATTTTAAGGGAAAATTATTCATACGTATAAAGGGTATTTAAGGATTTAAATTGCGGAGTAAGCCACTGTTAATTCAAAGTTAGTATTTGTTAATTGTCAGGTGCTTGACAATAATAACGAATTTCCGTTCCATTGCATAGTAGACCGCTCCCTTTTTTAAGCAAAAAATGTCATTGTGAAGGGCAAACCAGCTTGCTTTTTCTGTGAAAAAAAAAATCAAACTGACAGCATTACCTCAAACCTTGAATACTTGCCTAACTCGGAGTAAACATTTAAGGTGCCTCCCATACCATCTATAAGATGTTTTACCAAGGGCAATCCAAACCCATAACCATTTTCACCGGAGGTTCCACTAGTAGTCTTTCCCTCTCCCATCATGATACCTTCGATTTGCTCTGCTGTCATTCCGGCTCCTGTATCATTTACCATCGTAAATAATTCCTTCTGATTTTCTTTTTCAACAAGGTTTAAATTTATGGAGACATTACCCCCGGAAGGCGTAAACTTGATGGCATTGGATATTAAATTACCCAATATTTGCAGCAATTTTGCTTTAGGAAATGGGACCTGCTTATTATCTCCATTTATCTCCACTTCCAGTTTCACCTTTTTCTGTTCACCTTGTACGCAATATAGGGATTCAATTTTTTCTTTTAGTGTCAAAAGGTTGTATTCATTATCTGGATTCAAACTTGGTTTGTTCAGTTCTATCTCCCTGGAGGAAAGAATTTCGTCCGCTAACTCCAATAAGGATTTTCCGCTGTTATGGATGATTTTGATGAATTCCAATACTTCATCCAGATTGTTATTTTTCCCTTCTTCATTGATAATCTGAGCCAAACCTATGATACCGCCAATGGGACCCCTGATATCATGGGCTACTTGCATTTGCTTTTCTTTTGCCTTTTTCACCTCTGATTTTAACAGGGCAACTGACTTGATGACTTTAAGCCGGTTGACAATCTCATCGGCAATTATTTCCAACAATTCTACTTTTTCTGGGGTGATGGATTTAATATTCTTATCCAGTACACATAGAGCTCCCAGGTTAATTCCGGCTTCGTTTTGTAGGGGAACTCCCCAATAATATTTCAGATTGGGATTGTCAGTTACATAAAATTTTTCCTTGAAGCGGTCATCCTTAGTGAGGTCCTTTATTTCTAAAGGCTGATTTCCCATAATGGTATATTGGCAGACGGAATCCTCTCTAGGCATCTGCATAACCGGGAGTCCTTCGGTGGCCACACTCCATTGTGTGTAAGCGTCAACCAAATTCACCAAAGAAATATTTGTACCTGCCACCTTTGCGGCTAGTTTTGTAAGGTCTTGTAAACTTCCCTCCAATTCACTAATATCCAAATCGTAATCTGCCAAATGCAATAATCTGTTAAATTCATCCTTGGGGATGGGATACTCCATAAAAATAGCTGTTTAAATACTTCGAAAGTTAGGCCGAAATTTGACAGCAACCTAAAATTATGTGGGCTTACCCATGGATTTAGTTTACACTTGTTTTAATAATATATCAAATGACATTTTATTTCTCTCAAATTGAATTGGCGATAAAGTGCATGAATTGGTAAATCAACTAGCTGGTTGGTTTTTATGAATGGAATAGCAAAAAACATCGTTTCGGGCGAGTCCTGAAACGTTTTTGATACCCATTGATTTCGCATTATTCCTCAGGCTTTTTCTGGAATTTTTTAACTGTCCACGCGATGGAAAAAGAAATATATAATCCCGAAAACAAGGACCAGTAAAACCCAAAAGTATTTGGCTCGGTCCAGCCGTAAAGTAAGGAGTATCATAAAACCAAAGCCACCTATAAATCGAATAACGAATGAAATCAGGTAATGAAATCCACTCCCACCACACCCAAGGGGAATTTACCTTCAACCAAAAAAAGAAAATCTGAAAAATCCATAAACCTTTCCCAGTCGTATTTGGACAGATCATTTTTTCCCCTCTCTTATTCATCTTTTATTCCCGCATGGCATCCTTTACCCAATTAATCATCAATTCCTGTTGATCCCTGGTGAAATGGTTAAAACCAATTGGGTTTTCAAAATTTAATTTTTTTGGTTCTCGGAATAACTCATAAATTTTTTTCACTTCACCGATACTTGTTTCCACCTGATCGAAATCGGCATGCCTATCCAATGTGGGAGTTATTACCAATAGTGGTCTTGGGACTATACTGGCCATAATTTCTGTAAAATCTACCGGAATCTGGAGTTCATTACCCTCAAATAAACCAAGTTTTGGGATTAAACCATGAAGGTGGGAGTAAGCCTTCAGTCCCTCAATATGTTCAGATGCCATTCTCAATGGTGTAAAGGCACTGGCTACGGCAACACCTGTAATCCGGGGTTCTATTGCTGCGGTAAACAGACCAACAGTTCCGCCCAGCGCATACCCTGCTACAAAAATATTATCCTTATCAATAAAATCCAGACTTTCCAATGCATCTACGGCACCACGTGTATCCCTTACCATTTTCCCCAGCTTTGACCATTTGGGATACCTCTTGTAGAAATTGGTTCCCTCTTCAATCCTTGCCCCATAGCCTATAAGGTCCATGGTCAATACAGCAACACCCTGAGATAAGAAACTTTCCAATAGAAAATTTAAACTGGCATCATACCCGGTATTGGAAAATTTATGTAAAAAGATAACCACGGGCATATTCCCTTTCGGACCTGTTACTTTTTCCCCATGGGAATCGGTTGGATAATAGAGTGACCCATATAAATAATCTCCTATCGCATTATAGGGTGCAATATTTTCTTTTTTGCCCGATTTTACCGTTGGTCTGTTAATATAACTACTGACATAATCCTCCCTGTTGCTCAGTATGGCAATAGGGCTGGCAGGAACCCCTGCTGGTTCTTCTCCCAGTAACCAGTTGATCTTGTCCTTAATTTCAACTTTAATCCTGTCAAAATTTTCAATATCAATGGGCTTGTTTAGTAATACTCTACTTTCCTGAGTCCCGGAAAAGTCACTGGTATCCAATTTTTCTTTACTTTCAATTTTCCATTTTTCAAATGTATAATTATAAAAAAGCTTGTTTTCCCAATTGAAGTCGTTTCTCTTAAACTGTATATCCAGCCAATCCATGAATGCCTCGATATCCCTCTCAGAAACCCCATGTTCACCATCACGTAATCGGATCCCCAATTTATCCTCAGCATTCAGAAAAGAATAGACCTTAGTTAGGGAGATGTAGTTTTGTTCAATAGCCCAAGGATCACCTCCACCTCCCTCACGGATGGAGGAGCTAAGCATCAAAGAATTTGGGGCAATCAAAGCCATGAGAGAATTTTGATCAATAGGCAGTTTATGTTCCCTTCCGGAGTAATACCGGAGCCTAGGATGAAGCCAGTGGGTTCTTCTGGAAACCAGAAAATCAATGGATTCATTAGAATATTGCTCATCATTATAACGGTAGGGTATTTCGCCTCCCGTCCCACCACTGCTTGAAATTATCGCTGTAATCCGATTATCAAAGGCAGCCGCAAGGATTGATTGTTTAGCATTTCGGGAATGGCCTGTAATGGCAATTTGGGATTTTTCCACATGATCCAACGTATAAAGGTAATCCACAGCCCTATGTGCACCCCAGGCCCTGGTCATTAGGGTCGTCCAATCATAGTCCGGAAAAAGGGCCAGATAATCCCTTGTGTCATCTTTAGAATCAGCACCTGCATAAACCAGTCCCATATAACCTCTTTTTGCTGCAATTTGGGCCCAGCCTCTATGGTTCCATTGAGTCATAAAGACCGGAAATGGGCCATTTCCAGGAGGGGTAAATAGCTCAATGGTAAGTTTTGCAGCTTTATCTTTTCCAAATCTTAACTCAATCATCTGAATTGTCATCCCATCTGAAGATTTTTCATCCAGAATACTGTATCCCAGATTATCAGGTGGATCAGGAAAGGTTCCCGAAAAGATGTGCTTTACCTGTTTTTTTAAATATTCCCTTTGAGTCTCCCACTGGCCCATATTGGTGATGGCTATATTGTTTATCCCTTCCCCGGAAATCAAGGGATCTGGCAAAAAAGGAAGGGAAGGTAATTTTTCAAAATTTGGGGGCAATTCACCGGTCCTTTCGATCCAGTCCAACCAAGTACTGTCATAATAGCTTACAAACCCATCGTGAGAAGAGGGTTTTTCCTGCAAACGAATTAGTTGCTTTAAATAATTCTTACGAATATCCTCTTCTGATTGAGAAATGACCTCCTGCATAAAGGAGGTCATTAATATAGCTGTCAGGAAAATAATTGGGCTGATTTTTTTCATGGCCAATGGCAATTTATAAATCTATGGTTTCCAGTGGTGGTATGTTATTTTCATCCCCATCATATCCAATATTCTGATTGATAATTCCCAGGGTGTTGGCTGTGATCACGCTTTGTGGGATAGGCCAAAGAATATGGTAGGGATCCATTGCGGCTGTATTGCCAAACCATTGGAAACGGGGTTCTTGATAATGGTAATTCAACCTCATGACCCTGTCATAATACCAGTTTTTCCCGGTAAAATTGGCCAATGTATACCCATCCAAATTCAATGATGCCAAAATATAGGACACCCTTACCATTTCGGAATGACGGGGCTCCTCGGTATACAACTCCCTTGCGCGTTCGTCAAAGAGGTAGTCGATTGTAACCTCAGTTGAAGAAACCAAGGGGGCATTTGCCCTTTGTCTTACCATATTGATGTCATTTGCCGCTGCGTTCAATTCCCCT
The DNA here is from genome assembly GCA_035460985.1 of Lunatimonas sp. Classification (GTDB taxonomy): domain Bacteria; phylum Bacteroidota; class Bacteroidia; order Cytophagales; family Cyclobacteriaceae; genus Lunatibacter. The sequence goes on from DATHWC010000063.1 coordinate 7,663, forward strand.
TTCCAAATGTATGCCTCAGCCCTAAGAAGATACGTTTCTGCTAAGCGGAACACATACCAATCTGCCTGACCGCCTAGTGGTTGTTGGTGGTTTGGAGTTGGGACATAAGTCTTATAATGAGGCCAGGGAAACCATGTATCGGTGGTATCTACGAGGCTGCCATATAAAGCTTTGGTGAGAGGTTGTCCAAATTGGGGTGATCCCGCCCGACAGTTAAGTATTTCCGCTATTTCATCGCCCATCTCAATCCAATTATTACTTGCCCTTCGCATATCTGGTGTTTCCTGCCAAGAATGTTGGCTGTCTTCCCATATTTTATAATGCCAGAAGTCATTGGTTCGTACATCACCATTTCCAATTCCCAAAGTATCCCCTGCAGGTGTATTCCAATTGCAGGCCCTTACGCCGGTCGCATCCAATATTTTCCACCATGACGGCGTATACCATCTCATAGAATAAACACCAGGAGACCAAGTCCCTGATGGGGCATCTGGCCTGTCAATAGTGGAATAAATGGTTTCTGTATTTTGGGAAGTATTTTTATTTTGGTATCTATGGAGGTCCCACATTACATTTTTACTTGGATTGTCTTCATCAATTCCAAATCGCTGATTCATAAGTGCATAGGGACCATTAATGATTTCAGTTGACGCCTGAATCGCCTTATCAAACTCGGTATTGGCTAGGTAAACCTTAGTCAGAAGATGATTTGCTGCCCCCTTGGTTACATCCCCGAGGGTATTGGCTCTTTCAGGCAGCCATGCTACGGACAATTCTAAATCGCTCTGGATTTTATTAAGAATAGCCCATCTGCTATGAGTTTGAAAATCCAATTTCGCTCCGGTAAGTTCTTCCCCTATCCAAGGCACATCCCCATATGAGTGGACTAATCTATAATACCAGTAAGCACGGTGCCAATAAGCTTCCCCCAATAACCGATTTCTGACCCCCTGATCTTCCCATTCTACATTATCAATTCGGGATATCAGGACATTTGCATTTTTTATGAACCCATACACATTGTCGAAATAGGATAAAAAAGGAAAAAACGCACTATTGCTAGGGGTATTTCTTCTGAAATCTGCTTGAACTAATGCGATGGCGAGGTCTGAAGTCGCAAATTCCATGGACAAAGGATGTCGATTTCCTGTTGATTCATACATAAGGTTTTTCCTTAGAGTTACCAACAATGCCTCAAATCCAGCTTCATTTACAAATACATTTTCCGGAGCCAAAAAGGATAGAGGATCCGGTTGTAACCATTCCTCCGAACAGGAGGCCATGCCCAAAAACATGAATGCGGAAATTATATGAATTTTGAAGATATTTTTCATTTTTATAGGTAATTAGATGATGATGAAGTGATTAACGGAATTAAATAGTAAAGATTTACAACATTTCAACCGCTTTGAAACTGGAAGCATATTACAACTATAAGGAAAGACTAAATCCTGTGGTGTAAATCCTTGGCATTGGGGAAGCTCCGGATTCCGGATCCCAATGTGGCCATTTTGTGAAAGTGGCAAAATTTCTGATTGAACCGAAAAACCGCAAATTATTTAATTTTATTCTTTTTGCAATATTAGCTGGTAAATTATAGGCCAAAGAGATATCTTGGATCCTTACAAAAGACTGGGGCTTATATATTCTCAGTCCCCCACCATATCCGCTTGTACTCACATCTAATCTCGCATAGTCATTAATTAGGTTTTCTGGGGTCCAATAGGGAACCGGTCCCACATTTCTGCTTCTCCTATCATTGGATTCAAATCCGGCGTTTAATGCTGGATTATATAAACCCAAATGTCCAAGGTCTGCACGTACAAAAACTGAAGCGGTAAAATTGGTCAGAAAGTTAAAATCATTTCTAAGACCCACCCTGTATCTTGGACGTTCGAACCCAATAAACTGTTTATCCATTAGATCTGTAAATACACCGTTTCCATCCACATCCACAGCCTTAAAATCCCCTACCCGCATACCATACACACTTGCGTCATCTATTTCTTCCGGTTGCCAAACCCCTAATAGCTCATAATCCCAAATTACATCAATCGCCTGTCCAGGAAACCATTGGTTGGAATAATCAGGAATTTCTCCGGTTTGCGTCACCCCTAACAGTGTGTATTCACCAACATCCCCAAACAATCTTTTTATCTTATTCCTATTCAATGAAAATACCACACTGGATTTCCATGTAAGGTTTTTGCGGCTGAAATTCACGGTATTGATAGTTGTTTCAAACCCTTTATTACCCAATTCACCCAAATTAGAAGTAATATTGGAAAATCCTGTAATCCTCGGAAGAATCCGGTTCATCAACAGATCGGTAGTGGTCATATCATAATAATCCAGCGTGATGTCCAAACGGTCTTCCAATAACCCTATGTCGAATCCCATATTGATGGATTCCGTTCTTTCCCATCTTAACCCAGTATTCGCCAAAGTCGAATTGAATACCCCTACTCTTTGACTTGTTCCGTCAAACCACAAGTTGGACTGTAATCTTGCTAGGGAAGCGTACATTCCAATATCCCTGTTTCCATTGACGCCCCAAGACAGCCTCATTTTAAGCCTATTGATCAGGTTACTGTCAAAAAAATCTTCATCAGCAATTTGCCAGGCAAATGCCAGCGCGGGAAAGGTTGCCCTGGGATTTTGAAGCCCGAAGGCAGAATACCCATCTCTTCTAACCGATGCCGTAATCAGATACTTGTCCATTAAGCTATAATTTAGCCTGGCCATCATGGCATCTCCGGTACTTCTATAGTCATCGTTGGACAGGCTGGGATTATTTCCGAACTGTAACGCGTGATATCCTAGTTCTTCAGTAGGGAAAAAATTTAGGTTGGAATTTTGGGAAGACCATCTTTTTGTTTCCTCCACATTGAACAATAAGGTCGCATCAAAGGAATGGACCCCAAAACTTTCATTCCATTTCAACAAATTATCCACCATCCATTCATAATGCGAAAATTCATTCCTTGAACCTCGGCTAAGATCCTCCGTAGGACTTCCTCCTCTTCTAATATCCGTTGTGGTAAAAGACAGATCCTTCATGGTTTCATATCGTGGCTGAAAGGAAACAGAATAGGTAATGCCCAAAGGCAGTTTTACCGCTGCATATAAAGTCGAGAAAAGACTATTGACTTTTCTCAGGCGATCCTGCCTGTAATGATCAAGCAAAGGATGAAAAGTATGGCCATGTGGCATTCGTTCCAAATTACCCTCATTATCAAATTCACGGCCAAAAGGACTGTTGGAGTAAAAATCCATACTTGCTGGTATTGCACTTTCATCCCGGTCAGAAAACTGCGTATTGACCCCAACATTTAACCAGTCATTTACCTTAAAATCCACATTAAGTCTGGATCGGATTGCGGAGAATTCATCCCCTACCCTGATGCCTTCGTTATCTGTAAATCCAATGGACCAATAATAACTGAAATCGTTGGATCCGCCCCCAATGCTTAAATCATGGGTTTGCCTCATCCCCTTTCTCATTACGACATCATACCAGTTTACAGTCCTGCCAGCAAGATAGCTCTCCTGTTCGATAGGAAAAAACCGTAGTCTGGAAAGGTATTCCTGTGTATTGTCATCCAATGGACTATTGCTTAGATTGCGCCAGTCACTGATACTCAAATCACTAGGCAATTCATTGGGATTGGTATAAAAATGATATGGGGTATTTGGAAAAACCGTTCTAAAAAAATCTTTTCGAAACTGTACGTATTCATCCGGTCCAAGTGGTCTCCGAGCACCCGCAGGTTCGGATATACCAATTCGACTGGAATAATTAATGGTAGGTTTGCTACTTTTTCCTTTAATGGTTGTAATAAGAATCACTCCTGAAGCTGCTTTTGATCCAAATACTGCCGCAGAACTTGCGTCCTTTAGAATGTCCATGGATGCTATATCATGGGGGTTGATGTCCTGTAGACTTCCTTTGTAAATCACACCATCCAGAACAATCAAAGGTTCGGTTCCTGCTGTTAGGGAAGTAGGCCCCCTGACTTCCAATGAACTTCCACCTGCGGCAGAAGTAGATTGATTGGCGTTGAACCCTGCAACCGTGCCGGTGAGCATATCTGTAATTTGGGTCATGGTTTGGTTCTTAAAATTATCCGCATTGATGCGCTCAACAGAACCTGTTAGATCACTTTTCCTGGCTGTACCATAACCAATTACAACCACCTCATCCAATTGGGCCTGATCTGTCACCAAACTTACGTCGATGATCCCTTGGTTGCCCACCTGAATTTCCTGCGTCAGGTACCCAACAAATGAAAAAATCAGAATTGATTCCGGATCGGTAATGTTTATGTTATATACTCCATCAATATCACTTACCGTTCCCAAACTTGTACCCTTTACTAATATATTGACGCCAGGCAAGGTCTCTTGGCTATTGGAATCCATAACAGTCCCAGTAATTGTCCTTCCGCTTTGAAAGGCAAAGGCAATTGGAACCGAGTTTAAAATCAAAGCGGAAATAAATCCGATCGTCATAAATACCTTCATGTGTCTCCACTTTCTGTTTTTTTGGAAAAACAAACGAATACCACTAGGTAAAACTTTTTTGTAGTAATTCTCCATCATTTTTGAAATTAAAATTTTACACTTATTTTTTTGGGTTGGAATTTTGGGTTTAAAAAATTACCTGATTCTTAATTTTGGTAAGCATTTAATATAAAGAACTAAATAATTACGGTAGCGTAACCGTAAAGTTAAATATTTCATTATAAATCCAAAATCGCCGTTAATAATCTTAGACCTATTTTATTTTAATGGAAAACTTCGTATTTAAAGAACCTAAAATCTACTGTGAATAAGGCTTTGGTCACCTGATCGAAATCTTAACATAAATATTTGCAGTTGCTCTTCCATTGTCAGTTATTCTCTGCACCGAAACTAAATAGTCGCCTGGTTCTTTGAATCTATGGCTGATAACAGAATAACCAACCCTAGAATGGTTCTCTGTCTCAATGTTGGATTTTACAGAAACCGAAGGAGAGCCATCCCCAAAGTCCCAAACATCCAATCCATCTGTTTCCCAACGGGTACGGACCTGGAAGAAAACTTTGTCTAGTGGCTTTACTCCCATAGTAGGAAAATAAGTGGCATGAATATCCGGAAGGCCTACCAACCCTTTACTTCCTTTTTCATAAACCTTTACAACTGCGAAATCATAATCATAGTTGCCCTTCTCATCGGTCACCTTCACGATTTCACTGTATGTCCCAGGATGCTGATAAATGTTTTCAATTTCTTTCCCGGTTTTCCTGGCTCCGTTGGATAAAGTCCATTCAAAATTTACGATCTCATGCTTCGACCATGAATTGGCCGCTGTCAATACTACCTTTTCTCCTACGTGAATGACCTTATGCGGACGGGCGATGGCAAGAATTTCCGGATCATATTGTCTAAGATAAGCCTGAAACAAAAATGCATAGCCTTCCTGGGTACCCCATTTTCCGGAAGGCTGCCTGCTGACAATTTCAAAATGAAGGTGGCTCCATCCTCCACTCCCGCCTTCTTTTCCAAGCATACCCAGAAGTTGTCCGGCAAGTATCTGCTGCCCCACTTCCAGCTCCGGAATGATCGAATCAAAATGGCTGTACCTATAATACCAGCCCCGGGCATCCCGAATATACACTACATCATATCTTGGATTGATCGGATTATCAGATTCGCTATCCAACACATCTCCCCTTACCGAAACGACGACCCCGTCCGTTGCTGCATAAACTTCAACCATGTCCTCTGCCCCGCCCAGATCCAAACCCGCGTGGTAGTAAACTTTTCCATCCGTCCTGGGTCCCGCTATCACGGGTTCATTACTGAACTGAGTAAAGGTTGCCATCCATTTTTGATTGACCGGATATACCATTGTCCCAGGCCAAAGATAGGGCGATCCCGCCGGCCAGAACCTTAACCTAACATCCTTCACCAATCCCCACCAATCTACACTTGCTTTCTTCATATAATCCAGAGTGACCGGACAGTCCACCTGCACCCCACCTATTTGTACAGGTAAATTATAGTTTCCTGACTGGATGGTTTTTTCTTCTCCGTTGACCCTGATGGTAACCTTTACATCCCTGACCGCATCAAAAACTGAATCAAACTCCGGCTGCACTGCCAGCAGTTCTACCACAACAGGCTTACCATCGTGAAGATTGATCTGAAGGGTTTCACCAAGATTGATATCCACCGTTCTTAACAGAGGTATCAAGGGAACTTGGGCTAAAAGATCATGACTACAAAAAAGTAAAACTAAGATTGGAATTGTTACCTTAATAAGATTCATTGGTACATGGGATTAGTGAGTTTAAAGGTTGCTATCTTTGATTAAATTTTTGTTTAAAAAAACCCCTAAAACAGCAATTGTAAGGAGATCGCTTGCAATATAGAGCTTTTCCCAAATATCTTAAATGTAAAGAAGAAAACTTCTAATATCCCCCACATACTGCCGGGACACCCCTATGAAATCAATTCCCTTATTTGGGTGGGCGGGCTCGTCGATGATCATATTCACAGGCTGGCCGTTTGTTTCCTTTTTGGGCCGACAGTGATTCAGAGCATGGCTTAGACATTATTGATGACAAGTTGGTTCCACTTTGAATTGGTGAGTAAAGGTTCGTACCTCCGGTACTCGGCCCTTCAAAAAAAAACTATTCATCAGGCTTTTTCTGGAATTTTTTAACCGCCCACGCAACGGAAAAAGAAATAAATAATCCCGAAAACAAGGACCAATAAAACCCAAAGTTATTTGGCTCGGTTGATCCATGGGGATGGGCAACAATAAATGTATAGGCGGCCATAAGACCAATGATGAGTGAAACTAAGTGTTGTTTAATTTGTGGTTTCATATTTCTACCGAAAACAGGTGCGTAATAAAGAAGAAGCAACTCCGGCAGCAGCCCCTTCTATAATGCCAAGAGCTCCTCCAAAAACCGCTCCCCCAACGCAGCCGGTGGCTGTTCCTAAACCGGGGAATATAACAGTACCTCCTGCACACCCAATCACCCCTCCTCTTACCGCGCCATAAGATAGGCCAATCACTGCTCCGCCCCACACTGCTCTGGAGTCCATTACTAAATCAAAAACTGCAATATGATACTCAACCCGATCGTTTGCAGTACCCGTGACTATCAAACAATATTAAAAGTGATTGAAATTTAGTTTTATTAAAGTTCCTACGGTTCAATTTTGCTGATTGAATCTCTGATTTAATAGGCATAGCTTTGTTATTGTTGGGTTGGGGTCTCAAATGTGGATCCTTGTGCGATTTCAATATCCCGTACCACTTCGGGACGTAATTGTTCCCATGAAAATTCCGTAAAATTATCCCCATACCTTTGGGTGGCCACATGGGGGGTAGGATTATACCGGTCTTTGGTGAAGGCAATCACCTGATCCCAGTGTTCCAGGCATTTTTTCAAGTATTGCACGGCCAGTTCTTTTTGTGTAACATCTCCGGTTTCTCTGAAAATCTGCAGGGCTACACCCGCTCTTAATTTATCCGCCAGATACAAACCCAAATGGCTCCAAGTTGATACATCATCCAGTTCCGAAATTAAAGCACCAGTAAACGCTTTAAGTTTTGGATACAGGGAACTTATCAAATTCAGTGCTTTTCTACTGTCATTTTCAGACGAATCCGCCAAGGCTAACGGCGTAATGGCGTCTTTTGGCAGTGCCTTTTCTACCAAGAAATATTCCATGTACTCGGTTATGGAAAGCATATCCGGGTCCAAGGTCTCATGATTGATAAACTGGTTGATGGAGATAAAGGGTGAACTACGGTCGAACCACTCCGTTCTGGACGAAGGCTCAGCTTCAATAAATCCCTCTGAATACAACGTGTAATCCCATGTGGATCTATAAAATGAAGCCAATCGCAGTGGCATATTGCTGGCCAGTTTATAGGCGGCCAACAGATATTCCCCTATCCCCTGACCATATCTGGAATCAAATGCAGCACGAAATATGTCATCCGAAGCAGCAGGCTGGTACAATAACCTGCCCCATACTTTATAAAACAGCCATTGCTTTTCAAATGCATATTGCCAAGTTTTAACTGCGGAAGGTTTGTGGGAATAATCCACCGCAGGGATATATCCCTCAGAACCAATAAAGTAGCCATTTACAAAATCTTTATTGTTCATTCGGATATGTTCACGGATAAAGTCGGGTTGGCCCCAGCGCAGGATAAAAAAGTCCTCGTTCCTGACCATCCACTGTATGCGGTAATTTTCGGGCATTGGGTTCCAGAACCGTTCATCCAGCTTTCCGGAATGGTAATCATGGGTGATGGCCAGCTTTGGTGTGGAATGGCCGTGGGACCAGTTGAATTTGACCTCCACCAGGGCAGGATCCTCCAGTTCCGCCCTGTCTATAAGATTCCTCATGGCAATGGGATCCCCTGCAAGGACAGATCGATGAAGAAATTTCACAGACCGGTCAGCTTCCTTCATCCCTGCCACAAAGGTTTCCTCTATCCAGTCTTCCCTTTTTTGGGGAGTCATTTCTATCTCGTCAAAGTTGCCCATCCAATCAGCCAGTGTTACGCCGATACCAGTCAGGTCCTCATATTCATTGATAAGCTGTGTAACTGACTCCTTGGTGTACTGCATTACCTGGTCGGAAAGATCGTTGTATTCATCTGCCCCATAGGCTTCGGCAAATTCCGGAGACACCACAATATTCCAATTGACAATAAAAGTTTGGATTCCCCTGTCTTTTGCCATGCGAAGAAGGGATTTCCAAAAAGCCTGCCACTGCTCCATTTCCAGGTCATCAAAGGGCGTGGCCTTAGGGAAATTAGTGGACCGGATCATAAAAGGAAAAGGGTGGTTGTTCCAAAGGGAAAGTACATTTAGGCGGTTTTCGACCATCATATCCAGAAAACGCTCCCAAAACCGCAGATCCCGGCACACATGCGTATGCACGTCCATCGCTTTGCTGCTACGGTAGGAAGACCAGGGCAAATTAAACTTTACAATCCGGTATTCAAATCCCGCATTGACCAGTTTTTCAGGAATAGTTTTGAAGGTTTTATGTATTTGATAATATTCTGAGACATCCAACAATCCATACTGGGCACCATTGGGGTCGGTAAATAATACCATTAAGATCTCGTTATCATCTGTCCATTTGTGCGCAAACCCCTCCGACTGGATCTCTTCGAAGTCTTTGGCATCAAGCTGGGAAGACAAGAATGAGGGAATGTTTTGCTTATCGACTAGTATGATAGAGGGCTTACTAACTTGGTCTTGTTCCCGGAAGGTCATCAGCTGTTGACCTTCTTGTGTCAGGACCTTACGGAATTGACTTACGGCATAGGTTACCGGGCCATGTTCCGGATTAAAATCGATGAAAATCTGGGCGAAAGAAGCATTGAAGATAACCGCAAAGAGAATGGAAAATATGATCTTCAAATTTTTCATAGATGATTTGGATATATTGGCTGTTTGCTGCAACGCTTCAATATACAACTATTAAAAAGGAAGTGAAATTTCAAATAATGAAAAGGAGGATCTAAAAACTATATTTTTGCCATTTTTGGGACCTCTACTCTAATTCCTGGACTTTGTCTTTTGCAGCAAACAAGATGGAAGATCCCGTACCCATTCCGACTATCGAGCGCATCGCCTTTTCAGGCTCTACGTCTAAAAATCTCAATTGAGAAACCGGGACATGGTAAATATTTCCATTCATTGGATTAGGCGCGGTAGGAACAAATACGGTATAAACACCCTCTGCCGCAGTTTCGGTCACAAATCCAGTCAGCAGTACACCGGTATTGTATGCATCCACTAAAACTACTTGGCTAAAAGGCATTTTCTTAAGACCAGAAAATTGGGCTATGGTTTCTTGGAGTGTAGAATATAAAGGTATATGAAGTAAATATCTATATTCAAAAATTTTAAACAACCTTTTACTTCTGCGGTGTCGCAAAATTAAACCTATTATAAATATCAGTACAACGAGAATCAGGAGCGCCAATATATTGGTGAAAAATGCGTGCGATTCCGCATTTCTATCCAATAATGCGCTGATAGGTGCTACTAAATTAAAGACAAATTTAAAAATCAAAGAGAGTAAAAATAATATAATAATAGTTGGTAAAACTACCAGTAATCCATTCAATAATGTCTTAATAAAGAACCTCTTCGTCCATAATTTATCCTCGGAGATTATTCTCTCATTTTGCACCGGTATAGGTTTTTTCATGGGTATATTTTAATTGTTTAATTTAAAATTCAAACTTGGCTAATTTTCTTATTATGGGCGTTACAAATTACATAATTGGTAGGAACGTTCTTAACAAAAAGTTAGCCAGTTTGTAAAACGCTTTCTCCTTGTTTGAAGACTTTTGGATAATAATGCTATTATAAATGTAAATAAACGGTCTTCAGACTCGTTTTCTAACAAAGAAAGAGGTCCAACCAGAAACTGGTTGGACCTAATAATTGCGTTAAACCATTCCTTTTAATCCCAATTTGTATTTTGTCTCAAGTTGGGGTTTAACAGCATGTGTGATTGGGGTATGGGGTAATAGTATTTCTTATCCTCCCACTCCTTTTCAATATTATCCAGCCAAATAATCTCTCCAGAGGTACCGTTCCTTAGACGGTGTGGATCGGCGGCTACGTTGATATAGGTGACTCCATCCAATCTGGTAGGGGGTTCAGTAGTGAAAAAGAACACATCCGGATCCCCATCTTCATTTAGATCGATCAACTGGTTTGCTTCTGGAACGTATATTCCACTCCATTGCATTTCCATCAGTTCACCTCTTTTCCATCGTACCAAGTCGTAGAATCTAAACCCTTCCATCGCCAGTTCTATGCCTCTTTCTCTCCTGATTTCCAATAATACGGGGTCAGTCAAATCCGGAAAATAAGTCTGCTGCAAATATGGATCTATTTGAACGGGGAGGGTTTGAGTTCCTCCGGTTATGCCGGCCCTTTCTCTCAACGCACCTATTGTTCCGGTCCATATTTCTGTTGTCATGGTTCCGGTTTCCGCTTTGGCCTCTGCCAAATTGAGCAGTACTTCCGCATATCTAAACAAAGAAACTGCATTGACGTTATTGTTACCTCCGTCAATGGCCACCTCATCCATGGACCATTTTATTGGCTGATAACCAGTATAGGTATAGCTGAACGCAGGGGGTGCGGGAACCCGCTCACCTCCACTAATCCGTGTATAATCCGCTGTTCTAATGGTTTGGCGCAATCTGTTGTCCCTGTTGGTTACTTCCTCTTTGAACACTTTAGTAGCGTATCCCGCATCATCTGTAAACGGGCTTCCATCCAAATTCAGATAAGTGTGAATAAAAGGTCGGATAAACGTAAACCTAATACCCGTAGTAGCACTGGTGTAATACCAATTTGCAGCATGTCGAATTCCAAAATTATTCGAAGACAAAACTGCCATCATGACTTCTGACCCAACCACCGACTCACTGGTAAATACCTGCCTATAGGACATTTCCGGTCCTCCATTGGTATTCAAACTGTACCGACCTGAACCAACAATGGCTTCAGACGCTTGAATTGAAGCATTTAGCCAAGTTTGGGCCGTATTGGCCAACCCCAAATCGGAGTGGTACTTTCTGAAAGTACCTTCAAATAAAGCTATTCTTGATTTGAGCGCCAGCGCATTATCCCGAGTGACTAATGTCCTTGAAGGCTCATTGTCATCCCTGATATTGGCAATGGCGTAATCAATATCTGCCAAAACATTATCCATTACCAAGGTTCTGGGATCCTGCACGGCATATAATTTAGGATCTTCGACATCTAAGGGAACATCTATCCATGGCACATCGCCATATCGCTTGACCTTTTCAAAATAGAACCATGCCCTGAAAAACCTGGCAACTCCGTTATAATGGTTTTTGACTTCTTCCGAAATAAGGGGACTGTTGTTGTTGACCAGGAAATAATTGATGTTCCTCAAAGCTCCCCAGCCCCAATTCCAATCCCCTCCCAGTGCGACAAGATCATATCCAGATGCGGAGGTATTGTCATTGACTCTGGAGCTGTAGACCCCTGATCTTAGAAAATCAGGCACATTTCTCCTTGCGGCATAATCAGAAATCGCGTCTGCTTGGTGAATGTTGTTTGCTGACGGCAACCAGTCATAAAAAGAGACAGAATATAACCTCAACCCACTTTCACTACCAAAAACCGCGGCACTATCCGCTGTATCTGTGGGTAACTCCTCCAGATCGCAGCCGGAAAAACCAATTAATAAACAAATGGATAATAAATAATATATATTTCGCTTCATCTTTTCTCAAATTAAAATGTGACATTAACACCCAGTGTATAACTTTTCAGCATGGGATAGTTATATCCATCGCCGGCATTCGAACCTGTAAAAACTTGATCTGAAGGTGCCGTTACGTTCTCCACGTCGATATTGTCCACAATTTTATACAATGGTGACAAGGTCCAAATATTCTCTCCGGCAATAAATATCCGCGCGGCCTGTAGCCCCTTGATGCCACGAAGCATTTGTGTGGGAAAGTTATATCCTAGTTGAAGATTCTTCAACCTAATGTAGGACGCATTCATTACGTAGGCTGACTGGGGTGATCTTAAAATTGCACCATTTCTATTTGCCAATCTAGTTACATACCTTGGCAAGAAAGAATCCGGATTTTCAGGTGACCATATCATTCCTTCATTAAGATGCCATTTTGGAATATCTCCATAAGGCCTATTATACTGCCCCCAAAAGGCGTTCGATTCGTTACTTGGATACCAGTCCTGCATGCCAATTCCCTGAAAGAAAGCCGACAAGAAAAAGCCACTGTAATCAGCACTCAAATTTATACCGTAAGCATATCTTGGAGCGGAATTCCCAATTATTCTCCTATCACCCGGATTATCAACGGTATTGTCGCCCGGGGTAACCCGACCGTCTCCATTTATATCCTTTAACTTAATATCTCCCGGGAAATACTGTCCGCTAGATGTAGACAAAAACATACTTTGGTCCGCATGGCCTTCTATATCAGAAGCGGATGTGAAATAACCATCGTTGGTATATCCCCACATTTCCCCAATCCACATACCTGGATAATAATCGTTCAGGAATTTATTTGGATTGTTATACCTAAGAATCTGAGCTCTATTATCTGAGAAATTAAGGCTCATTTGAACGCCAAGTGGTTTTCCTTTTAATTCATAATTGTTTCTAAAACTTAGCAACATTTCCCATCCCGTGGTCCTCATATCCGCGTAGTTTCCTCTGGGAGAACCTGCTCCAAATACTGCCGGAAGGGTCATTCCGATGGTATACATGTCGGTAGTTTCCCGAACATAGGCATCAAAAGAATACCTGATTTTCCCTCTAAACATATCCAGATCAAAGCCCACATTTTGCGAAGTCACTGTCTCCCAAGTCAATCCGTCCGGCAATACGGAAGGTCTGCTGGTTCTCTGCTGAAGCAATCCGTTCAATATTCTATTGGATTGGGAAATCGAGAACGTTTCTAAAAACGCATAGGAATTTATATTACCGCTTCCAAGTGAACCATACGAGGCTCTAAATTGCAAGTGGGAAATTATATCCTCTGATACCGGCCAAAAAGACTCTTCTGAGACCCGCCATCCCACAGATCCGGAGGGAAAGAAAGCATACCGCTCATTGGTGGGGAATTTTGAAGAACCGTCATATCTTCCGTTGAACTCCACGAGGTAACGGTCTTTGAAGATGTAGTTCGCACGGGCAAAACCGCCAAAAATCTGCCATCCCTCAAAGGCTCCGGCCGTATTGATAGCCGTTCCGAGAGCCAGATTTAAGTTTTCAGCATCTTCGAAAATCAGTCCGTTTCGTTGAGCTTCCAGTTGATTGAATTGGGATTTCTCATAGTTGATACCCGCTGTCAGTTTCAATTCATGATTTCCTTGTTTCCCGTTATACTCGCCGTACACATTGGTAGCAATATAATCGGTATTGTTAACGACATTCCTTAAATCATTATATTGGTTACCAACATATTCTACAACTCCGGGGGTTCTGCTGAATGGAACCTGAACCCGTCTTCGGGTTTCGTCGTTTGCTAGGTTTTGATAGGTAAAATTACCTATTAGTTTTAGCTTGTTCTTAATGATATCGGCATCAAAACCTGTCATGTTCCTGACGATTCTTCGTCGGGTGCTTATACCGTTTTTCCCATAATAGAAATCTCCAACAGTAAACGCTCCGGAATGGGTAATCGTACCATCCGGGTTCAACATGGGTGCAAGTGGGTGACCTTCATCCGCAATATTCCGCCAGATTCCCCCACCCTCTCCTACGTTCAAGGGATTGAAATAATTTCTGTTTGAAAGGTCAAAGTTGTTGTTTACACGTAGCCAGGGGAAAAGTTCAATACTTCCTCTAGCCCGCAAATTCAACATTCGGTAATCGTCAGAATTATAGTTAAAGAGTCCCTCCTGATCGAAAAACCTGCCGGTAATCATAAACTCCGATTTTTCAGAACTTCTGGAAACAGAAAGATTATGCTCCATCGTTACCATTTGATCTTTGTACAAAAGATCAAACCAATCAGTACTTTCATAATATACATAGTTCCCATCCGGGCCAATTTCTGTCCGTGGCAGATTGGGGTTGTTGGACCTTCTCTCCAATTCAGTCAAATACTCCTGAGAAAACGGTAGCGTCTTATTTACATTCTGGGGATAGGTACCTTCCCACGCAAAAAATGAATCGTTGAACATCGTGGCCCAGGTTAATCCATCGGACACATAATTGGGATTTACTGTTGGCTGCTTAAGGCTAAAGTTGGTCCCATAATTCACCGAAAACACATCTCTTTTTGGAGTTTTTGTGGTAATCAACACTACACCAAATGCAGCTCTTGCCCCATATATTGCCGCAGAGGCAGCATCTTTCAATACCGAGACAGACTCTATATCATTGGGATTCAACATACTGGGATCGCCTTCCACGCCATCAATTAATATCAATGCACTGCCGCCCTGTCCAATTGAGGTCGCCCCTCTTATGTTTATACTTGGGGAAGCAGTTGGCTTTCCATCCAACAATCGGATATTGACATTGGGCAAGGCACCCTGCAAACCTTGTGTCAAATTGGTCATGGGGCGATTTTCAAACAGTTCGCTGCCAATTTGATCCACAGCCCCAGTCAGGTTAATTCTTTTCTGCGTACCATAACCCACCACAACAACTTCCTCCAAGGAGGCCGCATCTTGCTCTAACTGCACCTCCAATACAGATTGGTTTCCGATGGTGATTCGCTTGGAATCGTAGCCTATATAGGAGAAGACCAAGACTGATCCCTCCGGGGCGTCTATCAAGAAGTTACCATCCAAATCGGTTACTGTTCCCCTAGTAGTACCCTGAATAGTAACTGTCGCACCGGGTAAGGGTTCTCCATTTTCGTCCGTTACTCTACCTGAAATATCAATTGCCTCATTGAGCGCAACGTGAGATTCAGGTGCCTTGGTGCTCGTTCCCATGTTATCTCCATTTGAAGCAAGAAGCAAATTCATAGAAGCTCCCTGCAAGAAATAGAAAATCAACATCAATTTGGTGAGGAAAATCCCTCTGTTCTGTAGCGTTTTTTTCATAATAATTTATTTAGATCTAACTATTGGGTTTTATTTGAAAATAAAATTTAATATAAAATAATATAATTAAACATATTTTTTATTTACTTTTTATGAACTTTATTATTTTTTTTAATCAATAATAATTATTTATTTAGCCTATTTTTAATAATTTCACGAATAAATTAAGGATTTTACTAATAAATAATTTATTGTACCAATATGAAAGCAAACATAAAGTATTTTTAGTTATTAATCTAAAAACCGACATTTGAAATACAAAATTATGATAAATGGTTTTTATTGATTTTAAATTTTAGAGATCGCAAAAATATACTTAAAAGAAGGCTGCTCTATTCAAATTATATTACCTTTTCATTAAATTATTTGACAAAATTAATAAAAAAGTTAAACAAATGTTTTAGTTCACTGACTGCCAATTTTCATTTAGGAGGTCTACTTCGGAATGTGCTGAAAAACGGATAAATTTATCCATTTAGCGAATTACTTTTCCCTTAAAAAATAGGCATATGCCTTCCTTATAAAGTCCCCCCTAGTCCGAGCCTTTACCAAGGATTCCTCCGCAATACCCAATTTATCAGCCAATTTCATCCAACGGTCTCTAATTGAAGGCGTCAGCTCCACTGCGGGATTTAATTCATGTCCGGGGGCAGCTTCAAAATATTGTCCATGGATATTTTTTCCCCTGGCCCCAGATTGGGGTTTTGGTTCCATGCCATGTAACCCACCCTGTGTACCCCACCACTGTACGGCTAGAAAATCGGGATCGCCCGGCAGAACATCACTAACATAAATCGTAGTTGATCCATCTTTGTGAAGCATATTCTGAAGCAATGAAATGTTTAGCTCTTGAACAGAACTCTTATTTTTAACTGCCAATCCGGCTGCATGGCCCGCCGCTTGCCCCAACGACATCCAGATAGGTTCAAGACGCAATGCACTGAGACCCACATGAGAGGAGGAAACGGCCACCGGTACCAGCAGATTGTTGACTTCCTTAGGCAATAAAACCCCATAAGGAATCTGATAGGGCGGCACCGGATTATAAAATTCCCCTTCGTGTTTCCCACCGATTAGAGGACCTATATGCCGGGTACCATGGCAATTATTCCCGTAATCGCCCATCGCTATGGCATCCGCATGGTATAAAGCCCTTGCATCATTCTCTGAGTAGTAGTCGCTGTCTTTTTGGGTGTAAATGTATTGTCCTTGCATTCTACGGGCTTCACGCACATACAATTCTGGGGGTAAGTTTCCGTAGTCTTCAAATTCATCCAAACACCAGCCCCATTCCAAAGCTTCCTTTTGGAAATTCTTAGGGACAGTTTCGTCGTTTTGCAAAAAATACAATAGTCCCACATTGTATCGGAGGTGGTCTTGGAAAATATCCAATCGTTGATTCTGGTCCCCTTCCGGCCACCCCAGGTTATGGCCCGGCATAGACAGCCTTACCAGCCCATTGGATACATCATTGATGTCGTATTTATCGTTGGGTAGGGGGGGTAGATGGGCTTTGAAAAGGCACTTTGAGGGATAACCAAATACCTGCTGAATATCTCCGGATTCAAGGATGGGGATCAAATCCAAAAAATCAGTCCGATTGTATCCTTCCGGCGCTACAACAGGAGCCCTGTTATCAACTTTCTTTGTGGCACAAAACCTAAAATTATATCCCTGTAGTTCCTCATCCCCTACGTCGGGGGCTAGTGATTCGCCAAATTTCTGCTTTCCCTCTCTGCCCACTTCATAGGGCACGCCTGCCATCGCCATCAAATCCCCCTCATAGGTGGCATCAATAAACACTTCGGCGTCAACATTGAAAACTCCTTCCTTCGATGAATATGAAGCTGACTTGATCGTGTTTCCGTTGCGGTCTACACCATTTAAACGTGCCTCTTTGATAATGGCCAGGTTCGGATAAGCAGCCATCATCTCCCTCAAAACAAGGAGGTTGACCTTTGGCTCTGCAAAAGTACCTTCAAAGCTTGCGGCCAATTGAGGAGAATCCACCCCGTAGGTCTTCTCATAATAGGCTTCCACCCTTTTCGAAACTTCCAGAAATGTCCCGGAGAGGGATTCAAAAGAATGAAAATCCGAGTGGGATAGGCCGCTGGTAAACAACCCTCCTAGGTGGTCCCCAGATGCAATCAGCAATACATTTTCACCGTATTGTGCAGCAGCCAACGCCGCAGCAATTCCTCCCGGGGTTGCTCCATATATACAAATACCAGTGGTCTTATGAACAGAAACACTGGTATGGGGCGTACAGGCCAAGGCAATGAGTAATGTTAAGCAAAGGTATTTCAAGGCGGGCATCGGATGGTAAAGAAAATAGGCTAAATTATCGAAAAATAAGTTACCTAATTTTCACCGAGAAACAAGCCAACTAATGAGTAATTTAACCGCAAAGGGCGCAAAGGTTTTCGCAAAGGGCGCTGAGTTTATTTATTTTTCCATCTCTATCTTTTTCTTTGCATCCTCTTCGGATTCTTCGCGAATTTTGCGGTCCCTAAAGGTTCAAACATAATGGGTTATAAAGTTCACAATCCATTTACTACTCTTTTAATTCCATTTTTTAATAGAGCCACATTGAAGTTGATTAGCAACCCTAATTTATGACTACCAGTTTTAGATATGTTAGTGTTTGAGCCAAGTGAATGTCATTTAAAGCTTCTACACTTTTAATTTCAATTACTAATTTGCCTTCAACCAACAAATCAATTCTATAACCACATTCCAGTCTCACTTCTTCAAATATCAAGGGCATTGGTTTCTGTTTTTCAACTTTTAGCCCAGATTTAGCTATTTTATAAAAAAGACACTCCTGATATGCGCTTTCCAACAAACCCGGGCCTAACGCTGAATGAACTTCAATAGCTAAACCAATTACTCTATTTGCTACTTCGTTTTCCGTCATTCTTCGTATTGCCTTATTGTAGAATTTGTTTTATTAACCGCAAAGGACGCTGAGGTTCTCGCAAAGGACGCTGAGGATTTTTATTTTTTATATTTCTACTCTATCTTTTTCTCTGCGTCTTCTGCGGATTCTTCGCGTACTTTGCGG
>DATHWC010000064.1:0-4252 GCA_035460985.1 Lunatimonas sp.
GGATCTGGACAGCTTTATCACCAACCTGGACAGGAAAGTTGATATATTGAAAATGGATGTAGAAGGTGCGGAAATAGAGATCTTGAAAACACTGATAAAAAACGAAACCTATAAAAACATCGGACTGATCCTGGTGGAAACCCACGAAACCAAAATCCCCGGTCACAAACAAAAAGTAGCCGATCTTAAAGCCACCATCAGCCGGTTAAACATTGAAAATATTAAGCTCAACTGGATTTAAGAGCTCCTTAGTAATCCAAAAGAAAAGCCCTGAAAGGGCGTAATACCACAGCGAGGGGTGCAGCCCCTCGAATAAATCATAGGATTAAATCAAGCCCTGAAAGGGCGATATATATTCATGGTTAATCCCAAACATAGCGTTCATTATATTCCACATGATATTTTCTGAGAAAGGCACGGTATTCATCCTGAAATGATATTTTTTTATGATGCTCTTTCTGATTTGCGATATATTTTATGGCTGCATCAATTTGTGCAGGATTTATTGAAAATGCGCCATATCCATCTTGCCAATAAAAATTTTCCAATGATTTATCTAATGTTTTGATCCATTTAGATGAATGTGATTTAATTTCCTCTAATAAATTCATAATGGTAACTTTCTTTGAGAGTTTACACAATATATGTACATGATCTGTATAACCTCCTATTTTTATTGGGATACAATCCTTTCTATTGCAAATACCTCCAATATATCTATGGAGTTCCTCCTCAAAGGGTGAATGGAGTAATGGCTGACGGTTTTTAGTTGAAAATATAAGGTGGATATAAATTTGAGCAAGTGACTGTCCCATAATTGATTAATTTATCTTTATTAATAAAAGTTGTATGGATTATAAAATGTTTTGGAATTAAATAATAGTAATGTTCTGTAGATAAATGTAAATAGGAATCCAATTTTATTTACAGTTTTAAGCGCTAGTATATTACGCCCTTACAGGGCTTGAAAGAACACAATTATCGAATTACGATGGGCTTCACCCATCGCTAAAATATTACGCCCTTTCAGGGCTAATGGGGATAGCGGGTTTTACTCATCCCCATATCTAAATTGGAAAATTGATGTGGACTGATTAGGGTAATTGTCGTTTACAGAAGTACCGATTTCCAACTGTTCGACAATGACTATTATTGGAGGTTTGCCCTTTATAGCTATTGATGGTCAAAACAGTTTAATAGTGGATATATTTCGATTTCCGACACATTTAAATCTCGAAAGGAGTGTCTGGGCTTGGAAAAAACACCTTTACTGAATTAGAATGTGCTTCATCCATTGCTTAAAATATTACGCCCTCTCAGGGCTAATGGGGATAGCGGGTTTTAATCATCCCCATATCTAAATTGGAAAATTGATGTGGACTGATTAGGGTAATTGTCGTTTACAGAAGTCCCGATTTCCAACTGTTCGACAATGACTATTATTGGAGGTTTGCCCTTTATAGCTATTGATGGTCAATACAGTTTAATAGTGGATATATTTCGATTTCCGACACATTTCAATCTCGAAAGGCGTGTCTGGGCTTGGAAAAAACACCTTTACCGAATTAGAATGTGCTTCATCCATCGCTTAAAATATTACGCCCTCTCAGGGCTTAGTCCTTTATCCTTCAACACCACATCCTGATCTCCTTTTGGCCTGTTCCGTATTAAGGCACCGGAAAAAGAAACCAATGCCGTGATGACAAAAAACAACAAGCTGAAGCTGACCCCTATTTCCCTATCCATGCCCAGGGTTTGATAGCTGTAGATAAACACCATCTCACGGATACCGATTCCTCCGAAGGTAATCGGAACAATGGTCAATATCGACGCCAACATAAACAGCGCCTGATAGGCCATGATATTTTCATCCACCCCAAGGCTCAACAGCAGAAAATAAGTACAGATGAGTTGGATCCCCTGGCTGATAAAGGATAGCCCGCTGGTGGTAAACAGATTTTTATGGTACTTGGAAAACAGCCACTTGGTCCCTATAAAATAAACCGGAAAGGCCAGTACAAACAATACCCATACAGCCCATTCCCATTCACCGAAAACCAACCTGATCGAACTGATCAGCGAAAGCAGCAAGGCCAAAAAAAACAAAGCCACCAACCCATTTATCCGATCGAACAGTACGGAACTGATCAGTTTCTTGACTGATTTTTGGCTTTCCTTATGCAATAGGTAGACCTTATATCCATCACCCCCAACTCCTCCCGGTAGGTACAAATTGTGAAACATCCCGATAAGGTAAAGTCTAAAGTTATATTCCGAAGAAAGATAAACCCCTATTTCTTCAAAAAAATACCTTAACCGCATGGCAGCAAATACTTTGGAAACAACAAAGAAGAAAAGTGCAAGCAATAAATAGAATGGATTGGCCTTAAAAATGGTATCCCCGACCTCATCTAAATCCACCTGGTTCAGCACCAGCCATATCGCCAGGCCGGTCACCACCAGTTTGACCACTAAGATCAGTTTCTTCTTTACACGCTCATTCACCCGTTTGTATTTTATTTCCATGGTTCTGCTCTTCTGACCAGGACCTATTTAGCGGTCAGTTTCCCTACTGCCGTTGCAAATTTATATTAATTACCGGTAATGTCATTCTGAAGAGGGATATCATTTAGGTCCACCAGCATTCCCCGCTCTCGCGGAAAATGGTTGTCAGGGCCGCTGCCGCTTGGCCCGTTGTCAGGTTGTCAGGACCGCAAAAAAGCGGTCCGTTGTCGGTGTGCGCCTAATCCAAATTTACCCATAATGGTTTCAAAGGATCGTTAAACTCTAAAGGTTACTAATGTCGAAATGGTGATATATGGTTTTAACGCCACACCGACAACAATGACAACATCCCGCTCCTGCGGGATAGACAACAACGACAACGGTTTCCGTAAGGGCGAAAGATTTTTCGCCCTTACGGAAACCCAAATTAATTTTTACCTTTATATTATAACCAACCCCAAACCCATGTTCGAAAGCCCGGATTTTCCACAGTCCTTAGATGAATCCATATTTGAAAGCTGGCTGGAAGCCGGAAGAGACAGTAAGATCCCCTATGAATATCTCATGGTGGTATGGGACAGCCTCGATTCCAAGTACCTCCCCCAGTATGCAGAAAACCGCGAAGAGGTTGAAAAATATCCCCGGTATGGTTCATCCCCCGAACACCAGACCCTGGTAGCAGCCTATGATCTGCACTCGGAAGGGCGGGTGATGTGAGCCAGTTGTGTACAGTTGTGCCCACCTACCGGTAGACAGGTCTGCCTCGACTTAAAAAAGATAATGAATGATACTAAAATCCCTCTCTACCCCTGCGCTCTAGTAAAGGGGGTTATTTGATACTTATGGGGGCATTTAATAATTTATTAAAAAGAGGATTATGCTTCCCCTTTCTACCGATGAGCGGAGAGGGAGATCTAGATGGTCGCCGGAAAAAACCTACAACTAGATTGCCACACCTGCTTTCGGGGCTTCATAAAAAAAAATCTTAGCAGGTTCGCAATGACGAATTCCAATTGTGCTATTACGAAAATATTAAATACCTTAAGGATATGAATAAACTGATCTTAATTCCACTACTGGCCCTTTTTCTCCTCTCCTGTGCCACTTCAGAACAAGTGACAGAACATCCCTATACGGCATTTGTCGGTGCGACCATCATTGATGGATCAGGCAATGAACCCATTCCCAACGGCGTATTGCTCCTTCAAAACCATAGGATAGTTGCCGTAGGATCCCGGGAAGAAGTCACCCTTCCCGATGAAGCTGAGGTGATAGAGGTAATAGGCAAAACAATCATTCCCGGTCTGATCAATGGCCATGGGCATGTTGGGCAGGCCAAAGGAATTGAAGGTGGCCATTATTCCGCAGAAAACGTATTGGATAACCTCCGCATTTATGCCCGGTATGGGGTTACCACGGTAGTTAGCCTGGGAGATGACAAAGAGGAAGGTGTACCATTCCGGCAGGTAAACGATAACTACCCGGAGTCAAGGGCCAGACTATATATTGCCGGAAAAGTGATCACAGGAAATATACCAAAAGAAGCCTTGGAGGATGTGGAATACAACCAACACTTGGGCGTGGATTTTATGAAGATCCGGGTAGACGATAATCTGGGCACTTCGGAAAAGATGCCTGAGGAAGTTTATCGAGCAGTGATTGATCGATCCCATGAACTGGGCTATCAGATCGCAACTCATATGTATGAATTAGAAGATGCCCGAAAACTGCTGGAGGCAGGTTCAGA
>DATHWC010000065.1:0-3830 GCA_035460985.1 Lunatimonas sp.
GTAGTTTATAAAGATGTAATCGATGCGGAAAAGCTTTTTTACAGGAATTATGATTTGACTAACCTGGCGGTAGGTACCTATCACCTTGAGGTTTCTGAGCCGAATGGGAAAACATTTAAAGCTTTCGATGTCGACTTAACACCGACTCAACGAAAATCAACCTATGTCGCAGATACCAAAGTCTTGGATAATAAAACCATTGCCCTCTTAGTTAGGAATTTGGACCAGACTGAAAAGACTGTCCGGATTTATGAAGGATACGAGTTAATTCACGAGGAGAAATTTGACGAAGAGACCTTCGGTAAGCGTTTTACTTTCAAAAACCTCAATTCGTTGAAAAATGTCTCTTTCGAAATCGTTGAGTCAGACGGATTTGGAAAATACATCTCTGCAAGATAACACTTAATAATTTAACCACTAACATGCGCATGGAGCCCCAGTAGGGGCTCTTTTTTTTTGAGTAGGAATTAAAGGGATATGACAGTTGTTAATCTAACATGGTGGAATTGAGAATTAAAAACATGGTTTGTCCCCGATGTATCTATGCTGTGGAAAATGTTTTAGTCGAATTGAACATTCCATTTGATCACGTTAGCTTAGGAAGGGCATACCTTAAAGGATCTATTGAAACAACTATCCAACTATTGTTTTTGTCGAAGTTGGAGGACTTGGGTTTTGAGTTACTTCTGGACAAGGAGGTGCAAAAAATCGAAAAAATAAAAAATACGCTTATGGCGGTAGTGTCAGCGGCTGAAGTCCCTGATTCTTTTGCCTTGACCAGATACCTTGGGGCGGCGTTGGACGAGGATTATTCTATATTGAGCCATTTATTCAGCAGCTTGGAGGGAATCACGATTGAGAAATATTTTATTAACCTTAAGATTGAAAAGGTAAAGGAATGGCTTAGCTATGGGGAGTTAAATTTAAGCGAAGCCTCCTTTAAGTTGGGGTATAGCAGTGTGCAGCACCTATCAGCCCAATTTAAAAAGACCACAGGAATGACTCCCTCTCAATATAGACGGCTTCAACAAAAACCAAGGCACTCTCTCGATCAACTTATTTAGTAGCGATTGGGCAGGCGGCGTTTTTGATTTTTTTTGTCAAAAAAGGCGAATTCCAAGGGAAAGAATAAGTTGGTTTTGGCGCTGATCTGTCGCAAACCCCGCAATGCTGTCCGCTTGTTTGCCAAGTGGGCCCTCATACTTGAAGTCTAAAATCATATTTCCAACATCCAAGCCTATTCCGGCTTGATAGCCTAAAGTTGCACTATTATAGTCGGGGGAGGTTAATCCCGCTCCATCGGAATTCAAATCAGAGTCAAGTAGAAAACTCATCACAGGACCCGCTTGAATGCGAAATACTTCGGCAATTTTAAACCCGAACATGACAGGGACGTCCACTCTACTAAATGATGCTGAATAGGTTACTGTAGTACTTCCTTGTGAACTTTCAAATTCTCCACCTGTATTGGTATATAATACTTCCGGCTGAAAATAGATACTATTTCCTCCGAGACGGGCAAAAAGACCCACATGATATCCCAACTTGGAGTTTCCTGTTGAAAAATCGGTTCCATTCACCTGCACGTTCCCTTGTGAAACCCCGATTTTTGGTCCTATGGAAAATTCTTGTGCGTGGACTTGATTATAGGCGGCGGCTACTGTGAGTAGGCCGGCAATGAGAATGCATTTTAGGATATTATTCATAGATAAGGTTATTTGGTGAGGGTTATGGTTCGCAAATTTGTCTTGACTCAAATACTAGGCCAGCGTAATTGCAGGTTTGTTTTTAATTTTAATAAATTTTTGACCAATCAGATAAATCTTGGCAAGAATGTACTTTTAGTCTTGCATTTTAAATATTAAAACGATAATTTGGAAACAATCTTTCACATAATAAAAAAATATTATTTTACAAGAAAGATGACATCATTTGTCAATTATCGCTTTGATAAATCGTATGGTTAATAATTCAGCTCAATATCTAACGAAAAAAAGGATTAGTCTAAGGAAATATTCTTTATTCTTAAGACAATTGCCGAAGATTTATCAAAAAAAATATTAAAGTTGATGGATTAACCATATTTTTGTGAGAGTCGGCTAAATCAGCCAATTCAGCCGTTTTGGATGATTTTGGTCAGTAATATTGAAAGAGAGACAGCGTTTAGTTTTTAAATTTTGAACCAATAGTAACAAAGAAATTTCCATGATAGAAGTAATCAAATATCCCAGTGTATTGGAAAGTAGTAACTTGGAATTAAGAAACGTAGCTAGGGATTTAGTTTCCGGGTTAAAGATATATCATGATAATGTGGGATATCTTGTCGGAGAATTGGCGCTTTCCGAGGGAACTTCCCCACACCGAAATATTAATAGTTCACCGGAAGAGGTTGATTATAGAATTTTTTTAAAGTCGGCATTATTACTGGCTTCCCAGAAACTTGGTAGCCCAATCACGGTAACTACGGGTTTTCCTTTTTCTACTTTTCAAGTATTTAAGGAAGGCGCTTACCGACTGCTTGAAAACGAACATATCATTGAATACGATACACAAACGTACGGCGGTGGTGGCCGAAAAAAGATGGCAGTAGAAGTAGATCGGGTTGCCATTGTACCGGAAGTCGTGGGAGCCAGTATGGCAGTGAGGCAACTAGTCCCCGACGCACCAAAGAATTTCTTCATGGTCAGCCTAGGCTACGGTACGATGGAGGCCATCCTCAGTACGGAAGGTGGATTGGTACAGCGTTCCAGTGTTTCCACCTTTGGACTGCGGTATGCCATTAATTTGATTACCCGGGAACTGCAGAAGGACAATTACCTGGATCTTAAAACAGAACATCAAATCGATCAGAACTTCAGTGAGGGGACAATTATTCTAAATCGGAAGCGGATTGACTTAAAGGATTTAAGAAAGCAAGTAATTGTCCAATACTACCAAGATGTGGTCTCTCCGTCGTTGCGCAAAGCATTTACTGACAGGGATTTTGCAAAATCGTCGGATTTGTATCTGGCCGGGGGTGGAGCAAATTATACGGATTTGGTAAATATGTTTAAAGAAGAATTTGATGGCTTCCTAAACATACATGTTCCCGAGTCTCCTGAACAATTAGCCTCAATTGGCTATTGTTATAATAGCCTGGCCATCAATGGTGGGGCTAAGGACAAGGCTGTAGGGCTGGACTTGGGTAACAGTTCTACTATAATCACTACTTTTAAGCAAGAAAAAGAAGGTTAAGCGTATGAAATTTGGATCCAACAAACAACAGGACGATGGAGGCAATGTAAGTAAGGTGACCGTATTGTCTTTGGGATTTGAGCTCACCGGAGATATTAT
The DNA here is from genome assembly GCA_035460985.1 of Lunatimonas sp. Taxonomy (GTDB): domain Bacteria; phylum Bacteroidota; class Bacteroidia; order Cytophagales; family Cyclobacteriaceae; genus Lunatibacter. The sequence goes on from DATHWC010000065.1 coordinate 3,334, forward strand.
TTCCAAAAGCGACATACGTGCAGATGGGATCTTGGTTGGAAGTATTCGGACAGATAAAAAGGTGGTTGTAGGTGAAAAGGCTTCCATAACCGGGGATATAATCGCGGCGGAAATCAGTATTAGTGGCGAAGTGGTAGGTGACCTTTTTATTGAAGGGGAGACCACCATATATGCAACTGCCAAGGTCTCCGGGAATATTACTACGCAGCAGATTTTCATCCATAAGGGTGCTGAGCTAAACAGCTTAATCCGAACAGTAGATGTAGATGCTGTGAAGTCAGCAGCTAAATCTAGTAAATTGAATACGGTAAGTAGAGAAGAGCTGTATTCGATTATGGATGAGAAAAAATCCAAACTAAACAAGGAGGTAGAAAAACCCTTGCAGACAAAGCGGGTTGAATCAAATATTTACACAGAAGACTCGGAGTCAAAAGAAGAATTTAACCCTAATTTCCCAAGGACCTGGTAACGGGAAAGAAGCTAAAATGTGAAATAAA
>DATHWC010000066.1:0-33713 GCA_035460985.1 Lunatimonas sp.
ACAGGAAAAAAGACCTAAGGAAATAACGAAAAAGTACACTTGTGGAAGTAATTTGTTTTTCATGAGGGTTTTATATTTTAAGTCTTAATCAAACCGTATGCGAAATAATATTTCCTCAGCCCTAAACTAGGGCTGGTGAAATATAATTTTGAAATCCGGTTTGATTAGGACTTAAAATATAAAAACCTCATGAAAAACAAATTACTTCCACAAGTTTACTTTTTCGTTATTTCCTTAGGTCTTTTTTCCTGTTTTGGGTCAGAAAACAATGAGCTAGAATCCTATCTTCCACTAGAGGATTGTGTGGGAATTAGTTATGGCGATACTATTTTTTATGTCCGTGAAGGTGTAGATCACAAGGTACTGCCGCAAAAGATGTTAGAGGGTACGTTCCGTTCGCTTCCTGAAGGGTTGTCCATTGACCCGAACACGGGAGAGATTGACATAAATGCCAGTGAAGCGGGTCTGAAGTACAAAATCATCCTAGAGAATGAAGCAATGCAAACCGCCTGTAGTTATACCCTGACGATAGGTGGTATTAATTACATTGATAGTCGATTTGTCTTAGATCAGGGGGAGACTCAGGTTACGCCGACATACAATTCTTCGATCAGTGTCACTCCGTGTGATATGGAAGATCATCAGGAGGAGTGCCATTTTGACGTCAAAGGACCGGATGGCAACCAGATTTCTGATTTGGGTATCGCAATTAATAAGAGAAACGGAGCTATAGATTTGCAACAGACGGTAGACAACGAATTTTTTGGTCAAAACCCGACCAATGGACAGGAGGTAGAGGTGGAGATGTATTATCGCCTTTCCGATGAAAGTGCCGGCGCACTTAATTCCATCGGGTTACGTTTTTTTTATTTTGAGACGATGGGTGATGTACCTCACGAGTTATTGGAAGAGATTGAAGAAAGGCAAACACAACTCTTCGGTGATGAGGATTTTGCTACTAATCCCTTTTTTCGAGTTGCGCCTAGCCGATCTCGTCAGGCACCTCCTAGTGGCAGAGCAAGGCCTCCTTATTTGGTGGTTGTCTCAAGGTTAAGATAATTGCTCCTAAATGAAAATCAGTTATAAGGTTCTTCTTCTTGTCATTCTGGATTTGGTTACCTTATCGCCTCTTTTTGCCCAATCCGAGAAGGTATTTGATTTATATCAAGAGGGACTTCGCCTTTTTGAACTGCCAGAACCTACTGAAGAGACGGACAGCCTCGCTATACGGATTTTTCAGGAGCTATTAAGAATTCCTTCCGCAGAGGTCCCCAGAGAAATACAGTTTGACTCCCAACAAAAATTAGGGATACTGTTTTTGATAGAAGGAAAACCGGAACGGGCGATCCGAAGCCTGTTAGTGGCAAAGAATTTTTTTGAACTAGGAGGATTGGCAGACACCCTTGTATTCAAACCTTTGTTGTATTTAGGCGACAGTTATTTTATGCTCAACAAGGGAGACAGTAGTATTTTTTACTTAAAACAGGCCGAGCGCATCTTGGAGCAAAAGCAATCCATCGATGATAAGGGCAGATTATACAATTCCTTGGGCGTCACCTACTACGAAATGGGTAATTATGTTCAGGCGATCACTTATTTTTCAAAAGCAAAGTCGCTGGTATGGAAAGACACTTCTTTGCCTCCTCCAAACGCAAATGCGCTTTTCGCCATAGAGAGCTTTCAAAGCAATGAGGCATCGGCTTACGCCAACCTCAGGGAATTCAAAAAGGCGATTTCACTTTACCTTGATTTGCTTGAGTTTACCTCAAAGCCGGATGCCATTTACAGTAAATTGGCATCCTTATATGTGGAAAGAAGCCTTCCTGATTCTGCGGCATTTTACATGGAGCAGATTCAGTCCGATACCGAAAGGGAATTGTTGGTTAACCGAAATCTTGTAGCTGACATTTACATTGCACAAGGGAAATATGCCCAGGCTGAAAGTATGTTACGCAAGCTGATTTCGGAAAAAGGAGTTACAGAGAAAGAAAATTATGATAATACCTACCAGTTGGGTATATCTTATAAATTGTTGTCAAAGGTTTATCTTGAAAAGGGAGCTTACGCTCCTGCTTTGGAGGCAATTCAACAAGCAATAGTCCGATTTAGTGAAGGTTTCTCCTCGCTGGATTATCGGGTAAACCCCGACCCGAGTTCCAACAATTGGGGGATGCTTGCTCTCTTTGACTGTTTGTTGATAAAAGCAGATGTTTTTCTGAAAGCGGCAAACTCAGGATATAGTAATGATTTTTTCATATTGGGTTTTGATACCTTCCGAGCCGCATTTTCTATGGTCTATTACATGGGTAATTTTTATGACAATGAAGAAGCCCGGCTTTTTTTGGGAGAAAAGACCCAGGCGGCTTATCGTGATGCCATAGTGGCGTCTATGAAAAGATATAGTGTCACGGGAGATAAACGCTTTGCTTGGCAAGCATTTAATTGGACGGAGGAAAGTAAATCCTCTGCTCTTGAGCTTGCGCTTAATGAGCAGTTAACACGGACTGAGTCCGGAGTTTCACATTTTCAGAGGCAGGAGGAAAGGGATCTAAAAATGATGCTTTCTAAGACTAACCGACAGATTCTTGAAAATGAGGACCCGGAGAATATACCATATTTGGAAAATAAGATACGGGATATCCGTCTTGCCCTTTCCCGTATTTATTCTACTTATCAGCCTCCGACAACTACCATGGACACCACTTGGGTGAAAGACAGGTTGGATCACACATATATTTCCGGTGTTACAAATCAAAGTAATACCGCCCTATTGTCTTTTTTCTGGGAAGGAAGCATGCTTTACCGATTTATCATCACCAATGAAGGGATTCAGGCCACCGAGATTCGGGAGGCAGATAAATTAAACAATGAATTAGATTCCTTACAGGAGTTGTTATTGTCTTCATCGGGGAAGAGTCGCAGCAAGCTGGATCAAGTCAGCAGAGAGGTATTCCATATTCTGTTTTCTGATGTGGAATCGTTATTGGGGTCTAAAGCAGCATGGGTCGTATTTCCGGATGGGAAGTTGACAAATCAACCCATAGAGATGCTGATAAATACAAATGGGAAGTATTTAGTCGAAAACCATGTGATTTCCTATCAGTTTTCAGCTAAATTCTTGGCATCGTCTCCGTTAATAAAGCCCGATTTGCTCCAAAATGCGGTGGGTTTTGCACCGTTTAGCAAAATAGGGAATTCAGTTGGGAAAGAGGATTTCTCTGTGCTGCCTTTTGCAGAAGTAGAGCTAGAAGGGGTTAATGGACAAAAATATTTACATAATAAAGCTACCAAACAGCAGTTTTTGTCGGTGGCAGAAAATGCTTCAATCATCCATCTGGCAACGCATGCCAAAGCGGAATTAGAAGATCCGGATAGAGCGTTTATTGCCTTTTTTCCCGATGAAGATGATTTCCGGCTCTATTACGACGAATTGTATTCCTTGAATTTGCATGAAGCACGCCTCGTGTTTTTAAGTGCTTGTGACACCCATTCGGGAAATATACTGAGCAGTGAAGGGCTTATCAGCCTATCCAGGGCATTTGCTTACGCCGGTTGCCCAAATATTGTCGGTAGTATTTGGAAGGCTGAGGATAAAGTAGTCGCATATCTTAGTCATCGATTTTACAAAAATCTTGAAAATGGCGTTTCTATGGCGAAAGCACTTCAGCTTGCCAAGGTGGAATTGCTACGGGACCCTACAATGGCCCAATACAATCATCCTTATTTTTGGAGTAGTCTCGTTTTTATCGGAGGATTGTCTCCGGAAATCAACACCATACCTATATGGATATGGGTATTGATTTTCATAATTGCTTTAAGTATTTTCGTCTGTATCTGGCTTTACCTGCGCAAATTACGTTCAAATAGAGTGTAATCTAAAATGTGGTGAAATGAAAATAACTACAGGCACTTTACTAATCGGTATGTTGCTCATGATTTATGGCTGTACAATAACGGACGATGGTCAAGTTGAAGATGAGCTCGAAATCGAAAGTTTGGGAGATTCCTTTTCGAAAAGGTTGATGGCTGTCATGGCGAGCAACCTCTCCCAGCCAACTGACCGTCTAGTCCAAGTGAGATTTTTCAATCTGGCCGAGACGGACCCCACAGGCTATTCAAATTTTTATTATGATCAACAGGGCAAACAGGTACTTAGTGTCGGTCTGAATATGAATGCAGATACGACTCGGATTTCTCTTTCAGAATATGATGAAAGAGGTAACAGGGTCCGCCTTATAAATTTCAGAAAGCGAAACGGAGTAATTGAGTGGGAAGTGGCTCAAGAGTATGTGTTTAATTCGCTAGATATGGAAATCGCAACCTATAACCTAAGTCCCGATAGAGAAAAAATATTACTAATTGAAAAATCTTATGATTCCATAGGAAGGTTGATTGAAAGCCGTTTTGGGATGGAGGGCTATAGATACGCCTATGATGAAAACGGTAGAATAGGTACAGAAAGCTGGATTATTTATGGGAACCCGGACGCAACTTTTAGGGAATTAATTTATCGATATGATGACGCGGACCGGATGATAGCTAGAGAAGTCGCTTATGGTAATCAGGACGACGGACCTAACTTAGTCCCACTATATGAGTACGAATATGATAAAAAAGGGAGACTTTCCCAAATGAAGGAATTCGACACCTCATTTGGCATATCCCTTAGATTTACTAGAGAATATATCTATTCAAGGGATTAAAATTGGTCATTTAATTAAAGAAAGCATTTTAATTTTAGTACGGTAGCCAAAAGGGAAATTCCGGTTATATTTATGTGCGGGATCGTGAGTGATATGAGAAATTAGTGCGTATCCCTCGCTGAAGTTATTCATTTGAATATGTGCTAGTGCCGCATAGAAATCCCGTTCGTCCTGCAACTCGCCGGACTGATCAAGTACATTTCGCTGGCTGAGCGTTTCTAGGTAGGTTAGCGCCTGTTGTGGCTTGTTAGTTTCCAAGGCAGAAATACCCAACAAAAGTAATTCATCTTTGGATAGACCTTCCATTGCACCTTCGGGGACTACAGAAAGAACTGCTCCAAAATCACCAATTTTGTATAAGTCTTGAATGGTTGATGCTTTTTCCGAGTCCCCCCTAAAAGAGGAGATTTCATAGGATAGAAATTTATCTTGATAAAGATCGTTTCCAGAAATGGTACTTAGGTATATAGCACCAACTAATGCGATAAAGAACAGAATACTGGCAGCTATTCCTGTCAATTGCCTAAAAGACAGAATTCGGTTGATCGGAGTCGGTTCTGATTTCCCAACTAATTGGCCGCCATTATTCCGGTTCTTAAGAAAATCATGTTGACTTTGTTCGACAAGGTTCTTAATAGCTGTTACCCGAACCGCCTGCCTGCTCCATTCGTAGAGGGCTAGCTTTTGTTTTAGCTTTGTCTCACCCAACAGCCTATTTTCCAACATCTGTACTCCCGCTTTTCCTAGATTACCATCCAGGTAATCTATCAATATTCGATCATCTTCACTGTAATCCATGACTTAAAGCTGTTTTTACTTTTTCGTGTAATTCTTCACTGGACTCAATCTTCGCGGTAAGTGCCTTCATGCACTTGTATTTTTTATTCCGCAGGACCTGTTCGCTGGAGAGTTGTTCTTTTTCCACGATTTCTTCCATGGAGAGATTGTCAAAATAAAACAAAGTAAGAATAGATCTACACCCTTTACCTAGCTTATCAAAGAGCTCCATCATCATCGTATATCCTTCCATTTTGATCAACTCCTCACTGTAATCCCCTATTTCAATCTCTTTTTCACTTTCGAAAAGTATATCCCGTTGGACTCTGTTCTTCCGCCTTCTCAACTCGCTTAGCCATACATTTCTGTTGATGCTATAGAGCATAGATTTGATACTGGCTTCTCTACGATATTTGTTTTCATGCACCATGTTGACAAATACAACCATGGTTTCTTGAATCGTATCTTGTGCATCTGTTTGACTACCGTTGTTTTGAAGGATAAAGAACTCCAGCATGCTGTAATGAGCATCATAAAGCCTATCGAGTGCTTGGTTGATGGTTTGGGCATTTCGGAGCTCTTCCAAAATTTGGACATCATTCCACATTGGATCTTGCTTCATAGATAAGTACGGTCCAGCCGGTAATTTGTAACCTTTGATTTTCAAAATTACACAATAGGGTTCGATTGTTTATCAAAACCGGGGATTTTCCAGTATAAAATAGTATACCATTTATAGGAATACGGATAGTACGTTTACGGGTTCCTGAAACTTTTGACTGGGTATTTTAACGTCTTATTGCCGCCATCAAAGTAATTTTAATTATTTTTAAACCCTAACTTGCAAAGAGCCTGTGCCCTCGCTCACTTTTGGAACAAGGAGCTGGCGTTTTTAAAAAGTGCCTATCGGGGCTTTGTGACAAATAGGCCGGTGTATGTAGTATAACAGATATGCAATTCAACAGATCGAAAATGGAGATGCTTTGATGGAACTTGTAGACAGACACCTCCGACTTCAACAAAGAAATCTTTCATCCTGTCGCTGAATATTCCTCAAAATCAAAATAAGAATAAAAGTTATGTCAGATATCCAATACAACAAATCAAAGGAATGGTTAGACCGGGCGAGCAAAGTACTTGCCGCTGGGGTCTCTTCCGAATTTAGAAAATACAACCACCCACATGCCCTGTTTTATACCCATGGTAAGGGAGTCCACCTGTATGATGTAGATGGTAATGAATACCTGGACTTTACGTTAAGCCAAGGGCCGCTTATCCTTGGCCATTCCAACCGGGAAGTGCTGGACGCCGTGCACGACTATTCCGAAGCGGGCCAACTTTTTGCCGGGCAGCATCAGCAGGAAGTAGAATTGGCAGAAATGCTCAACCAAATTATCCCTTCCGCAGAGATGATGCGGTTTTGCCTCGATGGCTCCGAGGCGGTTCATACTGCTTTTCGGGTGGCCCGCTCCAAGACCGGGAAACCCAAATTTTTACGCTTTGAAGGACACTATCACGGCTGGTTGGATAATGTTTCTTGGGGGATTTCTGCGCCCTCCGCAGATGCCTTGGGAGACCGACTACATCCGAAAGTGTATGCTTGGAGTCAGGGATTGCCGGAGATGTCACGGGAGGAGTTTTTAGTCCTACCATGGAATGACTTGGAATTGGTACGAAAGACTCTGCAAGAAAACCATCAGGATATAGCGGCCATTATCACAGAGCCCATGATGTGTAACAGTGGTTGTATTCCCCCAAAGGAGGGTTTTTTGGAAGGCTTGAGAGGTATGTGTGATGAATATGGAATTGCCCTGATTTTTGATGAGGTGATTACAGGGTTTCGGTTGGGACTTTCGGGTGCTCAAGGGTACTTTAAAGTTACGCCCGATATGTCCATTTTTGCAAAAGCAATAGGCAGCGGTTACCCGATCAGTGCAATAGTAGGGAAGAAAATCTGGATGGATGAAATTGTCACAGCCCGGGTTATTCATGCAGGTACCATGAACTCGTGCAACCCGACGGTGGCAGCGGCATTGGCGACCGTAAGCATCCTGAAAAGAGACAACCCTTATTCCAAGATGTTTGCACTCGGAGAAAGGCTACGGTCAGGATTGAGAAAACAGGCTGCGGAAGTGGGTGTTAATTTATTAGTACAGGGGTTGGGGCCGGTTATCCACACCGGGTTCATTGATAAAGAGGAGGTGAATGATTTCAGAGATGTTCAGCTCTTTGATAAGAATAGATTGAAGCAGTTTATTGCGGGGCTTCACGATGCGGGATTGCGGGTAATCGGAAGAGGGCTATGGTACATAAGTGCCGTGCATACGGAGGAAGACATCGACCAAGCTTTGCGAATATCAAAAAGAATTCTCCAATCCATGACCCAAAAAAGCGAATGAACAATGAGTACCGTAGATTGGTAGGGAAAATCATACAGAAAATGTGGTAACCCCAAGCTCGGGCGTGCGCACTTCCAATGTTCGTTTTCCCGTTTTTAGCCATCACCTTCAAGGTTTATTAGGGAGGTGAGGATACTTTGTGGGAGAAATTGACGTACTTTGTGCGGCCTATATGAAATTAGAAACTTACAAATATACCGCTAATTTTTGCGAAGAAAATATTTGGCATTTATGCCAAAACTCTGAGCTCACTGCTTTCACCAAAACAGTTTTGATCATTTCCAATGGCAGCAGAAACTGCCCCTTGTGGCATCAGAAGTCAGCTATAGATCAAGATCCAGTACGCTGGGATTACCATGTAGTACTGCTGGCTTCCTCCAATTCCGCGAGCGTCATCTATGACTTTGACTCTACCTTGGATTTGCCCGTAGCACTTAAAACTTATCTTCACCAAACCTTCCGGTCTGAGTATGCTAATGAGCAGCCGTCTTTCAAGGCGATTGATTCCAACGATTTTATCCACCACTTCTATTCGGACAGAAGCCATATGAAAGATGGTGAGGGAGATTGGAAATTTGCACCGCCAAGTTGGCCTTTGATTCAAAACAATGAAGAACTACCACTACCGGAATTGCTTAATTTCAGCGAGAAATCCAACCAGAAGATCTATTCCTTGGAGGAAATAGGGGCCATGGGGTTTCAAAATTAAAGAGCCTAGTCAACTTATAGTAGATTTAACAATGAGAGATGTCGCGGAGGATTTGATGTGCTCATGTAATTTCGTTTCTCTCGATGGGTTTACCATACCAAGTCTTCCGATTGGGAGGGAATTTGTCGAATCGACAGGAAGGCGGAATCAAACATATCCGGGTTTTGGCGGGAGAGGCTTGCTTTTTCATCCTTTCCCGCTGCCAAAACAAAATCGAGACGTGCATACCTAGCCTAGGGTGTAGCGCAGCGAAGCCCTAGGCTATTGATTTCACCCCTTTGGGGCTGGGGATTTTCGATAAGCCATTCACCATTCACACCATTCGTAATTTTTAATTCGTAATTCTAACCCCATCAACTTACCCAGATAATGAGGGACTTAGATTCAACCCATAACCCATAACCCATCACCCATAACTTATTCTCCTAGCTAATCTGGTTAACTAATCCACTACCTCAAACCTCCCTGCGCCCGGAAAATCGGCATGCAAGGAGAACTCAGTTCCCTGATATTGGTCTTCCAGTCCGTCATGGTCATAAACAGTAATTTGGAGAAAAAATGATTTTATAGACTGGCGGGTAAAGAATTCCAGTAATCGGATAGGGAGTGTCAGGGTGGTTGTGTACCCCTCCTTTTTCTACTTTGCTGGTCAAAGGGATGGCTGCAAAAAGTGGGTCGGAAGTCCGAAATGAGGGATACATATCTCCCTCAAGGGGACTAAAACCCAGTGTAAGTTCTTTGTGGCCCTTTGGTTCATGTACTACGGGAAACCGGAACCGAACTTCCATTCCGTCCTTTTCCCAGTAATTTCTAAACGGATTTTCAATCACATCATCATCGGTTACGACATCATTCGCCAAGATTCCATTGAGCTCCAGGTTTACTACTGACGTCTCCCTACCGCTGCTACGTACCAACGCAATTTGATCAAACTCTCCAAAAGCAGGGCCCTGCAAATTACTTCCACCACCTGTAGTAGATAAAACGTAATAAACACGTCCACGCCTAACTGTCTTTTGGTAATGATGGGTATGCCCGGCAAATACGGTGTAAGGCCTGTTTTTAAGCCATTCCTCAATTTTCTGAAAATTCTTCTGCCTATCATCACGCCATACCGGGTTGTGAATCAGCATAATGGTTTGCTTTACATCCGGATAGGTCTCCAAAACTTCTTTGAAGTAATTGGCTTGAGCCGAACTGATGCGTTCCCCGTCTTTCTCTTCACTGTTCAAAACCAGAAATAATACGTCCTTGTAAATAAAATGGTAATAGGTTCTGCCATATAGACTTTTCCATTTTTTAACCAATAAGTTATTCGTGACATCATGGTTGCCGGGCATGTAAAAAAAAAGGCATGTCGAGTTTTCCCACCCATCCGTTGAATTGCTCCCACCAGCGGTCAATCTGTAGGCTGTCTTCCGTATATCCCTCTATCATATCCCCGATGCTGATGACAAACTCAGGATGAAGGCTGTTGAGCTTATCGACGGCCTGCGGAAAAATCCCCTCCCGGTATCCCCCAGTCAAGTCAGACACAATTGCAAAGGTAATTGCCGAATCATCATCCAAAAATCGGGTATGTGTCCAAGGGGTAGGGCCGGAAGGTATGTCCGTTTGGAATTTCGCAGACACTTGGGCACTTGAAGGCAGGTGTGTAAGAACACTACATATCACTGAGATGGCCAGAACTGCTGAAAGTTTCATAAGGTGATTGAAGGTAGCTATCAAAAATAGTAATTTTTAACCTATCAAATTACTGCTTTTGGTATAATCCACATTTAGTTTACCATTTACTTTCCGCATTGCAGGTTTTGGCGTTAAGAAATCCGGGTGGTGCGGTGGCAAGGACAGAGGTATGTTTGACGAAGGGCTTACGTATAATAGCTATCTTTTTCGAATTTATTTAAAACATCCCTACACCACCAACAACCCCGCATCCCTCAACGAATACACCGATTTGGAATACCAAAAGGGAGCAATGTCTCCAAATAGTTTCTCATAGCTTTCCTTTACCTCCGCAAATGTCAGCGGCTTACCAGCATAAACACTGCTTTGCTTGACCAATTCCAGTACCCAGTCACCCCTTTCCTGATCCAATACCACCTGATCCTCTCCTTCGGGGGTGTGAAAGGTAAGTACCATAACCTGCTTGCTTTTCCCCTTTTTTATTCGGGTCTGAACGGATACTTCAGGTTCCGTCCCGATCCAGACAATTTTTGCCGTGGGCTTGGTTAAAAAATCATCGTCTTGCGCAAGGCAGGTTGCAATAAAATCACGGGCAATGGTGGTTCTGGGAATTTTAAAATCAAACCATTCCTGCAGCTTCATCTCAAAGCCAATTCCATGCATGAAGTTGAACAGGGATTTTTTCAGTCCAAAGCTGAATTTGCTATGATCAATACCCGTACTATCCGAAAAAGCGACTTCGTTGTCCGCAAAGGTGATTTCCTTTTTATGCGGAACAATATGGTACCCGTCCGGATTCAGGCCTATAGGACTATGGGCGGTCAGTGCAAACTGATGCCAAAACCCCGACTGAATAATTCCTTCTTCAAACAACTGCCGGACCATCTCCAGGCTGTCCACCGTTTCCTGTACCGTCTGGGTGGGATAGCCGTACATCAGGTAGGCGTGCACCATGATATGGGATTCGGTAAAATTTCGGGTAACCCGGGCCACTTGTGCTACCGTCACCCCCTTGTCTATCAATTTGAGCAGTCTGTCGGATGCTACTTCCAAGCCGCCTGAAACGGCAATGCAGCCGGATTCTTTGAGAAGCCGACAAAGGTCAAGGGTGAAACTCTTCTCAAACCGAATATTGGTCCACCAGGTAACGGTTAATTTTCGCCGGATAATTTCCAAAGCCAACGCCCGCATCAACGCCGGCGGCGCGGCCTCATCTACAAAATGAAACCCATTGGTACCCGTCTGCTGAATCAGATCCTCCATGCGGTCTACCAGGGTGCGGGCAGCTATGGGTTCGTAGATTTTGATATAATCCAGCGACACGTCACAAAAGGTGCATTTTCCCCAATAACATCCATGCGCCATGGTAAGCTTGTTCCAACGCCCATCACTCCAAAGGCTGTGCATCGGATTAGCCATCTCAATAACCGAAATATAATGGTCCAGCAGCAGGTCGGAATAATCCGGGGTGCCCACATTCTGTTGCTTATAATCCGGCTTAGGCGAATTATTTTTAAAGGTAACGGCTCCATCCTGCAAAAGGAAGGTGCGTTTATACAATCCGTAATTAGGATTGGAAGGAGAAGGATCCAATACTTGGGAAGACAACAATTCAATGGGCATTTCACCATCATCCAACGTAATGTAATCGACAAATTCAAACACCCTTGGATCTTTTAGGGATCGGAGTTCGGTATTTGGAAAACCTCCGCCCATGGCAATTTTGATTTCCGGCCTATGGCTTTTAACCCATTGGGCACATCGAAAAGCACTATACAGGTTGCCGGGAAAAGGAACTGAAAAACAAACCAACTTGGGGTTAACTTCGGATATTTTCTTCTCAAAAATGCTTAGCGTAATTCTATCGATATAAGTGGGCTCACTGTTTAATTGTTTATACAATTCATCAAAGGAATTGGCACTTTGTCCAAGCCGTTCCGCATAGCGGCTAAACCCAAAATCCGGATCCACGCACTCAATGATAAAATCAGACAGATCTTCCAAATAAAGAGTGGCATAGTGCTTGGCCTTGTCCTGCATACCCATCAGTCCAAAGGCATAGTCCATATCATCCAGCGTTTCAAAGCGGGCTGCACGGGGAAGGAAATTTTCCGTACAAAGCTGTCGGGCAAAGGTCTGGTTTTTCCCCTGTAAGAATTGGACGACATCTTCTAGAACTTGTAAATACCGTTCCCTTAAGGAAAATATCCTACGGGCATTCGCAGAGACGATGGTATTTTGAGCTCGGTCAAAAACTCCTGTCATGCCTTTTGTGGAAAAAAGTGTAATGATCACTTCCAAACCTAGATCCATCTGAAAGGCAGAAATTCCTTTCGTCTTTAGAAACCCCTTAAGGTAAGCCGTGGCCGGATAGGGGGTATTGAGTTGGGTAAAAGGTGGAGTAACCAGTAGCAGGTCTTTCAATGCAGTAGTTTTTTTGAAATTATGCAAATATAGGATATTTGAAATAGGTATTTAAAATGAAATTTTTTGCAAATTTAGGGATATTTGTGATAGCACTCATGACACATTCCCTTATGCATAAGCGCTTACTCTTTGCTTTGCTTCTTTTTGTTGGATGCTTTCAGTTGCGTGCCCAAAATCAGGTGTTGGTGTTTCAGTCAGATTTTGGCACCAAGGATGGGGCGGTAGCAGCGATGAAAGGGGTTGCCGTGGGCTTGTCGAGCGACCTGAAAATATTTGATCTTACCCATGAGATTCCGCCTTTCGATATTTGGGAAGCTGCTTATAGGCTGGAGCAAACGGCAGAGTATTGGCCTGTCGGCACAGTATTCGTGTCCGTGGTGGATCCCGGTGTGGGAAGCGAACGAAAATCTGTCGTGCTGAAGGCCAAGAGCGGCCATTTTTTTGTCACACCGGACAATGGCACCCTAACGCTGGTGGCTGAAACGCTCGGGATAGAACAGGTAAGGGAGATTGATGAGGCCAGAAACAGAAGGGCAAATTCAGAAAAGTCATACACTTTTCACGGAAGGGATGTTTACGCCTACATAGGGGCGGCGCTTGCATCCGGGAAAATCTCATTTGAGGATGTAGGAGGGGAACTTCCCGCACAAATCGTAAACCTACCCTTCGAAAGGCCCCGAATGGAAGGCGGTGTGATTAGTGGTAATATCATCATTTTAGATCCGCATTATGGCAATGTTTGGACAAATATTCACCATTCGCTTGTCGAAAAGCTAAACCTAAGCTATGGAGATTTGTTAAAAGTGAGTATATTCCATCACGAAAAAATTGTTTTCGAAGAAGAAGTCCCTTTTTCCAAAACCTTTGAGGATGTGGATGTTGGTGAAAATTTAGCTTATATTAACAGCCTGCTGAATTTTTCCCTGGCCATCAATCAGGGCAATTTCTCCAAGGCCTATGAAGTAAAAAGTGGCGAAGGCTGGAAAATCCAACTAAAGCCAATACAGTAAGAATTCCCAATGGGAGATAACCGGTGAATCCTATGAAAAGAAATTTACTGATCGCAGTTTTGATTTTATTAATACCTCTACTGACCAATGGGCAGACCCTGGTTACAGGCAATGTTACCAATAGAGATACCCAAGAGCCCCTTGTCGGTGCGGCCGTTGTGGTGCAGGGAACCCGCAGGGGAACAATTACCGATTTGGATGGTAATTTCCAAATCCGGGCTATATCGGGAGAGTTGATTGTAATTTCCCAACTCGGTTATGTCAGAGAGGAAATTCCCATTGAAAGTGATTTTAACCTGATGGTGAGTCTGGCGGAAGATTTAAATCTGCTTCAGGGCTTTACTCTGGTGGGATCCAGAAATCCCAACCGAAGTGAGTTGACCTCACCGGTACCAATTGATGTTATTCCTTTTTCGAATATCCAAAAACTTTCTCCCCAGATCGATGTCAGTCAGATGCTGACGTATGCCATACCCTCCTTCCAGTCCAACCGGCAATCTTCCTCGGACGGCTCCGAACATATTGACCCGGCGGTCATACGTGGATTGGGACCGGATCAGACCTTGGTTTTGATCAATGGCAAGCGCAGGCATACCACTTCCCTACTTAACAACCAAGGCTCCCTTGGGGTGGGTTCGGTAGGCACAGACCTCAATGCAATCCCAGCGGCTGCCATTGAGCGTGTGGAGGTTTTACGGGATGGGGCATCCGCGCAATATGGGTCAGACGCTATTGCGGGAGTCGTAAATATTATTCTAAAACAAAATACAGATGCCCTTGACGTCTACGCAGGCACCGGAATCACCTCCAGTGGTGATGGGGAGTATTTTCAAGTCAATGCCAATTATGGGAGTGCACTTGGAAAAAAGGGGGGATATCTAAATTTGACGGGAGATTATTCCTTCCGCGGCACTACAAACCGGACGGGGCATCATGACCTGATTATTTTTGACCAATCTGCCTTGGGAAATTTCTTCGCCTATGATTTTACACCCAATTCAGCGGCATCCAGGCAATATGATGACGATATGCTGGCACAAAATGGATTGACCAGAGATGATTTTAATTTTCGTATAGGAGATGCCCAAACTAAGAATTTGGCAGGGTTTGTCAATTTAAGTCTCCCATTCGGAAATAATGGACAACACGAATTTTACAGTTTTGGTGGGGTCAATTTTCGGCAGGGCTTGGGTAACGGGTTCCGGAGACTGCCCAGCGAAACCAGCAATGTGGTACCTGAACTATTTCCATTTGGCTTCCAACCAAACACAGAATCTGAAATCTTTGATGGTTCCTTGGCTGTGGGATCCAAGTTTGATGTCGGTAAAGGTTGGGTAATAGATCTCAGCAATACCTATGGCACCAACAGCTTTGACTATATCGTTACGAATACCAACAATGCCTCCATGGGTGCGAATAGTCCTACCCGCTTTGATGCGGGAGCACATCAGTTTACACAAAACACCATCAATCTCGATGGAAGGAAGTTTTTTAAAGACATCGCGGCTGGATTTAATCTGGCAGGTGGAGCCGAATTTCGTTTGGAGAATTATCAAATCCGACCCGGTGAGGAGGCGTCATATCGAAATTACCGGTTTGTAACCAACCCAGATGGGTCCATCAGCAATCCTTCGGGAATTGCCGGAGGTTCCCAGTCCTTTCAGGGATTTCGACCTGAAAATGAAGTTAACGCAAACCGCACCAATGTGGCTTTTTATGCCGATGCGGAGCTGGATGTGGTCAAAGCATGGACAGTAGCAGCCGCCGCAAGGTATGAAACCTACAGTGATTTCGGCAGTGCGCTTACCGGTAAGCTGGCCACCATGTACCGCTTTACCAATACGCTGTCCGGAAGGGCCACAATCAGTACGGGATTTCGTGCACCTTCCCTGCATCAGCGGTACTTTAGCTATGTAAGTACGAATATTCTTCCAAGCGGCCAGTTAGGGCAATCCGGAATCTTTACCAATGAAGGCGCAATTGCGCAAACCCTCGGCATTCCCAGTCTCAAGGAAGAGCGGTCCAGAAATTACAGTGCGGGGGTTACCTTCAATCCGGGAAATGGATTCAGCGTCACATTGGATGCCTATAAAATCGATGTGGATGACCGGATTATTTTGACGGGGGATTTTGGGCAGGATGCTTTTGGTGCCCCCGTGCCTCCAATCCAAAGTCTCCTTCTTCCGTTGGGCGCTGAGACAGCACGTATTTTGACAAACGGGATAAACACCGAAACCATGGGACTGGACCTGGTGGCTACGTATAGTCTGCCTGTTGGGGGAGGGATTTTAGATTTTATTTTAGCGGGAAATCATAACGAAACCACCATTGTCGGTGATTTGAACATTTCCGAAGAATTGATAGGTCAGGAAGGTGTGTTTCTAAATCCGGCTGCAAGCATGGCCATCGAAAGGGGAAATCCCCGCACTAAGGTGGCCTTTTCCACTACCTATTCTGCTATCAAGTGGAGTGTGCTTTTAAGAAATACCTATTTTGGGGATGTGGTTCGGGATGGGTTTCCTTTTGGTAAAATTCAGCGGCTGGCCCCTAAGTTGGTTACCGATCTTTCCCTGTCCTATCAGCTTACCCCCGCATTGGCCGCCACTGTCGGATCTAATAATCTGTTGAATGTGTTTCCCGATTTGCAAATTTATGAAAACAGCTATTTTGGTGTGTTTACCTATGCTCCCGAGCAAATGGGGATGTCTGGGGCGTTTTTCTTTGGGAGGTTGAATTATAGGTTGAAGTGAAATTCTTGATATTTGTTGATATTGGATATTGAATTATGGTGGAAATCGGAGCGAAGCGTAGACCCTGAGGAGCGTAGCGGTTCAGGGTACGGTAGAAATATGGCCTACAGCCGAAATATTGAGATGATATTTGTGGATGCTGGATATTAATAGATATTGGATATTTGTTGATATTAGATACTGGAGAGGTGTGATGGAAATATGGTGGATACCTGTCTGATCAGCATGCAGGTATGGTCTAAGGTCGAAATATTGAAATTATATTGGTAATATTGGAATATCCTTTTGATGCGATTAAATCAATTCCTCTATCTAACATTCCCTTTTCAAGACCATTATAGATCACGTCGAACCCCTCATCCTCCAACTGCTGCCCCACAAATTTTTCATACACACTGCCCCAGTCAGAATCCGTTAGTTTATCATAAGGCAGAATTAGTTGTCCATGGCAAATTTCTATTTGTCTTTTGGCGGGGTTTACACTAATTCGGCCTACTTTTAGATATTTTGCAATGCCCATTTGACTGGTAATTTAACAAGCTTTCCATAAAAAGTAAAGTTGTCAAATTGCCGTCGCCTCCGGGATGCCCCCTTAATATCCTTTCCGAACTGCTCAGATAATCGGGTTGTACCATCTGTAGTCTCAGATCCAGTGAGTGGGTAGAGGATATGGGAGGGGGACTTTGGATTATGTTTTTAAAGGTAAATTCACTTAACGGACGGAATTGAGCTCCCTCCCCTTAAGTTGCAAATCCCGTCAGAGCGCAGCGATTACGGGAGGGAGGGCTGGGGTGGGGCATTGACAAATCCACTCACTTCCCATACTTATCATTCAACCCTTCCCCATTAAATATCTTCTCCTTGCATTTTTCAATGCGGGAATACCGGGTTTGGGGTTGTTTGGGTTGGGAGAAGTGGATGATATATCCCCGTTGCCGGCCGGGTGTCAGTGCGTAAAAGGCTTTTTTCAGCCCCGGATCCTCATTAAACTTATCGAGCAATTCATCAGGAATAGGCTCGGGATTTTTCTTGAAGGCGACTTTCAATCCTGATTTCTCGATTTCTACTGCTTCCTGAATATATGCCTTTAATATCTCCTCCTTTTCAAGGATTTGCTTGGGATCGGTAAATTTTATCAACCGGCCTGACTGGGAATTTTCTCCATGCTGATCTAGGATGTTGTGGGAGTCTTTTAGTAAGACACCTTTGAAAAAGCTTAGCGAACTGTAATCCTTGAAGGCACTAACCACAACAATATTCTTGTCATTGAAAGTGTAGCAGGGTACACCCCATTTTAACTCCTCAGTCAAGCCACATGCCAACACTATATGCCTAAGCAACACAAGCTCTTCTTTCCAACTATTCACCTTGCATGCGGGCGTTGCGCCGTATTTGCAGCGCATACATCCGTCAACGAGGTATTTATCGACTGTTGGGTTCATGCTTATCAATTTTTAAGTCAATCAATGTTCGTTCAGATGGTCCAAAATACCAAAAAATACCTCTCAATACAAGCAATTGGGCAAGGCCGAGATACCCCACGGCTGGATCACCTACTGGCAAGTGGGATACCATTGCCCTTGGCTTCTGAAAGAAAATCCGGCATTTGCCCATGTTTTTACCAGTTGATTCTTTAGAAGGAGGACAGCCAGTACGCACATCAATTTCCAGACTCCGATTATGGCCAGAAAGTAAGCAGATATCCATGACATTCTATCTATTTCTTCCGTTGCTGGATTCGATGGAGTAAAACCGCTGGATATTACACCAAATTTGGCCAACCGGCAGCCACCCAAAGGATATTTTTTATCTTAACCAGTCTCCCCACTATTACCGCGGTGAAGCAATTGCATCTGCCTCTACCTCCAAGACGTAGCGGGCAATACTCAATGCGTGCCAAGCCACATAGGAACCGACACTTATTATGGTTTTATACGGATTTGGTACCATAACGGTCAATTCTGGAATACACGATGCCAAGTTTCCACCTAATTTCAGTCCGCTGTCCACTTGGTTTCGATTCGGTTTGGTCATTTCAGCAGCGAATACCCCTATAAAAAACGCGGCGTGAACCCCGCCAAAAACAGTCATGGCAATGTTCGAAAATTTATTAAATCCAGGCTTATTTGCCGGTGATACTTTGTCTAAAACGGTAATAAACTCCAGTACCAAGGGAAGAAACTGTATCGCCCAAATCGTATTTTCAAGTGCCGCCGGCGGATCGCTAGGGTTGGATTTTAACGTGTAGATTGAGCCTATCGGGAGTTGACTTAGCTGAAATATACCGTTTAGCGAAAATCCAATACGTTTTAGTACCATCAAAGCAGGTGGGTTTGGTACTACATTTGGAGGCTCCGAATTTATTAAGTTGTTTACTACACCCGTGATAGCCGTAAAGCCAAGGAAAACACCTCCTAGGCCAAAAGATGCCTTTTTCCACGCAATATCCTCCTCCGTTGGTTTTGGCGGCTCTTCGGTGTTCTCATTCCGCGTTGCCAAGAAATTGGTATATCTGGCCAATTCCTGACCGTGAAAAGGGCCGTTGTCGGACCCAGTGGCTAGTTTGTAAATGATTGTGGCGGGAATAGCACCGAGCAACGCGCCAAGGCTATACAGCGTAAGTTTGGTGCCGTTGTCTTTCATGATGACTTGCTCATAGAGACGGGTCACCAGCGGGATATCAATCCTGTATGCCAGGAGCTTATCCAACTCCTCCAGCATCTTTTCCAGTTGGTCGAAGAACCATTCTATTCCCGCAATCATTAAATCAAATACATTTTCAGCAATGGCTTCCAACAAGTCGACCAGCCTATCGACGATTGCATCAAGGCTAAAATCAGTACCTGAGAAGAGGTGTAGATTTGCAAGCTCGCTATTGATTTGATCGACCTTCCCTGTATTGCCATTATGGATCTTATCCAAAGTTTCCTGTGACGGGTTGTCGGGAGTACCGACGGCTGTGTCTCCCTCTAGACTGGCATCTTTGACATGTGTGCCCACCATATGCTGCATATAGGATCCTTTTACATTCGTCCGCTCCCCGGGGGCAGCATCGCTTTTAATATCGGATTTATGTGCGGTCGCATTTTTTTTCAAACTTTCCAACCAGTCATGGACAGTAAGTTTAAGGTTGTTTGCCCAGGCGATCGTATCGGTTTTGGTTGTCCCCAAGTTTGCCCTAGTGGATGCCATTACGGACCTCAATAATTGTTCGTTGAACCGCTGCGTTTCTAGGATGTCGTCCCAATCCAAAAGTGTCTTCACAAAATTTATCGCCCCCACTACTGTAGCACCTACCTTATCCAGCACACCCTTTACGGCTTCCACTGCGTGCTGAACAGTGTGGATGGCGAATGCCGTTATTGCGCCGACAGTATCCGTTATATAAATGACCGCTACGCGGATGGTTTCTTTGACAGCCTCATACACATGTTCCACTGTTTGTACTACAAAGCTTACCGCATCTCTAATAGCGGTAAACAGGTCAAAGAAACCCCGTGTGCGGTTGGTTTCGTCAATTGCTGATAGCAGATCGGCATAGGAAACAGGCGTTTCCGACCGCTGCCGCTCATTGGAAAGGCCAAGCAGCAAGCGGGTTAGGGGATCATTTACAATTAGATTCTCTGTCAGTGCCAGGTTTCGGGTCCGGCTTACGGGGTGGGTCTCCGCTACTATATAAGTCCCGTTTTCATTTTTACCAAAACTCCAATCAGGCATTTGATTGACGGACAGGGAACGGCTGATGCTGGGTTGTCCTTGTGCCACCGCATAGCCTGAAATCACATCCGTATTCGTGTTATAAGCATCGGGAGAAGCGGTGGCATTTTCGTAAAGTCGACGTATCGGGGGCGTGACGATTTCCCGAAGGCGCTCTTCTACCGCCCGTACTACAGGGGTATTGCTTTGGGGTGTTTTCTCCGTGGCTACACCCATGAAATTCCGGATGGCTTGGGCCACATGGGCTGCGGAATCCCGCTGTTCATTGGATACCATGGTTCTAGGTGCTTCGCCGGGTACCATTTCCACCTTTTTGTTCAGCAAATCCGCTTCGGTGACCTGGGCGAGTTGGTGATGCGCCTGCCTGTCAGGAAAAACCAGCAGCGCATGGTCTTGGAGCATAAAGGGTGCCGTAATCCGCAATACGGGAGCCAGCAGGTCTGTCGCTTCTATGGCAAACGCTATTATTCCCTGAGAGTTGGTCGCCATCACATAGGGTTGGTTGATGGCAATGGGATGAGCAATGGTCTTTCCGGATTCCTCAGTCAACAGGGCCGCACTTTGAAAGGGATTGTTGGGTTCCGCCTGAATGCTTATGGACAGGTCTAAGTCTGGGAGCGGACGGTCATTGCCATCGTAAGCCGTTACCTGTATCCGAAACGAATTGCGGGGCGTTATTTTGTCATCATCAAAATGGTAATCCTCCATAAGCGTCACTTGGGCGACAAGGTAGGCTGAGCCGAGCGGTTCCAGGTCAATGTCCGAAAGTTCGGTAAACTCCGGTTTGTCCACCGGAAAGGCGTGCCGCTTGTATACGGAGGTGTCCCTACCAAGGGCATTCTCAAAGGCCCAGCGGCCCACTAGCCCGGGTTCGGTTCCGGTAAGATAGTGGTACATCATATGCCGTATCTCCCCTACCGCCAATACCCGGTTCCAAAAACGGATCTCCGCAAAGCTGCCCTCCACAGGGGTAGCCCGCCCTTCGAAGGCGCCAAACTGGAACTCCAGCTGATCGCCGAGCTGCATTAAACTGCCTGGATTAGCAAGGGGAGTGGTAAAGGATTCCTCCCCATCCAGATAGCCGCTTACGCCTGTACTGGAAATGGTGACCGCTATATGATGCCACTCATTAAGCTCCTTGCCACTTGCGTCAAAAATAAACTCGGTGTAATGGGCATCGCTTGCATTTTTGATGGATAGGATTAATTGATTTCCCTGCTTGAGAAGAGAGAAACTTATGATGTCGTTCGGCCCAAGCCCAAGAAGCAAAAAACCATCGGTTGTTAGCTGCGCCCATAATTCCAAAGAAAAATCCGACCCCGTTAGATTGGTGTAAGCAAGTGTGTGCATTCCGCCTTTTTCAGGACCTACATGAAGCTCTTCCCTCATCGCCTGCGTGGATTGCAGCGGGTATTTGACGTCATCAGTCAACATGGGAAGAAATACGCGGTTGTTTCCATAAATGTCTTCCGCTACGTCAAAGGCGCCAAGCGGTTGGTAATCAGAAAGGGCGGGATCTGAGGGATCAGGAACCACCCCACGTGCAAATTCCGCTACTTCATCAGCGGATAGGGGTCGCGACCAAAAGCGAAGCTCTACCAGGTCGCCCGTAAAAACAGTATCGTTGGCATCTGTGGCCTGCCTTGCTCCAAGGAGGAGGGGTTGGTCGGGTATCACTCCATCGAACATATAGCCGCCGGGAGGATAGGGTCCCGGCTGTCCGTTCAGGTAAAATGTTGTCGTATTTGCCGTCTTATCTTCTACGATTGCCACATGATTCCAGGTTCCTGTGGCTACCTGTAGACCTGAACCGTACCCGTTCAGGGATAGTCCGCTGGGATCTTCCAGTATCCAAGGTGTACCTCCGTCATTGGGATGGTCTGAACTCGAGACATCTCCGTAGCTGATCAATGTGCCGGATGCTCCTTCCGCACATCGGATCCAAAAGGCCACACTACGGTCGCCGATAGGGAAGCGGGAATAACTGCGGGTAAACATAATCAGTGGATTATTGTCAGTGCGGATCCGTTCCTGGGCATGATAATAGGGTTGTACCGTATCCAGCCAAAGACCCTTGCGACGGTCATGGTGTATGTCATCAAGCGGGAGATTGAGGTAAGGCGTGGCATTTTCGGGCACCTCTCCCAACGCGTCATAGTTGACGGCTGCGGCACTTAGAGCCTCTCTGTATAGGTGAAGTTCGCTCATGCAGCCCCTCGCTTCCTGAAGATTACCAAACTGGCCGTCCTGTGAAAGGTCAGGTGCCCTGTTTCCAATATAAAGTGGTCCCGAAGGAAGCAAGCGCATGGGTTGATTGTTGCCGTTGACGATATCGAGCGAGACTGAATCGATTAGCACGGCGTTGGCGTAGCAGTTTATTGCATAACCTGTAGGCGTACTTTGGAGTGTGATAGCGATGTGGTGTGCCTCTTCCGTCCAAAATAAGGGAAATGAAGCACCTGAAAAGTAGTGGCTGTTTCCGGCGAATGAAAGCTCCATTCCGCCAGACTGAATGGAGATGTCTAAAAAAGTAACTGTATCATCAAATATACTTCCTGTATTGTAATGGCCATAAAAAAGGTGTGTTGACTGATGGGTCCAAAGCGAAAAAGTACAGGCATCCGTTGGAAAATTCTGCAAGTCGGAAACAAGAAAGACCTCGCCTCCCAGACCGGTTCTGGCTAGTGTTTGCATAGGGGTGGTTTTTTATTGGTTAGATGGGTTGATGAATTACTAGTTTAAATTTCCCCAGATCAATAAAAGGTGGAGCAACCGAATTGATTAATTATGGTATTCGAAAGGAATAAGTTAGAATAAATATATTCAATTGAATTAAATAAATTACTCAAAATTCTATTTTTATTTTTGTTTTTTTATAGAATTATAAACTAGATATCCTATCTTTTTCAAACTATTACTTTAATTGTCTTTTTTTGAAGTAATAACAAGTTACCATTGCAACCCCATTTCGCATCGGCAGAGCGGGAAATGGAACATGAAACCAAGATCTTGCTCAATTGAATAGCAATTTTGTCTCAGTTCATAGGTGAAAGGTTGATTGAGGGGACGGATGGATGCTGCTTGTTGAAGGAGGGTAGGATCAATAATTGCTTTTGGTGGAAGTTTGGACACCTTAAAAAAATCAAAAAAATGGCAGGTATGTGACGATAAAGAGTTGGATAGAACTGAATATATTGAACTGTAAGAGTCGATTGAGGTTATTTGGAATGTTGGTAATAGTATGAATACATTTAACAAATCATTTTAACTTCTTTTTGGCATGGGGGGATGGAAATCCGGCGGATGTCAAAGCAGCGGAACGGATGGCCAGGCTTTTTGACGAAATAAAAAAAGGACAATCCCGTAAACTCGGAAGCGGAATCCCATGTGCTAAATGTTTTTCTGACGCGACTCCTCTTCTGTTTCTTTGCCGAGGACACACCTATTTTTCAGGATGGACAGTTTACCAATGCAATCAGTTCATATACCGCTGCAGTTTTACCCCCTCAACTTGGCATAAATATCCAAACTGATAAACCTCCCATCTTTGATTTCGCAATTCCTCATGGTTCCTTCGAGTTGAAAGTTTAATTTCTCCAATGCCTTCTTACAATTTTTGTTTTCCGTTTCTACAAACCCCTCAATCCTATGAAGGCCAAGATCGGTAAAGCCATAATTTAAAATAAGCTGCATGGCTTCCGGCATTATTCCCCTGCCCCAATACTCTGGGAGCAACCAACATCCAATTTCAGCTTTTTTATGGGCTTTAATTAAGTTATTGAAGCCAGTTGAACCGTAAAACGTCAGGTCATCTACGGAACAAACAGCCCACCAAATTCCCTCTTCCGTAGCCTGCAGGTCCGAGAAAAACTTCATCTGATCCTTCGTCCCTTCCAACGTGTCATAGCTTACCCCGTAATATCTGATAACATCAGGATGCGACAGCCCTTTAAAGATATTTTCCAAGTCACCGTCGACAATTTGACGGAGTAGAAGTCTCTCTGTTTTTAAAATAGGAAATTGTCCAAGCATCTATTTGTTTTGATTAAATCCAATCAAAGGTTGGGAATACTCGATAAAACAAATATCTAATATCAACTGATATCCAGTATCCCCCATATTTCGGACGTAGGCCATATTTCCACCATACCCTGAACCGCTACGCTCCTCAGGATCTACGGTTCGCTCCGATTTCCAATATATTTCTATATCTATATCCCAATATCAAATATCCACGAATATCAATCAAATTACTTCAACCTATAACTAACCAGCAAAAAATACCGCTCAACTTTTGAACTCAAAAGGGGATAGACGGACATGCCGTTTGCCCGTTCACACCGAAACTCCCCTGTTAATCGTCCCGCCATTGCCCCGACACCCAGGAGAAATCCCTGCTCGTAGGTTCGGGTTTCTGCCAATACCTTTCCCTCCTGATTGGTTTCGGTGGAATAGAATTTGGTAAACGTACTTTTTTCGTTGGTTTCACTGAGCGCAAACCCATTGGACATTCCCCCATTGACGAAAATTTTAAAACCCGCAATCGGGTAACGGTAGCGTACCATATTATTTACTTTAAGGTAAGTATAGCCTAAGTTGCCTTCCACATTACGGTAGTCATTTTCATTCTTCATCTCCTGGAAGCTGCCGTTTACAGAATATGAAGAGTAAAACAGTTCGTTGTAAAAGGACCATTTGCGGTTGTTTCTGGGAATTACGATGTCAAAGAACACCCCACCGACTATCCCCGTAGCGGACGGGAACTTGTAGTTCACGATATCCTGTATCGCCATTGCACTTTCAAAAGTCAAATGCGTGGAGGAAGCTCCTCCCAAAACGCCCAGTTCGGTGACCACTTTTTCGCGGACCTTCATAAAATCCGGCGTCTTGTCCGTACAGGCATAGTACTGTAGAAAAACGCTTTCCAGACTTTTTCTGGTATAGGTGGCACCCTGAATTGGTTCTATCATACGTAAACAATCATCCAGATATGTTGCCAGTTGACGCCTGAACATCGTGTTTTCCGCCTTCAATTGCGCTCCGTTTTTTTCCGTCATGTACCACTTATATTGCAGCAATACATAGTTTTTTCCGTCTTTGATGTAGAAATTTTGCTTGCCGGCAGCTTTCATACCCAGTAGGGTTTTTTCACCAGATACCAAGGTCTGTAAAAAGACCGTGTCAATTCTTACTTCCACATCAGGAGATTTACTGAGTCCGTAGGTGACATTGGTTGTGATTTCCTTCTCCACGATTGCCCCCACATAGATTTCATCCTTTACTCCAAATTCCGCAATGTCCAGTGCCTCGAATACCTGTGCTTTTCCCGGTCCATCCGGCTTAAAGGTCACCTTCTTGGGGTTGTTTTCCCAGTTTCGGTAGTCAATAAATCCGTCAGTCCGAACCCCTTCCGCCGTTTTCACATAGCCGGGTAAAAATTTTTCCTGCGCCATTACCCCATTATAGGTTAGACCAAAAAGCATCAGCGCAATAAGCTTTTTCATTTAATTAATGTTAAGTGGTTAAAAGGAAATCCTAAATATAAAAATGGCATTTTTTGGAGGTAGAAAGGGACTGAAAAATTCCGATTTCCGCTTTATGAAATGTCACTTTTTATAAAAGTAAAAAAGCCATTATAACTTGCTATAATGGCTTGCAAATAAAACAAAATTGGTTGATGTTTTGAACAGTGGGAGCAAATTAATTTTTCGGTGGATTGATCATGATATGTGCCCTGTGCGTTCCGGGATCCATGATCCAGGGGGCACCGGGTAATTCAGGACTTAGGGGTAATCCCGTACTGGCTTGGGTTGCCCAGGGAATATATACCACATAGCGTAGATAAGGGTTTTTCACCTCACCACGCTGCGAATCATAGTCCTCTGCGGAGGCATTTAACACATATAAAGTAGCACCGTCCTTGGGCATTTTCAGCTTTCCGTTTTTTGCTTCTTCCTCACGGATATCAAAGATTTCCTTAAAGGTCTTATCCTCATTTTTCAATTGACGCCCCCGTTCCATAAATGGCTCCAGGTCCTTGTGGTAGCAGGAAACGCTAAACCCTGCCGATTTCGGATCATCCGCAATGCATATCATCTCGTTGGACCCGGCGCGTAGCTGTACAAATTTACCTTGTGCATCGTAGCCATATACCTTTGCCCCTTCCCGGGTAGCTTCCGGAGCTGCCATAACGGCTGTTTTGATCTGTACTTCCTTGGATGGTATTTGTTGGGCGGTGACGGTAAAGACCGATCCGACTAGACATAGGGTAAAGAGAAGCTTTTTCATAGGAAATTAATTTATTGGGTCCTGAGTCTGTCACTCCAATTGGAGTTATTGAGGAAATATAAGAAAATTAAAAAGATGTAAAAAATAAAATATCAAAAAAGCCAAGAAGTCCGGAACTTCTTGGCTTTATCTCATTGTGATTTTGATAGTTTAATTTATCTATCAGTTCGGGTGTTGACACGGTCTACGGGCGTGCGGTGTTCCCGGTTGGCCAAATCCCAAGCCGTGTGAAAGATCAGCTTGGCTCTTTTTTCCATCAAGTCAAACTCAATCTTGTCCACAGTATCGGTGGGCTGATGGTAATCATCATGGACACCGTTGAAGAAAAAGATTACAGGAATGTTATGTTTGGCGAAATTATAATGATCAGAACGGTAGTAAAAACGGTTCGGATCATCCTCGGCATCGTACCGGTAATCGAGCTTCAAACTAGTATAGGTGATGTTATTGTACTCGTTGATGATTTTCAGTTGGGAAGAAAGCATCTCCGAACCGATTACGTAGATATAATCTTGGTCTTCCTGATCCTGATATTCGTAGTCGATCCTGCCGACCATGTCGATGTTTAGGTTATTTACCGTGTTTTCCAACGGAAAGACGGGGTAGTCAGAATAATACTCCGAACCCAACAATCCTTTTTCCTCTCCGCTCACATTCAAAAACAGAATACTTCTTCGTGGCCGGATACCGTCTTTGGCAGCCAAGGCGAAAGCTTCGGCGATTTCCATGACACTCACGGTACCCGAACCGTCATCATCCGCCCCGTTGTTGATTTCGCCCTTGCTATTAATCCCCACGTGGTCATAGTGGGAAGAGATCACGAGCACCTCTTCTTTTTTGTCGGTACCTTCCAAAAAGGCCAATACGTTTTCTGTATCCACCATTTCTTTTTTCTTAGTGACTTTAAAGGTCACTTTTTGGGGTTTTATAGACTCAGGATTGTTCTTGGCGGCCTCTTTGAGTTCATCCACGGGGGTTTGGAAGATTTCCCCCATCTTATCCGAGCTGACCATAAATACCGGGCGCTGCGCTGTGGGGGTGTCAAAGCCGAGCCGCCCCTTACCAGAAAGGGATTTGAAACGATTAGCCATGCGGTCAAAGTTTGCCTGTCCTTCCATTGTGACGACCACTAAGCCAAGAGCCCCCTTTTCCATTAATTGTTCGGTAAGGTTCCCTGACCGTTCGCCAATGGCCCAAATGCCAACAAGCTTGTCAGTGACATCCACTTTGGCCAAATTCTCATCCGTTACCAAACCCAGAAATACCAGGTCAGCTTTTGCGGCTTTCCTCATGTCTCCGTCTCCCATAAAGACAAAGTCCTCATTTTCGACGAGTTTGTTTTTCCCAACCTGAAAGGCAACATCTGTCCAGAGAACACTTGATAGTTGGAATTTTTGATAATAATCTCCGTTCACAGGGCCTTGTAGGTCAATGCTTTTATAAAATTCCCTGATATATTCCGCAGCCATTTTTTGGCCTTTTTCACCGGTATCCCGTCCTTCCATCTCATCAGATGCCAGATAGGTAAGGTGCCGCCGCAGATCGTCTGCCTGAATGGAGTTAGCATAGGTGACTACTTGTACGTCTTGCGAAAACGCACTGATCGACAAAAAGAGGCATATTATGACCCCAATACTTAATTTTATTTTATTCATTAGAAATTATTGGTTTTTGATGGAACCTACTTTTAAGGTTTTTCATTGTTTTTGTTTAAAACCTAATTGATCCCAATTCTGTTAAACGGTAGTTAATTCATTTGTCTTTCTAATCTTACTGACGAATTATTTATACATTTGCTAAAGCGTCTGAAAGGCAAGTAAGCGCCGCCAAAAATAAACATATTTTCTGCTTCTATGAAAATTAATCTTCAACCATCACTTAAATTTCATCACCGACACATAGGCCCATCCCCAGCGGACACTGCTCATATGTTGCAGTATATCGGTGCTTCTTCCCTGGATGAGCTTATTGATCAAACTATCCCGAAGGCGATTCAACTTGAGAAACCCATGGAGTTGCCGGAGGCTCAATCTGAGGCGGACTTCCTGAAAAGCTTTCACAAACTGGCTAAGAAAAATAAAATTTTCAGTTCCTTTATTGGCTTGGGATACCACGACACCATTGTACCGGGTGTCATACAGCGAAACATCTTGGAGAATCCGGGGTGGTACACCGCCTACACCCCGTATCAGGCAGAAATCGCCCAGGGAAGATTGGAGGCATTGATTAATTTCCAGACTGTGGTGATTGAGCTGACCGCTATGGAATTGGCCAACGCATCCCTCTTGGATGAGGGTACCGCGGCTGCGGAAGCGATGACCATGCTGCATGCCTCCAAGTCAAGGAACAAGAAAAATGCTAACAAATACTTTGTAGACGAAAAGGTCTATTTGCATACCGTTGATCTCCTAAAAACCCGAGCCATCCCGGTTGGAATAGAATTGGTGGTGGGATCTCTTGATTCGCTGGACTTAACTGATCCTGAACTCTATGGCGTTATGCTTCAATACCCGAACGCTGACGGTGAGGCCCTAAACTACGAGGACTTAGTGGCTTCCGCCAAAGAAAACGAGGTGTTTACCGCATTCGCAACCGATCTGCTAAGTCTTACACTACTCAAACCTCCTGGAGAAATGGGAGCAGATGTAGTTGTCGGGACATCGCAGCGGTTTGGCGTACCCATGGGCTTTGGGGGACCGCATGCGGCTTTTTTTGCTACCAAGGACGCTTTCAAGCGGCAGATTCCTGGCCGAATCATTGGAGTATCTATAGACAAATCCGGCAAAAAAGCGTACCGGATGGCTCTTCAAACCAGTGAGCAGCATATAAAAAGGGAAAAGGCAACTTCCAATATTTGCACTGCCCAGGTGCTTTTAGCCGTAATGGCGGGCATGTATGCGGTGTATCACGGACCAAAGGGACTACGCGAAATTGCCGAAAAAATCCACGGACTGGCAGTGATTACTTCCGATGCGTTGGAAAAGATTGGGCTTAAGCAGGAAAATCAATCCTTTTTTGACACACTGAAAATCAACGTGACCGCCTCCCAAAAAGAGAAAATCAAGGCATTCGCACTTTCCAGGAAAATAAATTTTCGATACGAGGCAGATTCAGTGATGCTTGCCTTTGACGAAACGAAAAACCTGGAGGATGCTCATACTGTTATCGAGATTTTTACCCAAGCCGTTGATGGCAGCCAGACACCTGAAATAACTATAGCTAAATCGCTTACCGCACGCATACCGAAAGACTTACAGCGAAAGAGTGCTTATCTGGAGCATCAGGTTTTCAACAGCTTCCATGCCGAACATGAGATGTTGCGGTATATGAAGCGGTTGGAAAACAAGGATCTTTCCTTGGTTCACTCCATGATTTCACTGGGATCCTGCACCATGAAATTAAACGCAACTGCGGAGATGATACCGGTGACGTGGCCGGAATTTGGGCAGTTGCATCCCTTTGCGCCTCAGGAGCAGGCAGCCGGATACTACGAGCTTTTCCAAAACCTACGCAATTGGCTGACAGAAATCACCGGATTTGCGGATACCTCCCTACAACCCAACTCAGGTGCCCAAGGGGAGTATGCCGGATTGATGGTAATTCGGGCCTATCACTTGAGTAGGGGGGATCACCACCGGGATATCGCCCTAATCCCCACCTCTGCCCATGGGACCAACCCCGCGTCGGCGGTGATGGCTGGCATGAAGGTGGTATTGGTTCCCTGCGATGATCGGGGCAATATTGATCTGGAGGCCCTGAAGGAAAAGGCGGAAACCCATAAAGATAATTTGGCGGCACTGATGGTGACCTATCCTTCTACCCACGGGGTATTTGAGGAGGCCATTCAGGAAATCTGCCAAACGATCCACGATTTTGGCGGGCAGGTCTATATGGACGGAGCAAATATGAACGCCCAAGTTGGACTGACCAGTCCAGGGAGAATTGGTGCCGATGTTTGTCACTTGAACCTCCATAAAACCTTCTGTATTCCGCATGGAGGAGGAGGACCGGGCATGGGGCCTATTTGTGTTGCCGCTCACTTGAAACCTTTCCTACCGGGTAATCCTTATGTTAGCACAGGTGGGACAGAGGCGATAACATCTATCTCAGCAGCTCCCTTCGGAAGTGCGAGCATCCTGCCTATTTCTTATGCTTATATCGCCATGATGGGCGGAGACGGACTGACTTTGGCTACCAAAATAGCCATTTTGAATGCCAACTACATCAAAGTAAGGCTTGAGGACCATTATCCTATCCTTTATACGGGCAGTCAAAATCGGGCTGCCCACGAGATGATCCTGGATTGCAGAGGCTTTAAAGACGTAGGCGTAGAAGTGGAAGATATCGCCAAGAGGCTGATGGATTACGGGTTTCATGCGCCAACAGTGTCCTTCCCGGTAGCTGGAACCTTAATGATCGAACCTACAGAGTCAGAATCGCTTGCCGAACTGGATAAGTTTTGTGACGTGATGATCTCTATCCGCAAAGAAATAAGCGAGATCGAATCCGGGGCTGCTTCCAAAGACAGCAATGTGCTGAAAAATGCACCCCATACTGCAGACCTGATTATCTCGGATCATTGGGATATGCCCTATTCCCGAGAGAAGGCTGCTTTTCCATTGGCGTTCGTTAGGGAAAATAAATTTTGGCCTACGGTCAGAAGGATCGATTCCGCCTATGGCGACAGAAACTTGGTATGTAGCTGCATTCCGACCGAGGACTATGCGGAGGTTGAAAAGGTGTAGGTTTGCTTAAAGTTTCGCTATTGTTAATGTAGAGGGGGGATGATATATCCTCCCTTTTTTTTAATTCTTCATCCAGTAGAAATCTAAACAGTATCGATACCTTATCTCTTTTCCAATCAACCCATCAACCATTAATCCTATCAACCCATAAACTTTAACTCGGTTTTTAGTCCAGATTACTTGAGCCATTCTTTAGACCTTTCTTCTACCTCTTTTTGGGTTAAAATCCCTCCCCTCTCGACCTGTTCTTCGGATTCATCAACATCCGCCAATAAAGATAGTTGTTCGGATACATCTTCCAAGGTTGAATTCTCAGTCAACCTGTCGGCAATTTGATTTAGATACGCTTTAAGTTTTACCGCTTTTATACTCGAATAAAACAACTCTTTTGTCAAAAGTGTCCCTGATTCCTTGCAAATCTTTAATTGGGAGCAAATTCCTTATCACATCTCTAACCGTCAAGAATTCCTGATTATAATGAAGCCTAAATGGAGCCATTGTTTCAATTTTTGAAGCAAAAATACCAACAGGGGCTGCGTTCTGAGGCGTATTTTTATGATGGTGAGATTAAGGTTAATTCCACTTAGTCCATTCAAGTTCACATAATAATAGGTCAAGGTAGAATTTTCAGATTTGGGTTGATTTTACTATGTCTAAAAAGTGTTTGAGAATTGAAACCTGACAGGTTTTCAGATCTTTGATTGCGTTTTTTGCTTTTCTGTTCAAAAAACTGTCAGGTTTATCGTCTTTCGATTTTATAAATTTAAGGAGGAATAATAATTAACTTAAAGTACCATGTTTCTATAAGAATTGTGTAAATTAGAACATATAAATATTTGTTTGTCAGATGGGTAAATTGATTTTTATATGGATTTTAGCTTTTTTGCCTTCCATGGTATCCCAAATCATAATAGCCCAGAACGATGACCTGATTTTTCAGCGTTTCTCCATTCAGGAGGGATTGAGCCATAACAGCGTACTCAGCATAATTCAAGATAGAAGAGGTTTTATATGGATTGCTACCTACGATGGACTCAACCGTTTCGATGGATATCAGTTCAAAGAATATAACCATGATTACCGGGATACCACTTCCATCTCCCAAAATCTGCCTATGGCTTTGCATGAAGACAGCAAGGGTCGGATTTGGGTAGGGACGGCTGGTTCGGGCTTATGCCTTTTTGATCCTCAAACTGATAAATTTACCAGGTATACCACCACCTTCAAAGAAAACGGAGAAAATAAAGAAGTTCTTAATATAAGTACAATTCAGGAAGATTTAGATGGAAATGTATGGTTCGGTTCTGTAAACGGCTTGTTCAAACTAGAACCGGACAGTAAAACCCCCATTCAATTTTCTTTGGGGTCAAATAGGTCGATAATAAACAGTTTAACATTGGATACTTCTGGAAATATTTGGGTTGGGACCTTTGGAAATGGCCTGTTTAAAATCCCTTATGATGACAATACATCCTATATTCAATGGAAAAATGACCTGGAAGCCCCAGAAAGTATAGCTAATGACAATGTAATGTCTGTGTTTGAAGATCATCGGGGGACATATTGGATTGGATACATAGGTGGAATAGATAGTTTAGACCGAAATACCTGCAGTTTTATACATTTCAGGCATAACCCGGATGATCCCAATTCTCTCAGTACCGATATCCTCAATTCAAGAACTATTACCGAAGACAAATGGGGTAATCTGTGGATTGGTACTACGAATGGGCTCAATAAATTGAACAAGGAAAGAACGGTTTTTACCCGCTATCATTCAGACCCAAATAACCCCCATTCCATAGGCAGTGACGACATCCACGCAGTGCTGATTGACAAAATGGGGAATCTGTGGTTAGGAACGGTCAATGGGGGTGTAAGCTTATCCAATCTGCAGCCAAGGGAGTTTTATCTGCTTCAAAATAAACCGGACAACCCCAATTCCTTAAGCAGTAACATGGTAAGGGCAGTTTTTGAAGATAAGGATGAAATGCTTTGGATTGGAACGGAGGGAGGAGGGTTGAATAAATATAACCGGAAAGATGGGACTTTTACCCATTTTAAATATGAACCTGATAACCCGAAAAGCCTACTTAATAATCTAGTCAGTTCCGTTTTGGAAGATAGCCATGGGAATTTTTGGATAGGTTATGGAGGCAGTAATTTTTATTTCAATAAAGGTGGAGTGAGTAAAATGGACAGTTCCTCAAAGAATTTTACCCATTACAACATTAAGGCCTCCAATGTTTTTGGAGAAGCAGATAGAGAGGTGTTTTCGATTTTTGAAGATAAAAGTGGTGTTATATGGTTAACTACTCAAAACGGAATCAAAAGATTTTTACCGGAATCGGAGACATGGGATCATTTTTTACGTATGAAATCCAATCGGGATGGCATTAGTGATTCTTGGTGTTATACAATTTTCGAAGACAGTAGAAATGACTTATGGATCGGAACTGGAACTAATGCATTGAATAAAATGGATAAAAACAGGGAGGGTAA
>DATHWC010000067.1:0-8465 GCA_035460985.1 Lunatimonas sp.
TCATTCTAATTCGGTCCCCTAAAAGTGCTCCTCCGGATTTCCGTTTGGTGGGATCTATGGACAGAATGGCGACTTGCTTATCCGCATTGGCCAATAAAAATCGGCGAACCAATTCGTCGGCCAAGGATGACTTTCCCGCACCTCCTGTGCCGGTTATTCCTACTACAGGTATTTTTGGATGAACGGCTCTTTCTCTTAGCTGTGAGATAAGCGGCGCAATAAGTTCCGGATGGTTTTCAGCAACAGTGATTAACCTGGGTAAAACTTGCCTGCTTAACTCAAAATTTCCATCTCCCATTTGGGTATTCTCTTCCAAACTGAAATCCGATTTCTGTACTAGGTCAGCAATCATTCCTTCTAATCCCATGGCCCGACCATCATCCGGCGAGTAGATTCTCGTAATACCATAGGCGTGTAATTGATCCATTTCTTCCTCCAGGATTGTCCCCCCTCCGCCTCCGAAGATTCTTATATGTCCCGCATTGTTTTCACGCAGGAGGTCATACATGTAGGTAAAGAACTCTACATGCCCCCCTTGGTAGGATGTGCAGGCAATCGCTTGCACATCCTCTTGAATGGCACAATTCACAATCTCATGCACGGATCGATTATGGCCCAGATGAATCACTTCTACTCCGGCAGCCTGTATGAGCCTGCGCATGATGTTGATGGAGACATCATGTCCATCAAATAGCGAAGTTGCGGTAACGATTCTGATTGGATTTTTGGGAGTATAAGGGTGCTGCATGCTTTTTATTTTCTGTTATCTTCCCTTTTGTGGGGAAAACCGACTAAAGGTAGGTTTTAAAGGAACATCATATTTCCAATATCCCAGCGTAATCAATTAAACAAAAGAGATTACCTTTACTTCAGTTAATCATTAGTTTTTAAAAAGGTAGCTGAAATATCCTAAAATTACCTTAAATTAAAACATAATTCCACCAAAAATTTTAAAATAACATGAAAGTTTCGCTGTATCTTGGTAAATATAAAGGGATTAAAGTTTTCATACACTGGACGTTCTCCATATTATTATTATGGATTATTGTTTCCAATTCCAGGTCAGGAGTAGCCATTGGTGATACGGGATGGTCTCTTTTATTCATTTTGGCCATTTTCTTTTGTGTCATCTTGCATGAATTTGGCCATGCGCTGACGGCTCAAAAATATGGCATCAAGACAAAGGACATCATTCTGTTACCAATAGGTGGACTTGCCCGACTGGAGAAAATACCAGAGGATCCGAGACAGGAGCTGAATGTTGCTTTGGCCGGTCCATTGGTCAACATAGTTATTTTCTTCTTACTTTCCATTGTTGTTTACCTAAGGGGCTTCAATGTAGAACTGGTCGAGGATACTCACGTTGATGGAAGCACTATTCTTCTTTTTCTGGCGTCTGCAAATCTCTTTTTGGCCCTTTTCAATCTGCTCCCTGCATTTCCTATGGATGGAGGGAGGGTACTTAGAGCCCTACTTTCACTTCGAATGCCTCGGGTTAAAGCCACTCAAATTGCCGGCAGCATAGGTCAGTTTATGGGAATATCCTTCGTTTTTATTGGATTGTTTTTTAACCCAATTTTGGTGTTGATAGGGATTTTTATTTTCCTGGGTGCGCAGGCGGAAATTACGCACACCACCCAAACGTCCATATTGAGAGGATTTTCAGTTCAGGATGTATTGATGCGGAAGTTTCCAATCATCGCATTTGATGCACCCTTGTCAAAAGCCATCGAAAAGCTTCTGGATGGACAGTCCACTCATTTTGTGGTGGTCAAAGATGACGATCCCATAGGCACCATTAGCAGGGAGGAAATCATGAGAGGCTTAAAAGAAGGAAACGAAGGTACTTCTGTGGAAAAGGTTG
This sequence comes from Lunatimonas sp., assembly GCA_035460985.1. Taxonomy (GTDB): domain Bacteria; phylum Bacteroidota; class Bacteroidia; order Cytophagales; family Cyclobacteriaceae; genus Lunatibacter. The sequence goes on from DATHWC010000067.1 coordinate 1,865, forward strand.
CCAATCTAAGCCCCTTGAAGTTAGAGGTTTATCAACCTTTGGAAGATGCGTATAAACTAATGTCTACTGAAAATAAAAAAGTAGCGTTGGTCTATGAGGAAAATCTCTTTTTAGGTATGATTGACCAAGAAAATATCTCTGAATTTATTATGGTCAAACTAGCACTGAGCAAATGAGGGTAAGTTGGGCGTATTTCCCTGATCTCTATAGTTGAGCATAATTCAACTATTCATTTGTTTAGGGATTTCTTTCTGAAAAGTGACTTTAAATTCCGTTCCTTTAACAGGTAAATTCGACAATCCGATGAAACCTTTATTTTGCGCGACAAACTGTCTTACCAACAATAACCCCAATCCGGATCCCTTTTCATCAGCAGTCCCCACCATTGAATGCATGCGAACTTCCTTTTTTCCTGAAAAACTAAGCAGGGATTCTTCGTCCATCCCTTCGCCGGAATCTCTCAAATACACGGTAACGGTGAATTCGTCTTGTTCATAAAAAATAGAAATTTCACCATAGGAGGGTGTGAATTTGATTGCATTGTGGAACAAATTTTGAAAAATAATGCCAAATTGATTTCTATCGACCCATATAGGTGATATTGGACGTAGCTGATGGTGCACGTGTATATCTTTGGCGCGGGCCTGGAAATCATACACTGCTACAAGTTCTTCAATCACGCTACCTGCATCCACCGAGGAAAATTCAGGGTGGATGTTTTCGGTTTGTTCACTTGCCCATTTAAGCAGATCGTTGAGCATGCGGTCAGTTTTGGAAACTTGCATATAGAGCAGATCCATCGCTTCATTTTTTTGGCTTTCGTCGAAATACCCCATCTGATGCAATTCCAACGTCTGTAGAATCGAATGAATGGGGGAACGAAGGTCATGTGATAAAATGGAAAAGAGCTTATCCTTGGTTCGGTTGATGGCTGAGAGACTTGCATTCTGTTGGGCAATTTGATCATTCTGGAACCTAATGGAAGTGTTCAACTCTTTTAGCTCCTTGTTGAATCGCTCTTTTAATTTGATATTTTTGCCCATGACAAAAATGAGCCCACCCAATATTATCAATCCAATTAAAGAAAGGATCAGGGCGATGTTTCTAAATTTGACTTTTTGAAGGGCTGCCTCATTTTCAGCGATTAGGCTCTTGTTTACTTCTTGGGACACTTTTAGTTGCAAGCGGGAAATTTGCCGATTTTTCGTAGAGGTATAAAGACTGTCGCTGTGCGCCTTATTCTGTTGGGTAAAAAATAATGCGTTGGATAAATCTCCATTTTGTTGATAGAGTTTAGACAACAGTGAAGTTACTCGTTCCAAGTCCCAATGCGCACCTATCTGTTGTGCTTCTTCATACCCCTTAGCCCCGTATTCCTCAGCCTTTTGGAAATTATTAATACTTAAATAAACCTCCCCTAACCCAGTATAGGCATAGGCTTTCTCCCAAGTACTGACGCTTTCTACATTCTCCAAAACATCCAAATAATTGGAAAGGGATTGCTGAGGATCTCCGATATCAAAAAAGTGCTTAGCTATTCGGTTTCTTAACATCAAATTCAACCCATGATCTTCGTTTCCTTCCAGGAAATTAAATGCGTCAGTATATGCCGCATAGCTTTGATTATACTGTAGGAGCTCACAATGGCCTATTCCTATATTGAATAGGTTTTTCGCCATCGACACAGAATCTCCAAGAACGCGGTTAATTTCCAAACATTGCTCCCAAAGGCCTATGGCCTGTTCAAATTCATCCTCGGTCAAATAAATCAATCCCAGCCCATTCATTGCAAACACCTTCCCCTTCATGTCCCCGATTTCATCGAAGATCTCCCATGCCATGGAAAATCTTTCCATGGCTTTACTGTAATTTCCTGAAACATAATGTACTGCACCCTGACGGTTGTACGTCTTCGCCAACAGATTATTGTCCCCCAGGCTTCGGGACAAATCTTCAGCTATCGTTGCATGGTAAATTGCTGAGTCTTTCAATTCATATTGAAATGCTTCTGCTTTTGCCAAATGGTGCAATATTGTTTCGCTCTCATTCTGTGCGAAAATTGACCCAATAGTGCCTATTAGCAAAAGCAAAAATAAAAAATATCCTCCCATACCCTTCTATGCAGCTTAGTAGCTGCTTTTCAAAATCTAAAACTTCAAAATTACATCGCCAAATATAAGGGAAAATGTGAATTTTTCTGAAAAAAACCAACGACAATATTTCAAATATAGGAATGGCCGACTTTATCTCTTGGCAATAGGGATTCAGCGATTTTTTCACTTAGGCAATATCTAGACTGTCACTCCGAACGATAAATTTTCTGAATTTCACCACAGGTTAACATCTTTTCTCCAAAATATGGGTTTCTCACTTCCTTTTCCAAACTAAGCCATACTGCGCCTTCGTCTCTGAAGGCCATAGGGCAGTAATGTTTATAAAAGGAATCGCCGGAAATTCCAAAAATCTCCACAGACTCAATCAAATTATCTGACAAAATCTCAAAAAGCTTTCTTTGCTCTTCTACATCATTAATTTGGGAGATTTTATCCAAACTACTTTGGATCGGTTTCAACAATCCCATCCAACTGTCGTGCGCTTTTCCATCAAGAAGTTTCATGTCTACTTGTGCCAGACTCGACTTGGCCGGATTGACGGCGTCTTGAGTAGCTTCGGCATCTGTTTCCACCAGCGCATCTTTAATGGACAGGTAGCTTTTTATAAATGTGGTCAGCTGCTTCCTGAACTCCTCCGGCACCTCCAATAACCTCACTTCAGGTCTTGTCATCATGCTATAGTTACCACTCAACTGCGCCGCTGCATCGATGGCAAAAACCCCATTACTTACCACCTGTTCCCCCTCCTCCAATCCGGAAACCACCATATAATCCTCACCTACCCTTACCCCAATCTCTACCTCACGCATCTCAAATGAAGGTGCCTCCTTATTGCCGGTTTGCACATACACAACGGACCTTGGACCAGTCCATAAAATGGCTGTTTTGGGAATCATCAGTCCCAATTGTGAGGCCTGGGAAACTGAAATAGTAGCTGAAACAAACATCTCCGGCTTCAATTCCCCATCCCTATTTACAGCTTCAGCACGTATCCCGACGGTTCGGGTATCTGGATTCAATACCGGGTCTATATAAGTCACCTTGGCTTCGAATTCCTTTCCTGGGTATGCGGAAACCTGAAAACTCAATTTGTCCCCCTTTCTCAAAGCTCCCAGATCGGACTCATAGGCATCCAGCATCACCCAAACATTGCTTAAGTCCACCAGATCAAAAAGAGGCGTGCCTCGGTTCACAAAATCCCCTACTGACACATTGCGTGCCATCACAACGCCGGAGATATCTGAAAAAATATCAAACTGTGTTAGCACATTGCCTGAACTTTCTATAGAGGAAACCTGCTCCTCTGAGATTTTCCAAAGTCTCAATTTTTCTTTGGTAGCCTGATAAAGGGCTGGTTGTCGGTCTTTGATTTTCGCTGTTTCCAAAAGTTCCTTTTGGGCATTTACCAAGTCGGGGGAATAAAGTGTCGCCAGTTTTTCGCCCTTTTGTACCTCCTGTCCAGTGAAGTTCACATAAAGGTGGTCCACCCGTCCCGCAAAATTGGCAGTGAGACTTTTTTTTCTTTGTTCGTCGGATTGAATTTTTCCAGACAACACCAGTTTTCCAGTACCCGAACCTTGCTTCACCAAAGAGGTCTGTACATTGGACAACGCAACCGCTTCAGGAGTCATCTCAAGGACATATGGTCCACTATCCCGTCCGTTTTTGCTACCGAGCGGTATCAATGCCATCCCACATATCGGACATTGTCCGGGTTCATTTTGACGGATTTGCGGATGCATAGAGCAGGTATATTCTATTCCATCTTCACCCATATGTGTATGTTCGCCATCTGGATGATCCTCACCCCCACCCCGAATCATATAACCTACTACAACCCCTAGGAAAAGGCAGATGATGATTGTTATAATTATGCTTTTTTGTTGTTTCATATTTTCTTTCGATATGTGGACCTTTGAGGTTTTTTCCAAACCACGAAGGTCTTGTTGTTAATAGCGGTACTTTAAACCTTCGAGGTCAACAAAAGACCTCAAAGGTTATAGGCTCACCAAAGTCTCCAGCTTTGCAAACCCCAACTCCCTTTGAATCTTTATATTCAAATATTCGAGTCTGAATTCAAGCAATTCTCTTTGGATATTTAGGATTTCTTCGAAGGAGCTTCCTTCGGTAGCGTAGGCGGTGACAGAAAGTTCCATAGTCTGCTCGGTCAATTCAATTTGTTCCTCCAATAATTTGGCCTTTCGGTCAGCATTTCTAATGGAAGCAATTATGGTTTCAAATTCCGTTTCCAAACTACGCTGTAAATCCTCCTTTTGCCTCTCATTGGCTTCCCACCAAAGTCTGGATTCAGCCTGCAGGGATTTATATTTTTTTCTGTAGATTGGCAAAATCACTGTTGCCATAGGCATCACCATATTACCTCCCATGCCGGCGGGCATATAATCCATTCCGTTCATCCCTCCTACCATACCCGATTCAGGCCTTGGCGAAAAGACCATAAAATTCAACCCCAGTCCAAACATGGGCTTTCCTTCCAACTTGGCCATCTCCCCCTGCTTTTGGTATGCCAAACCTTCTTTTTCTAGCATAAGCAGCATGGGGTTGGTTTGAAGAATATTTTCCAATATCGAAATTTCCCAATCCAATTCTTTTTCCGTTTTAATGACCGTTTCAAAGTTTACAGGCTCCTTTCTATCTCTTCCAAGTAGCTGGTTAAATCGCGCAAGAAACGGTCCTTTATCCACTTCAAGTTGCTCAAGGTCACTTTCCACTGCCTTGATTTGCACCTTAAGGCGGAGAACGTCAGTAAACTTTCCGGATCCGCCTCCACTTGACCCCATTGAAGACATGGATGAAGTGTTCCCCGTTGACATATCACTTCCGGAAGACGGAGTAGACCCTCCCATCCCCATGCCATCAGAAATATTGCGTTGATTGGGCCTTGAAGAAGCCCGTACCGTATTGGAAACTGTCGAAGCAGCCTCAGAAGCATTTCCTCCCTGATACCGGACAATTGCCAATTCTTCTAAAGATCTCAAGATCTCTAAATTAGCTTGGCTAATATCTATTGTATTTTGGATTTGTTGAAGTTGAAAATACGCTTCTTTTACTTCGAAAAGCACCATATTCCGCTCCTGCCTAAACTCCTCGTATTTCGCTTCGGCCATCAAAGTAGCTTCATCCTTCTGGGTCCGCAACATTCCGAACCACGGAAACATCTGCATTAACGATGCCTCCGCCCGCTGATTTCCCATCAGCAACTCCATGGGCCTTGTAAAAACACCAATATTTATTTGGGGACTTTCAAGGCTCACTTGGTTAACTTTTTCCAGATAGGCTTTATATATTGAAAAGGAGGATTGAAGGGATGGATTATTTTCGATTGATTCCTGTAGATATTTATCTAGGGTTTGACTATTAGAGGGAAATATGGTTGAAATAAGTAGAAATATGGTTGAAATAGATTTCAGGATCAAGCCTTTATTTATATAGTTTGCTTTTGGGTATTGGGTTCTCTTGGTTATAGATCCAAAGAATTGAAATATGGTAGAAATACGTGGAAATATTATAGAAATAATTTTTAGCATCATCCCTTTATTTACATTGTAAGCTTTTTGGATTTGGAGACCTTTGGAGGTAGATATAATTGAAATATAGTGGAAATACATAGAAATATGGTTGATATATAGCTCAGCATCATTCCTAACTTTATGAAATTGGCTTCGTTTGCTATTTGAATTTGGGAACCTTTGAACATAAATCCAGTTGATAAAACAATTATAGCCTTTCATTTGAACCTCCTTTCTTTGATTCATAGGTTTTTGAAATAGTGTTGTTATGTTTAATTTGAAGCGGTTTTTGAATTAAGCATATTTCATCCCATTCAGCTTGGGTGACAATTTTTCTTTCAAATCCTAAATCCAACCAATGGTCTTTACCTTCTGACAAAGAAGCTCTGGCAATAAAATAAAATCGCATCTTTTCCAAATAATGATATCTGCCATATCCTTCCGCAATATTGGCACCTACAGAATCAACTGATTCCAACATCTGATCTCCCCAGACCTTTTTTTCTTGATAAGAAAGTCGGCTATATATCGTCCAAGCAATCCCAGAAAGTCTCCTTGCCAATTGGTAAATCTCCAAATCCGCTAGTGGAATAAACTTCTTTTTCTCTTCCATATCAATATCATTTATTACCTAAATCAATGTTACATCCCTATTTATCCAAAGGTAAATTCTACCTTCTTTCGCCGCAGGCATACCCTGAACCGCATCGCTCAGATTTCAACCTTATTTCACAAACTATATTTCAACTATATTTCGGCCGTCAGGCCATATTTCTACCCTTTTTCGCCAAAGGCATATTTCACGAAGTATATTTCAACCATATTTCGCCGCAGGCTTATTTCAACCTTATTTCCCCCCAACATATCCATCACAATAAAGTATGTTTCCATATTATTTCGGACGTAAGGCCATATTTCTATTATATTTCGCCGAAGGCATATATCAACATTATTTCA
>DATHWC010000068.1:0-4156 GCA_035460985.1 Lunatimonas sp.
CGTACAAATCCGTACAATCCGCCAAATCCGTGTTCCAATCGCTCCAAAGTAGAATAGAACACCGATGACTCGGATGACCCGGATAAAACGGATTTTTTTGTGTTGGATTAGATCGACATCGATATAAATAATCTGCGGAAATCTGCGGGAAACTTTTTTCCCGCTAAGCTTCAGATGACTAAAGTACAATCCCCACTCCCAGTGTCATTCTCCATCCATTCCATTCCGCAGTAAGATTTTTTCCATCGGAGGTCCTGAAAAACCGCTTCTCCTTGTCCTCCAATGTATCTATAGACCTGATTTCTGCACCAAGTCCAAATTGAAGGTTAAATATTCCCACGGCATGGCCAAGCATAAGGCCGGGGCGGATTCCAAGATTGGCAGCCTTTAATGTAATCTCCTCTATCTCTGGTTCTCCCACTAATTGGAATTCAGATTTAATTTTCCCGGTTACCGTCGCGGCAGACCCGTGGACTGTAACATATAAAGGCCACTCTTCCGATTTATTTACGCGGTACTGCGCAAAGGGTCCTCCCTGAAAGGAAGTCAACACCTGATCCATCAACGCATAACCGGAATAATCCTTATAATGCACCCTGCCACCCGTTGAGGCAAACTCAAACCATGCTCCCACCGAAGCCTTTGGCGCAATCCTGAACCCCGCTGCTCCGCCAAATGTCGCGAAATTGGGAAATTCATGCACCTTCCTATACGGGATCTCTGATTCCTGCAAAAAATCCTGCTGAAACAGCTTTTGGGATTGCATGGAGTAATTGCCCATGCCGACACGAAATACCAACATCGATTTTTCCTGCGCGTAGGCACTGAGAAAAAGTCCAACTTGGAGGATAAGTAATAGAAGTACTTTCATCTGTTTATAATTGTCTTTCAGCGGTCACATGGAATCTCACAATAATCACCATCCCTCTGTGTGTCCCTTGCGTCATGCTCGATTTCATGGGGCCAATTCGACAAAACCCGCCTGAGAGAGCCGGTATTTGTCCGTGTAAAGTGAAAAACCCATATAGGTCTTTTCAAACTGCATAGTTATTACATTGTATAATTTGAGCTGATCAGGATAGGAGAAAGCTATGTACCCACTGGAAGGGTCATAATATGCAGAATACAAGTCAATAAGGGTGGGCATAACGCCACTTCTGAGACGCGTAAGGTAAGAATTCGAATCTGCTGGCGGGTTGGAAAGATCAAATATGGTGATGTGGGAGGCATCAGATTCATTTATACGAGTGGGATGAAGAGATGTCATGAGTTCCCTCTCATTGAGAAAAATGGGGTATCCGGGGTCTATCCGTCCGAGTGGGTGGGCTTCCCCTTCCCGTATTTCAAATACCCATCCTTCATTTTGATTTAAATTTAATGCCAAAAATTTCCCATCCGCAGAAATAGCCGGAGGACGGATCCTGGTGTGCGTGGAGTTCCAAATCACCTTTTGGTTGGGAATGTCAAATAACAATGAATTACTTCCCGCTTTAAGGGTAACCAACCCATCATTGGAAGCATTGCCTGTAATCAATGGATGACTATGACCAACGGGAAAGTTAATCGCACTTAATTTGCTATTCATTACGTAGTGTTGGATATCATCAAAATTATGCGGGTCCGCACTTATAAACTTGCTTTCGGTGATTTTCCCAATTCCTGAAATATAAATCCTGGATTCGTCCGGACTTACTACCACTATATCCCGAGGCCATACTAATCCCAGATCCGAATACCGGAGACTATCCTCCAATTTCATGTCATCCTCCAAACTATACCTAAATAACATTTCCGAGTTTCCCACTAGCAGCTTTTTGGATTTGCTGAGCAGGGCGTAGAAGGTGAATGGTCTAATATTTGGTTTGGGTCTGTATTCAACGACTACAGCGTTTTTCCGGTTTATGTTGGTAAGGCTGTAAAAACCGACAGAGATGTCAAATGAATGTCCCAAATGAATATGCCCAAGATCAATTTTTCCGGAAGGGGTAAAGGGAGCTTTTCTTTCCTCATTAAAATAAAACTGAGGCCTAATGTGCAGTTCCTGATTTTCTCCCGCAAACTTCCTATGTGTCCAGGACAGTTCGCCTTGTCCATTGAGGCTTCGCGTAATGATAAAATCAGCGGGTTCATGGTAGACTGAACCCTCTCCCACCCCGGTTGTGATATGAAATCCTCTTGTAATGATATTATAGTTTAAGTTCCCACCTAAATAGCCGTAGTCTATAAAATGATTTACCAGTGGGTCATTAATTATGGTGTCGGGATAGATAAAAGAGAGACCATTGTCTCTATGAATTATATAGCGGTAGTTCTGATGGTTCACCTGATTTTTCCACCTAAAGGTAAGATAGCCGTTTTCAATTTCAGCCGTAAAGGTATCAAACACAGGAGGGGTTGGATCTATGCGGATTTCAAACGCCTGCTCCACCAGGTAATTCTCCATCCCTGCCATATTGGCAAGACTACCAGACTTCGTGTCTAGATAACAACTTACCGAAACAGTATGGTAGCCATATGCAATTTGATAGGGATCTAATAAAAAATACAAATCACGGTTATTTTGTACCCAGGAAGGAATCACCGAACCATTTACCGTAACTTCGCTGCCTATCAAGGGATAGGATGTATCATGAAGGATTATATGAAAGTTGGTTGGTTCAAGTAGGTAATAGGGATACTTAAGAACCGGGTCGTTTAATTCAAAAGTGACCGTAATAGCTTCCGGGGGCTTTATCGGAGAGACAAACTCTTTATGCGGCTCAAAGGCACACCCGTACAACCCTGTTACAGCCAAAATGGCTTGGAAAAACAGCTTCTTCGCATTCATAAATACCCAAAACAATTTCAAAAAAAAACCTGCCTCCGTAACCGTTTTTTGATCAGGTAAATGCCGCAAAAAAAGCTAACAAATACACCCTGCGTCAACGGTACGAAAATAGGTTTAAATTGGGATTAATTTACCTATGATTGGGATTTTATTTTTACATATGGAAAAGGCGGATTTCCAGCGGATTGTGTATCATGTTTTCCAGCGGAACTTGTCCCGGCTTTTCGGGATTGCTACGGGATTTTTGTCCGCTGATTCGCCAATAATCCCAGCCCCGTTAGGGATGTAATCTTAGTAGCCTGGGGTGTAGCGTAGCGAAGCCCCAGGTAAGGAATGGACGTTTCGGTTTCGTTTTGGCCGCTAGGATGGTTGATGTATCATATCGCTCCCGCCAAAACCCATATCTGTCAGTCTCTGCCTTCCCGTCGATTGATAGATATCTGATCGATACCGGATCTGTGTAAATTTTGTCTGGAGGAAAAAAGGGTTGGTTCCGACAACAAGATGCCAGACCATCCGACAACGGGTTTTGGCGGGAGGTAATGGGGGAATTGACATGGTGGCGGCCAAAACAGGGACTTTTGCGTTGCTTCTTAACCCCCGGGTTGAAACCCCGGGGCTACTATTTCGGCCATCCCTACGGGATTTTTGATCGTTGATTACCCAAATACTACTAAGATTGCAGGGCTACCCCCTAGATTTTGCAGGTAACGGTCTCTTTGAGGGTAACCAAAAAACTATTGACTTAAACAACCCAACCTCACTCCGGCCTGTCGTTATTTTTCAGGATGTTGGCTACCTCTTCCTCCGGCAGTTTATGAATTATGGGTTATGAGTTATGAATTGTAACGAAGCCTAAAAAACGTTGACCGTTTATTGGTACCTTTAACCCATCATACTGCTGTGACCGTGCCTAAAAAATTGCCAGCCGGTTTTGAGAATATGTCCCGACCCTCGGATTTTGGTGGACAACTATTTCCAGCCCTGAAGGGGCAAAATATCATAGCCTGGGGTGTAGCGGAAGCGGAGCCCCAGGTAAAGATAGGCCGTTTAGATTCGTTTTGGCAGCGGCAAGGGTTGGAGAAGCTAGCCTCTCCCGCCAAAACCCAGATATGGTTGGTTCTGCCTTCCCGTCCATTCGTTGAATTCCCTAACCGGAATTGCAAATTCCTTCTATCTGTCCGTCACAATCTCAAATTGCGACGAGCTGGATAAAATAGAACACCGATGACTCGGATGACCCGGATAAAGCGGATTTTTTTGTTACGGATTAAATCTTGGGCTCAATAAAAACAATCCGTACAAATCCGTTAAATCCGCCAAATCCGT
>DATHWC010000069.1:0-4970 GCA_035460985.1 Lunatimonas sp.
TGAGTGTAGTCGAAGGGAGCCGCATTTCAATTCCAGTAAGGTGCCCCCTCAATCCTCACCCCTCAATCCTCATCCCTGAATTTCAATTCCAGTATGGTGCGATTAAGGGGAGCTAAAAAGAACATTCCCAATAGCTTCAACGATCGAAATCTTCCATCAGGTGATATCTCCTTAGATAGGTCATTGGAAATCGACCGTCTTATGACGGAAAGGGTCGACAAACTTAAAGTCCGACTACGCAAAAGTGTTGTTTTTAGAAACAAGAAGTAGATCCCGAAGTGAGATTAATTTTCTGACCTGAATAGAACTTGTAGCCCATCTTTTAACCTCCCTATACATGACTCCCAAATCCAATTCAGTCAATCCTTTTACGGAAGCACTCACTCTCGAAGAGAGAGAACGTGTTTGGGATGCATTGAAGAAAGTTGCTAAACCTATCTCAAAAGTCGATTTTTTAAAAAGACTAAAAGAAGCCGGATCTAAATAAAATTTCCGATTCTTCGTAATCCTGCAGATTGGTTTTTGGTAACTTCATATGCTCTTATATATCTTATATGGTTAAAAAAAAACCTAGACTAATCTGTTACGGGTTTTGGCGGGAAAGGCTGCCTTATTCAACCATCCCCGCTGCCAAAACGAAAACGAGATGTTCGTTCTTAACCTAGGGCTCCGCTGCCGCTACACCCTAGGCTACTTATTTCACCGCTTTGGGGCTATTTTGGGGCTATCCTAAAGAATCAATTAAACCTGTTTTCTAAACTCCATTCACATCCCCTCACCCCATGACTGGCGTCCAATATCTAAAAATATCCATCAACCCTCCTGTGGTTTAATAATTATCGGCGAGTCTGTTACACCGCGCTTATCCTATCTCCCCATAGCCTTGTCTTTCAACTCTTTTGGCATTTTTTCGATCGCGTATCGTAATGCGGTACGTGGCATAACAGATTTGTGTTTCATCACATATTCAAATATTTCTTGTTGATGAGCTTCACTAGCGGCTTTCAACATCCATCCGTAGCCTTTTTGAACCAAATCGTCCTTATCCAAAAGTAAAATATCCGCAATTTCTAAAATCTCATTGAGAAATTTCCCCTTTCTCGCTGGAATAATCAAAGTGACGGCAGAAGCCCTACGCATCCATCTATTATCTGATTTCGCCCAGTGTTTCAACCTAACTATATTTTCAGGATACATCTCTATAAATTCACCAACCGTATGATTACATAGCGTATCGCATGAAGCCCAGTTAGTTACATACTCACTTATCCACCTCTCAAATACCTGAAAGTCCCCGGGTTCGTATTTCCTATGGATATAATATGACCAGTTACATGCAATGAACGATTCTTCAATAATTCCAGATTGCCATAAAATTTCGCAAAGATCGAATATTTCAGATTTTGTCTCTGAATTTATAAGTTTAAAGTATTCCTTACTAATCTTTGTAACGGTTGGAACCTTTACACCATAAAATTTTATGGTTTCTTTGAAGAATTTCTGACTTGTAGCCTGACTTTTCCCGTCAACGCTATTTTTTAGTTGAGCTCGAATTTTGTCTATAATGTTTTCCATATTAAATAGCTCTTTTATGAATCGGTTGTCTTAGCATCCGGAACGAAATTTTATATTAATCCTTCTACCATCCGCCCTTTCCATCTATTTCCTCTTTCCTTACGGCTGCCTCCAAATTAAGAAAATGCATCGAAAGGGTGATTCAGTACCTTATTTATTATTTTCCACTTTACTGTTTCCAGCGTCGGCGAAATATGGTCTGGACATTTTCATAAGCAGTCTTTCGAGAGAGAAAAGGCAGAACCGGACATGGCCGGGTTTTGGCGGGAACCTATGGCTTTTCCCACCGTCCCCGCTGCCAAAACTGCCCCACCCCTTCCCTCGCCCTCTAGGGGAGGGCGATATCTGACGTCAAATAATGTGAATTCGGCCAAACAACGGGAAGGCAGAACCGGACATATTCAGGTTTTGGCGGGAAAGGCTGGCTTCTGCAACCCTATCCGCTGCCAAAACAAAATCGAGCAGTTCTTTCCTAACCAGGGGTGTGAAACCTATAAACCCATAAACCTATCAACCCCTTCCAATCATACCTATCCCTTTATTTATTCTTTGCCTTAAAAAATAACTCACCTGCTCCCCAGATAAAAAGAAGGCCTCCGAGGATTAGTCCCGAGACTAGCCAGGGGCTATCCGGCCACTCTATGACAGTCGCTACATGGCGGTGGAGGAATCCGATGATAAGGGCACTCCACCAACTGAGCTGGGACACAGTGAGTGCCATTATTAGCCGGAACATAAAGAGATTCGGCACATGCTCCCCTTTTTGGTATATTTCTACCTTTTTATGGATCATATGCAATAATATACCGTTGATACCGATTACGGCCACGAAAAAGAGCTTGATAACCGTCAGGTTGTCAACCTCCCCCTTTATAATAATGAGCGGGATGCCTGCCGCTACCATACCGATCCACCCTGCCCAGATGAAATTTTTGGTGACCCCGCTTACGCTGATTATTTGAGTGAAGCGAACACGGTTTCGAACCCACAACAAGCCGTATAAGTCAGTTACCAAAACTGATCCAAAACCCAGGACCAGAAACCCCAGATGAAGGAAGAGAAAAATGAAGAACGGTGTAGTTTCCATAGTTTATGAGTGAAATAAGTTTGATTTTTTCAATACCCGAAAATAAAGACGATCATGATTTTAATTCTATTCCTATTTCGGCGACCTTGTGTTTGCAGTTTTTTTTAGCAAATTATTGTTAGTTTCCGATTGGGTAAATTTTCGGGACGATACTCCCGAAAATTAGCTATTACAAGTAATAAATAATACTTATTAATTGGTATTTAATTTGGAAATCAACATAACATTATTATGTTGCAATGCCTGTGCCAATATTGCTTTCTATATACTCAAAAAGAGCGCAGCTAATTGACCCGTAGCTTATTTGGGCAATAACTTAACAGCCGTTCATCCTATTTCATGCAATAGACGGCCTTACAAAAAAATGAAAAGTTACTCTCACGATGCATTGGTGAAGGCTATCCCCAGCCCGGCGATCATTTTTTCCCTATTTCTACTTAACCTATTGAAAGAAATGGTTAACTTTCCTCAGTTATCTTTACCTCGCTAATCAGCAAACATTCAGTCCTTCGGATCTGAGAAACCATTATACATATTATGAAATCGAGCCTGCCTGTCCGGTAGGCAGGCATGAGGAGAACCTCACACGGAGGGATGATTATAATGCATGCGACCTGCCTGCCGTCAGGCAGGGATTCCACCCCGATTCTGATCGGGACAAGTTATGACCGCTAAAAAACAAATTATACACCCATGAAAAGAAGACGATTTTTCTCCAATTTGCTTAACAGCACGCTCGGGATGGGACTGGGTGTTTCTGCCGTACAGCCAGCTTTTGGACAAACTAAAAAAGAGGATAGCCCGGACTTTGCCAGAACGGTTAGTGCTACCGGCCACCAAGTCTCCTACCATGTGCAGGGCCTTACGCAACCCATAAAAATACTGCATGTAACGGATACCCACCTGTTTTTGGACGATGCCCGTGGGGAAGCTTATACCCAATACAGTAGGCGCATGGCCAAAGCATATAACCAAACTGCCCACTGGCAGACCGGTGAACCCACCAATCCGGAAAAAGCTTTTGAAGAAACGCTGGCTACCGCCAAGGAGTTGAATGTGGATTTACTGGGCTTATCCGGGGATATCTTCAGCTTCCCATCCGAAGCAGCCGTGGAGTGGGTGATGGAACGCTTGGAGAAAAGCGGATTGAATTATCTATATACGGCCGGCAATCACGATTGGCACTATGAAGGCATGGAGGGAACCTCACATGAACTTCGGGCAACTTGGTCCGAGAAGCGGCTAAAACCGCTTTTTCAAGGAAATAATCCGTTGATGGCAGCCAGTGAGATAAGGGGCATCACTTTCCTTTCCATGGATAATTCCAACTATGAAATAACTTCCGAACAGCTTGACTTTTTCACCAAACACAAGCAGACCGGAAAGCCGCTGGTTTTGCTGGTTCATATTCCCCTCTATGTTCCCGGTCGATCGGTGGGGTATGGCTGCGGCCATCCGGATTGGGGTTGGGATGTAGATAAGAATTATGAACTTGAGGGACGGGTCCGCTGGCCAAAGGCGGGACATACCGAAGTAACGAAAGTATTTCACCGGGAGGTATTTAGCAGTCCCAGTTTATTGGGGGTTTTTGCGGGTCATGTACATAGGCAAACGGTGGATCAGATAAACGGAATTCCGCAATTTGTGACAGCACCGAATGCCACGGGGGCCTATATGGAACTGGATTTTCTGCCCATGGAGGAAAGGGATTTGGCCGTTTTTTCGCAAAAATAACCACGCTGTAAAAAGAAAAAATACGAAAGGTAATTTAATCAAGCCCTTGCAGAGGCTAGAGTTTATTCACCATTTAAGTAAGGACGACCTCTATGCCTTTTTCTTCCAGCTTTTGAATATAGTGTTCCGACAGTCCCCTGTCCGTAATGATCACATCTATATCCTCCAATGCGGCGATTTTACCAAACCCTTTTTTCCCGAACTTACTGGAATCAGCTAAAATAATGGTTTTCTGCACCGACCGTATCATCTGCATATTCAGGTGGGCTTCCATCATGTTGGTGGTAGTAAGTCCAAATTCCAGATCTATTCCGTCCACGCTTAGGAACAATTTGCTGCAGGCAAATCCCCGGATCATTTCTTCTGCATAGTGGCCCACAACGGAACTGCTGCTTTTCCTAACTACACCACCCAGTTGTACCAGTTCGATCGCAGGGTTTTCCATCAAGGCCATGGTTACGTTCATGGCACCGGTCAAAACAGTAAGGGAGATGTTTTTCGGAATGGCTTGGCTAAAGGCCAGTACCGTTGTGCCGGAGCCAATGATAATGGCGTCATTATCGTGAAGGAATTC
>DATHWC010000070.1:0-43346 GCA_035460985.1 Lunatimonas sp.
GTTGGTTTTTCTTTGACCGGGTGTATGTATGTCTAGGTGCCGGAATAGCTTCAGAAAAGCCTTACCCAGTAGCAAGTACCGTGGATCAGGTGCTGCTCCGGGGCCCGATTCAGGTACGGCAGCAAGGAGCCTCATCCCGTCAACTGCCTGAAGGTGAACACCAGCTTGAGGGTTTAATATGGTTGTATCACGGCGGGGTAGGATATTGGTTTCCCGACCGTCCCACCTTGACTGTCAAAAACCAGATAGAATGCGGAAGTTGGGCCGACATTACAGATCAAAAGAATGTCTCAACCGAGGAGATCCAGAAGAATGTCCTGACCGCCTATTTTGATCATGGAGTTCGCCCACAGGAAGCTGGTTATGCCTACGTGGTAGCTCCGAGAACCAGCCCCGAAGAACTTGCTTCCTTCCCACAGTCCGGCCTTCGCATATTAGCCAATAACCAAAACCTCCAGGCGGTCCACCATCCTGGATTGGAACAAACCCAAGCGGTATTTTATGAAGGAGGATCCCTTTCTATGGCAGATGGATCCATATTGACGGTAGACCAGCCGGGGATTTTGCTGATCAGCAAGGACGGAAAGTCCATTCAATCTCTAACAGCGGCCGATCCGTTGCGATCACTGGAGAGTTTTGTAATCCATGTGCCAGGCCGGTACGAAGGAACATCCAACGAGGTAAGGGCGGAATGGGACAGCAACAAGAATACCACCCGGCTTACGATTACCTTGCCCCAAGGGGTGTATGCGGGTAAGTCTGTGACGGTAGATTTGCGGTCGGGACGTTAGTTAAAGCTGTTCGGCATTTGCAATAGCGAACCCAGATACCGGGGATTTGAAATCGCCCTAACCGCTGTTCGGCATTTGCAATGGCGAACCCAGATAACCGGGGATTTGAAATCCCCCCAACCTAAATCAGGATTGCAGATACCGTCCTCCCAATTTCGCGACTTTTATTTTTCTGCCTTTTATCCGCTGTTCGGCATTTGCAATGGCGAACCCAGATACCGGGGATTTGAAATCCCCCCAACCTAAATCAGAATTGCAGATACCGTCCTCCCAATTTCGCGACTTTTATTTTTCTGCCTTTTACTCAAAAAGACTATGGTTTTGGAATTGAATGGTTTTGCTTAAAGGGGAGGATAATTTAAACCAACCCCTACCCTTCTCCCTATTTTCCGACTTATATTTTTTCCCTTTTTACCCAAATATACCCAAGCTTGGGTATTGCCGCCCATCTCTCAAAAAAGTAAATTTATAAAAATTTTATCAGTCCTATTGTTTGGGAATGAGGGGGCGAAGCTGTGATTTTTTCTAGTTGATTCTATCAGACGCCCCCAATCATATTCGTGATGAAGTACTCAGTTAAAGAAATTTCCATATACTTAAATCTTTCTAAATGATTGACCAGGTCTTAATTAGTGTTGTCAATCTGCTAAACGAACATATTGGAACGATAGAACCAGATGTGGTGCTCGGTAATCTTTCAATGCTGGACACCTATCAAGAAGGAGTCGGGGATAGTTTTGCTGATCGGGTAGTCGTATCAATCATTAATATACAGCAGGAAAGTACATTAAGGAATACTCCTGCCAATAGGCAAATATTCAACAATGCAGGATTACCAAATGGTGTGGCGAGAAACCCAGGTATATATCTAAATGTGTATTTAATTATAGGTGCCAATAAAGACCAGTATGCCATTGGGCTTCAAAGAATTTCCCAAGTATTGACCTTCTTCCAAAGGCATTCGATTTTCACTATAGCAGATATTCCCAATTTATCGGAATTTAATTTGGACAGGATCATATTCGACCTATATTCTACAAGTTTTGAAGAATTAAACCAGCTTTGGGGAATAATGGGAGGAAAATATATTCCATCGGTGGTATATAAAATGAGAATGCTATACATAGACAATGTGGAAGAAGGGGCAGAAATAAACCTAGTGAAAATAGTGGATACCCGTTACAACAAATTGGATGCTTAGGGATGGACCATCGCATTTATAAATATGAAAAATTGTTTTCTATCCGGTTTACACATCCGGCTTTTCCCAATTCCGCAGAAAACGGGGGGTTATTGACCAATTTTTTGACCATTGAACCCGACAGACTTACCAGACAATTATTCAAAAATCAGGAAATTCTCTTCAGGACCAGACAGGATATGCTGTTGTGTATAATTCGGATAAACGAGGTAATGGATTCCCCTTACTTCAGCTTACCGGATATCATCCAAGCAAGGTTTCTTTTCAATGTCAAGGATAGACTGCTTGTACAAACAAATATTCCTGATTCACATGGAGGGGAAAACTTATACCGGTTTCGCATCAATCTACGATCCTCTGCTGATTCCATGGATCTTTCCGGAGCAGATTTGGGTGAGGTGGAAGACAGGGAACCCAGGAGAATTTTCCGACCTGGAAATCCCGGAACCTGGGAGACCATACCAGTCAATATAAGTGGTTATTTTGGTATAATTGACATTGTCACTGAGGGTTCAAGTACCCATAGACTTTATACCAATGTAACAGACCAGTTGTTATTCTTCACCACAGCCAATGGAAATGAGCATGAACATCTGTTCACCATTCAATTAAATAACTGAAAAACATCAAATCATAAAACTACAATCCAATGGCACAAATCAATGAATCCGCAATTAGAACCCCTGGAGTTTATATCAATGAGATTCCATCTTTCCCACCGTCCGTGGCCCAGGTTGCCACAGCCATTCCTGCTTTTCTTGGGTATACCAGGATTACGTCCCGCAACGGGGATTCCCTCGTCCATCAGCCTATTCGGATAACTTCACTAGTGGAATATGAATCAATTTTTGGAGCCAGATTGGAGACCTTTACCGCGGCAGTAGCCACTGATGGTTCAGGCATTGATTCAGTTTCTACTCAGCCTGTCGCACCTACCCTGCTTTACCGTTTATATTATGCCATGCAAATGTATTTTTCAAACGGTGGCGGGCCCTGTTATATAGTTTCTCTTGGTGCGGATACTGAAACTGCATCATTTGAAGATTTCGAAGATGGATTAAATGCCGTTTCCAAAGAAGATGAGCCTACCCTATTGGTTTTTCCCGATGCGCACCTATTAGCAACACCCGGTGAATATTATGACATATATCAGGCTGCATTGGCCCAATGCAGCCAGCTTGCTGACCGATTCACTATTTGTGATGTTCTCAATGGCAATTTGGATTTTACAGATAGCAGTAATGCTGCCAACGATGTAATTGATGATGCTACTTTCGGATTCCGATCGCTCATTGGAAACAATTTTCTGGATTATGGCGCTGCCTATTATCCCCATTTGGAGACCTCCCTCAATTTTAATTATGATGAAGGGACATTGGCTGTAACCGGAACATTGGCTTCAGGTGCACTCCCGGCAAATTCATTTCTACGTATTCTAAATCCGGCCGATGCAGCCGAGGAATCCCGGTCACTCTATCACCAAGCAAATGGCTTATACCATCAGATAAGAGACAGTATTGCCGCAATGCCGGTAATCCTACCACCCAGCAGTGCCGTAGCTGGTGTATATGCGTCAATAGATGGGACACGGGGAGTTTGGAAAGCTCCGGCAAATTTCAGTTTAAGAAGGGTGAGACGGCCAGTTGTGGTGATTGATGATTCGGACCAAGAAGACCTGAATGTCCATACAACCGGTAAATCCATTAATGCCATCCGGTCATTTACAGGGAAGGGAGTTTTGGTTTGGGGTGCGAGGACCTTGGCAGGCAATAGCAATGAATGGAGATATGTCAATGTTCGAAGGTTTTTTATTATGGTGGAAGAGTCTACAAAAAAAGCCACTGAGCCATTTGTCTTTGAACCCAATGACGCCAATACATGGGTAAGGGTTAGGGCCATGA
The DNA here is from genome assembly GCA_035460985.1 of Lunatimonas sp. Taxonomy (GTDB): domain Bacteria; phylum Bacteroidota; class Bacteroidia; order Cytophagales; family Cyclobacteriaceae; genus Lunatibacter. The sequence goes on from DATHWC010000070.1 coordinate 3,894, forward strand.
TAGAAAACTTTTTGAGCCTGCAGTGGCGGGCAGGTGCTTTGGCTGGAGCAAAACCTGAACATGCATTTTATGTGAGGGTTGGACTTGGCCAAACCATGACTGCCCTCGATATATTGGAAGGCAGAATGATTGTAGAGATAGGTATGGCAGTTGTACGGCCTGCTGAGTTCATTATTCTTCGGTATAGTCACAAAATGCAGGAATCTTAAATCAATAAAAACATTATGGACTATCAAGTACCCGGAGTTTTTATTGAAGAGACACCCCTCTTTCCCCCTTCTGTCGCAGCTGTTGCAACCGGTCTGCCGGCATTTATTGGATTTACTGAACGGATAGTAGATCCAAATGGAAATCCACTTGTCAACAGACCGGTCCGCCTTACCTCACTTTTGGAATATAAAGAGTTGTTTGGAGGTGAATATATTCCTGCTAGTTATACAGTCGGGGTAGATCCTTCCAATTTCAGCATTCTGAATATCCACACAGATGAAGGCTTCAGGTTTTACCTGTTTGATGCTTTAAGGCTTTATTTCGACAACGGGGGCGGTCCATGTTACATTGTTTCTGTCGGTGATTATGAAAGTGAGATAACGTATGGTGACCTGACAACGGGCTTACGTGGCGGACTAAGGAGTCTTGAAAAGATAGCTGAACCTACCATTCTTGTTGCCCCTGACCTGGTGGGTTTAAGGAATAATTTGGGAGGACCTGATTATGCTTTGGCAGGAACCTTTCATCAGGATATGATTGCCCAATGTGCCAAATTACAAGACAGGGTCGTCATTTTGGATTTACTTCAGGGATTTCAGGAACTTCCTGGCCCGGTGGATGAGTTCAGGGACGCACTGGGAACCCAAAATCTGAATTATGCAGCTGCCTATTATCCTTGGCTTCTAACTTCCTATTCCAAACCCATCCATTTCACACAACTGAATTTTGTAGACAATCAAACTGTACCTGACCCAATCCCGGATGCCACGTTGGATACTATGACCGGAGTTGCTGTTACAGATGGATTATTGACTTCACTGAGGGCTTGGATTGCCGAAGAAGATAGGATTTATGATAAAATCGCGGAAGTTAGTGTAGACAGATTGAATTACACTCAGTTGCACGTGCAACTTACTACATTAAGAAATGCAGTTTTTGCAGGCAACACGGCTGGAATTACAAGGCCTGCATTTATAGCCATGATGAATTTTGTGCGTCAGATGGCATTGGCCTTCCAAGACCTAGTAGAGGATGGCGGTAACTCTACCGAGCTCACACAATCACTTCTACGATTGGAAGGGAACAGCGGGTTACAGACCGCATTGATCAACCTTATAGCCTTCGAAAAAAATCCCGATGTGATGAATTCTATTGCAAATGCAAGAACAGTTGCTGATGTGGAAGCTGATTATTCCATTCTTGATTCAGCGGATTGGATAGGAGGAGAGGCATTGGTTGATATTAACCCCAATGGAATAGATTACTCCAACGGCGGAACGCTTTCTATTTCCCTAACAGCTCACGCTGCTGCCAGATCCACTGAATTTCAGTCAGTGTTCGATACAATATCAGAAGCATTTATTTCCCTTGTCCGTAATCAGGTTTTGCTTTCGCAGCTCTCAGAAAAACAACTTTTTGTGCAGCACCCATTTTTTAAAGCTGTACATGAAAGAGTAACCAAGTTTATGTGTACCATACCTCCTTCGGGAGCCATGGCCGGAATTTATGCATTTACCGATCGAACCCGTGGTGTCTGGAAGGCACCTGCAAATGTCGGACTGAGGAATGTGCTTGCCCCGACTATAAAATTAACTGATCAGGAACAGGGTTCCCTGAATATCCATTCATCGGGGAAATCCATCAATGCCATCAGAGCTTTTACCGGAAAAGGTATTTTGGTATGGGGAGCCAGGACCCTAGCGGGAAATGACAATGAATGGAGGTATATCAATGTGAGAAGGTTCTTCACATATGTAGAGATGTCAACGAAAAAGGCAACAGAACCTTTTGTTTTTGAAAGCAATGATGCCAATACCTGGGTGAGAATCAGGGCTATGATTGAAAATTTTCTCACGCTGCAATGGAGACAGGGTGCCTTGGCAGGTTCGACTGCCAAGGAAGCTTTTTTCGTTAAAGTAGGACTAAATGAAACCATGACTGCCCAAGACATCCTGGAGGGCAGGTTGATTGTGGAAATTGGGATGGCGGCTGTCCGACCCGCGGAATTTATTATACTTCGGTTCAGCCACAAAATGCAGGAATCTTAAAAAAAAATTATACTAAACAAATAAAATTATGGCAAATTATCCTCTTCCAAAATTCCATTTTCAGGTTGAATGGGGTGGCGCAAACTTAGGTTTCAGTGAAGTATCCGGACTGGATGTCGAAACTGAGGTGATCGAATACCGGGATGGTTCTAGTCCTGAATATGTAAAAACAAAAATGCCCGGGATGCAGAAATTCAGCAACATTACGTTAAAACGCGGAACATTCCAGGGGGACAATGAATTTTATGTCTGGTGGAACTCCGTTGCCCTAAACACCATAGAAAGGCGGGATGTCACGATTAGTTTGCTGAATGAGAACCATGAGCCTGTTATCATTTGGAAGGTCAAAAATGCGTGGCCGACAAAGGTCCAATCAACGGATCTAAAAGCAGATGGAAATGAGGTGGCCATAGAGAGCGTTGAATTGGTCCACGAAGGGCTTGTTATCCAAAATGATTGATTATGTCGGCATTTGATACGCCACAGGTGGGTTTTCATTTCTTGGTTCTATTTGAAATCTTTCCACAGTTTCCAAACGATGTGAAATTCCAGGAGGTTTCAGGACTGAGCGTGGAAATGGAAATGGAAACCAGAGTGGAAGGAGGGGAACAACGTTTTGTACACAATTTGCCTGTAAGGACAAAGTTTGGGGATGTTACGCTGAAACGTGGTAAATTTCTTGGTTCAGGTATTTTACATTGGTGCCGGCAGGCCATTGATGAATTTCAGTTTTCGCCATCCAACGTTATGATATCACTGATGAACGCAGACCACGTACCCTTATACAATTGGTACCTTATCAATGCCATACCAAAACGGCTTGAGGTCTCAGGTTTCAACGCCCAAAACAGTGAAATAGTGGTGGAAACCTTGGTTTTGTCCTACCAGCATTTTAAATACTACGATCCGGTAAGCATAGGCTTGGATTTGGCGGCGGGTTTAACAGGTTCAGTGGACATCAATATTGGCCTTTAAATAAACAATACACTATGGCAATAGTAGTCAAAGAATTGATAGTAAGAGCAACTGTGGAAGACACTCAACAGGGGGAAAATGGGAGAAGCGCCATTTCCCACAGTAAGGAAAGAATGTCAGGAAATTCGGGTCAATTGGACAACATCTTGGCGGACAGTACGGAAAGGGTTATGGAAATTATGGAACGTAAAAAAGAGCGCTGATGATCAAAAACCCCTTTGATAGTGGCAGTCTGGAAAAAATGTATATCCAGGTTGTAGAGGTTGATAGTAACGGTAAAATCATTGAAAGTGAGGAGGAAGAACTGAAGTTTAATGTTCAGGTCAATCCGGAAAGTTACAATTTCAACTACAAGGTTAATTACAGTTGTCAGTCTGGACATGGGGATACCAATTGTGAGGCAAAACATGCTGGAACCGAGCCTCATGTTATGGAATTTGAATTCCTATTTGATGGGACTGGGGTGATCCCTAAAGCTCCGGGCCCACTTACTGGTGTTCCTTTGGCAGGAGCCTTAGCTGAACTGCTAAGTGGCGAGAAGGAGGATGATGTGGTAACACAGTTAAAACGATTCATTAAGGTGGTGGATTATAAGGGTAAGGATCATAGACCATCTTTATTAAAACTTGCCTGGGGAAAGCTTAGTTTTATAGGTGTTCTCACCAGATTATCCATACAGTATAAACTGTTCACCCCAACCGGAGATCCATTAAGGGCCCTGGCAAATGCAACGTTCACAAGCTCCATTCCCGACCAGTTCAGGAAATTGTTGGACCAGGACAGTTCCCCGGATTTAACCCACCTCCGTTTTGCCCATGAAGGGGATAAGCTACCCCTGATGGTTAATAAAATTTACAGATCAACTAAATACTATATAGAGGTGGCAAAAGCCAATAATTTATACAACTTCAGAAACCTTAAAGCAGGTACCCCTTTGTCCCTACCTCCCATTGAAAAGAAAGTAAAATGACCACATCACTTTTACCAATTCCAGCAAGTACAGGCCTAGTATCCTTTTCCATAGAAGTTAACGATGAAGTCTTTCCCAGGCATTATCCGGTATTTGCAATAGAAGTAATCAAAGAAATCAACAGGATATCCCATGCGTGCATTTATTTGGCTGACGGGGATGCTTCAACAGGCGAATGGAAATTAAGCAGCGAAACCTATTTTTCTCCCGGAAATGAAATATCCATTTTAGCAGGCTATTATGGAGAGGATGAATTGATATTTTCCGGTATTGTAATAAGTCAGTCCCTCAAGGTAAGAAATAGTCGTTTGGAATTGAAAGTAGTCTGTAAGGACAAATCCATCAGGATGACCACGGTTAAAAGGAGCAGGCATTTTGTGGATATGAAAGACAGTGATGCCTTGAATGAGATTTTAGGGGAATATGAGATACCGATAAGCGAAATCGCCACAACAAACGTAATCCACAATGACTTGGTCCAATTTGACTGCAATGATTGGGATTTCATTGTTATGCGAATGGAAGCAAACGGCCTGGTTTGCAGCGTGGACGAAACAGGTTTTTCGACAATTAAACCCTCCATCAATGCTTCGGCGACCTCAATTATCCGTTTTGGAACAAATGTCATTGAATTTGATGCTGAAATTGATGCAAGAAAACAACTGGGAGCGGTTCTGTCCCACTCCTGGAACCCTTCTGAACAGGATTACGCAGAAGCCGAAAGTACGGAGCCGACCTGGACTACCAATGGGAATCTTTCCACAGAGGAACTCGCAGCTGCCGTTGGGGCTGCCAATCAGTTTTTGAAACATGGGGCAGCTGTGTCGACTGACGAACTCCAGGAATGGTCTGATGCCACGCTTCTCCGTAGCCGAATGGCATTCACAAGGGGAAGAGTTCGGGTTCAGGGATTTTCCCAGATTAAACCTGGGGAAACCATCCAATTGGAAGGATTTGGAGACCGCTTCAATGGCCCCGTTTGGGTGGGTGCCGTAAGACATGAAATCGGAAAGGGAAACTGGACAACCGATATTGAATTTGGTTATTCGGACGAAACACATGCCCAGCGCTACCAAACTTCCTCCCTTCCCGCAAACGGATTATTGGCACCCGTTCACGGACTTCATGTAGGCATAGTCACCGCATTGGAAGGGGATCCCTTGGGTGAACTGAGAATAAGGATCAAAGTTCCTCCCATAAACCTAACTGATGAAGGTGCCTGGGCTAGATTGGCTACAATGGACGCCGGAAATTCACGTGGATCTTTTTTTCTTCCTGATATAGGGGACGAAGTGGTAGTTGGATTCTTAAATGATGATCCCCGTTTTCCTTTGATATTGGGAATGTTACATAGCAGTTCCCATAGCCGTCCGGAGGAAACTACCGATGACAATCAGATCAGAGGGTTATATTCCAGATCAGGGATGCATATTAAGTTTGATGATGAATCTACCAAACTGGAAATCCTAACTCCGGCAGGCAATAGCATCCTTTTGGATGATGATGCAGGGGAGCTGCACCTCGCGGATAGCAATAATAATAAAATATCTATGTCTTCGAGTGGGTTAAGCCTGGAAAGTGCTGGTGACCTAATTTTAAAAGCCTCCGGAATGGTGAAAGTAGAAAGCACCAAGGAACTTGAACTTAAGGCTGGCACCCAATGGAAAGCGGAAGGTGCGGCAGGCCTGGAAATTTCTTCCAGTGCAGTTACAGTTATCAAGGGAAGCCTTGTTCAGATAAACTAAAATATTAGAAATATGATGCCCGCAGCAAGATCCGGTGATATGCACGTATGCCCCATGGTGACCGGGACGGTACCTCATGTCGGAGGACCGGCATTACCTCCGGGAGAGCCGACAGTTTTAATTGGAGGTATGCCAGCTTTAAGGCTTGGAGACATGCTCACCTGTACCGGACCTCCTGATACGGTAATCGCGGGCTCGGCTACTGTGTTGATAGGTGGGAAGCCCGCAGCAAGGTTGGGAGACAGTACAGCACATGGCGGCACCATTGTCGTAGGTGAATTTACAGTATTAATCGGATAAAAACTTTAAGCATTATGGCAGGAGACGGTCAATTTTTAGGAAGGGGATGGAGTTTTCCTCCAGTCTTCGACAAAGTAAATGGGGAAATCGAAATGTTGGAAGGAGAGGCAGATATTCAAAGCAGTTTGGAGATAATACTATCCACCGAACTGGGTGAAAGGGTATTGCATCCCTCCTTTGGATGGAAACGGGACAAATGGATATTTGAGTCATTGAACACAACGGCTGCCACTGCCATCCAAAGTGAAATAGAAATGGCTCTATTGTTTTTTGAACCTCGAATAAACCTGAATTTTGTTCGGTTAATCCCTGATGAAAATACATCTGGCAGGATAGAAATCCAAATAGACTACACCATAAGAAGCACCAACACCAGGGGCAATCTGGTTTATCCATTTTATTTAAATGAGATATAATTAAATGACCGATAAAAAAATTTTCAAGTATCTATTATCGACCGACGGAGTTAACCAATTGGACAGAAGGTTACTTTCCCTGGATCCTTCTGCTGTAAAAATTGATGGTCGATCCAAGCAGGATATTCTGCGTTTTTTAATTGCCTTAAGCGAAGAGATTAAATTCTTTGGGCTGAATGACCAACCCCAGGGAACCTGGAAATCCTTTCTATTGGAATTTACAGATGGAAACGGGGTTTTGGATGAAAGCCAACTAAACAAGCTTTTTTCAGTTGAGAAGAACTGTCCACCGCACCTTGCGTTGATATTGGCATTTTTAAAGATTTTTGCCTATGTGCAGGAAGATCTGAATAAACTAACAGCAAAAAGATTGAACTTTTATTTTGAGGAAGTCTTGCGAATTAAGCGCAGACCTTCGGCATTGGACCGAGTTCATGTGTATTTTGAATTGGCTAAAGACAGGTTACCATTCAGATTGGAGAAAGGAACCCTTCTTGATGGAGGAGTCTCCCCGGAAGGCGTTCCATTGTTGTATGCACTGGACAGTGAATGTATTGTTACCCAATCCAAAATTGGATCCATTCTTTTAGATTATATCGAGGAGGATATATTTGGAAGGCACACCATTTATAAGGCAATGGATGCCAGAAAAATAGTTGGTTTAGAATCTGGGTGGAGGCCATTTGGACCCCATGAGGCACATAATATAAAAGAAGCTCCCTTGATTCAACCGGCCTCATTGGGATGTGCGATAGCTTCACCCCATTTCAACCTTGCTGAAGGGCTCAGAACAGTTTCTGTAATATTTCACCTCCAGTCCAACGAACCGGAATCAGAATATGATCTTAGACATACGCTGGACATCCAAATGACTGCTGAAAAGGGCTGGATTTCTCCTGACAGGATTCTATCGGCATCCCTTGTCCCTAATGAGGAGAATTCCTTAAATCTTACCCTTACCATTGTTGTCGAATTTAAAGAGTCTTCCCCGCCAATCATCGGTTATCTGGAAGAAATACATCAGAAAAAACTAGATACCAATTCACCTGCATGGTCAATGACCGTAAAAGCGGCAACACATTTTCAGTCTTTGCTAAGTAGGCTCTATTTAACTGAAGTAGAAATGGAGGTGAAGGTTACAGGAATCAGGGATCTCATTATTCAAAATGATCATTCCCTCCAATCAATAGATTCCCCTGTTGTCCCTTTCGGCCATGCCCCTACTCTAAAAAGCAATTTCTATATTGGAAGTAATGAAATTTTTTCCAAATCAATTACCAGCTTGGATGTCAATTTAGAATGGAAAGATGTTCCGGATGATATGGCAACCCATTACTTGGAATATGGTAACCCAAGAGTTAACAACAGTGTCTTTCAGGCAGATTTATATCTGCTGTCCGGTAAATCCTGGCATTTGCTGACCCCTTACAAGCACAGGCTTTTTAACCCCTACAATATTCAAAACCCACAAAAGATGCCTGTCAACAAGAGCCAGGTAGAACAAATTACGTTGTATAAGAGCTATTCCCGCCAATCGAACTTCGACATTGGTAACAGATACAGCCAAAACCAGCAACAGGGATTTATTAAAATAGTACTTACCAGACCGACCAAAACTGATTTAGACAATTTTCCTGCCTATGCCCCATTGGAAGCTTTTGGTCATTCCAGCTTTATCCCGATTACTACCCAACACGCCTTACAGATTGCGTCAGGGGATAGTAGCGTCGCACTGCCTAAACCCCCTTACACCCCAATCTTATCTTCAGTTAAATTGGATTATAGCGCAAGTGAAAAATTTAGGCCAAATTTCCCCAATGGAATAGACCGTTTCTTTACGTTGGATGTTTTTGGTGCTTCCGAGTCAAAGGAATCGGAAACGGTGAATTTGGTGCCAAAATATCCCTATAAAGGCGCGTTTTATATTGGGCTGGAAAACGCCGGAGCATCCCAGATAATTTCTCTTTTCTTTCAGATCGACGAGGGCAGTACCCCTGGAACGGAAATGTTGCAATCCTCAGATATAAAATGGGAGTATCTGGCAGGAGCTCAATGGAAAGAAATCCCCAAAAACAATATCCTTGAGGATAAGACGGAGGGGTTCCAGGTTTCCGGACTCATAAGACTGGTGTTGGGACCGGATGCCACTTCAAAGCATTTTCTGATGCCGGAAAATTTCCATTGGATAAGAGCTAGTATTGATTCTAATTCGGAAGGTGCCGCGGACATTCAACAGATATTTGCCCAGTCCGCCAGTGCTACCCTTTTTTTGGAGCACCAAGGAATAAATATAGATCAACATCTCTCTAACCCGCTGCCTGCCAACACCATTAAATCACTCAAAATTAAACAGGCAGCGATAAAGAAGGTGAATCAACCGATTCCATCCGCATCAGGAAGGCCGTCTGAAACAGATTGGGAGTACCATCAACGGGTACATGAAAGGTTAAGGCATAGGAATAGAGCCGTAACAGGCTGGGATTTTGAACGCCTGGTACTTGAAACCTTTCCTGAAATTTTCAAAGTTAAGGCCTTGCCACATACGGATACCAACAATCAGATGGTACCTGGCAGTGTAAAACTGGTCGTTGTCCCGGATTGGAGAAAAAAGCCTACAGGCAACCCTTTACAACCAAAAGCCAACAGTGCATTCCTTAGAACAATTAAAGATTTTATTGACTCTTATCCTGTATCTCCCTTTACCCAAACAGAAGTATCCAATCCGGTTTATGAAACCATATTGGTTGATTGCAAAATCTCCTTTTTGACGGGCTATGATCCTGGATTTTATACGTATCAATTGAATGAAGATTTGAAAAAGTTTCTTAGTCCTTGGTCCTATGATGAAGGAGAGGATATTGTATTTGGGGGTAAAATCCATTCCTCGGAAATACAGGCTTTTATTGAAGGGAGGCAGTATGTGGACTATGTAATTGATTTTGCAATTTATCACCGCTTTTCAGGTAGCGATTTTGGTGGAATTAGCGAAATGCAGATAGATCTGGATTTTGAGGTAGCACTTACCCCTGAACCAACCGTTGGTCCTCCAGGGTCAGGTAAAATCATCAACAGTGATTTTGTAATTGGCGTACCGGTGGAAATTGCCGCAGCATCCAGACCGGATGCCATTCTGGTATCAAATACCCACCACAGAATCGGTGTCCATTCCGGGGATATTTGTATAGGTACCCAGGAAATTGGCATTGGACAAATGGTGGTCGGTTTGGATTTCATCTTAGTTTCTTAAAAATTTAATTCTAACATTAATTTTCATGCAATTATGGCTAATCGAAGTAGAAGTTACTTATTTGATAGATTTGAAGACGGGGCAAGACCTACCGGATCAAATTTTTCAGATCTAATTGATTCCGCAATCAACAAAGTAGATGACAATATTCAACTGGACACAAACGGTAACTTGACCATACCTGCTGGTCTGAATCTCTCAAATGCTACCAATGGACAAGAAGGTACTTTGCGGTTTTCCGCAGGCCAGGTGGAGGTATTCAGTGCAGGCACCTGGGGTGCTATTGCTGGGGAAGGTGGCGGGGCATTTGTTCCTGTTCCTGATGGAAATGGAGTTGCATTCGCAGGTGGAAATGTAGGTATAGGAGAATTTCCTGAAGATCCTGCCAATAGATTGGATGTACCATTGGCCGCAAACCTACCAGGTGGATCGGAACAGGTACGGCTAGGGAATACCATTTTTCACAATGGACCGCTAAATGATGCCGCATATTTAGCACACCGAAACAATGTCAATTCCGAAAACTATGCCGTTCGGCAGGATTCACTCGCAAATACAGCACTCAATTCAGGCAGCAGCGCTACCCTTTCCTTAAGACAAAACAATGTGGTCCGAATGCAAATTACCAATGCCGGCAACATCACCATGAGCCCTTCAGCGAGTATTAACCTTAATGGAAATACCGCGCTTGGATCACCTACTCAAAATAGGAACTTGTCAGTTTTTGGAAATATCAATGTTACTGGAAATATCAATGCTACCGGTTCTATTACTCCTGGACCCTCGGATATGCGTCTAAAGCAGGATACAAAACCACTTGAAATTGGCCTAAAAGAGCTAATTAAACTAAAGACGGTAACATTTAAGTACAATGGAAAGGGGGGAACACCCGAGGACGGCAAAGAGCGGATAGGCTTAATAGCTCAGGATATTCAAAAAGTAATTCCATCTATGGTCATTAAATCCCAAAAAAGTGAAGATGATGATGTAGAATACCTTTCTTATGATACCCAACCCCTATTTTATATCATGATCAATGCCATACAGGAACTCGAAAAAAGAGTTAAAAAACTAGAATCTCAACTTGCGGCAAAATCAAAATAGGTTTAAAGGATGAATCAATCCCAAAGCATATCCAAACAGCCGCCTGAACTCAAAAGCCAGGATTTCGATTTTCTTAGGCAACAGGGTCTGAATGTAATTCAGGAATTGGCAGCCAATACTTGGACCGACCACAACCTTCATGATCCTGGAATTACTATTCTTGAGGCCATCTGCTACGCATTTACTGAAACTGGATTACGTGCTGGTATGGATGCCAAAGACCTTATTTCCAGCAGTGGGGAATTTAAGAAAGCAAGTTTCTTTACCGCAGCTGAGGTTTTGCCAACTGCTCCTGTGAACCTATCGGACTTCCGTAAAATTCTCATCAACCACTCCACTGTTTCCAATGCCTGGATTTTCCCCTTAGCCAATTCCCCCTTGGGCAGGTTTAATGTGTTGCTGGAATTCAATAATGATGAATTGAATACCAATAATTTTGTTTTGGCATTTGATATTCCACCGATTTCAGAGCCCTATACCGTGGAAGTGGCGTTCCCGCATTGGAGTGATCCGGAAATTGCCCCCTTTAGGGAAGATGTTTTGATCCAAACTATAAATTTCAATGGGACGGCGGGAAATGAATGGAATAATATAATTGGAGGTCACTCTTATTATGCCAGAGCCGAAATAACTTACCTTGATCCGAATGGGGTCCTACAGGTAATGGAACTTTGGATAGTGGCCAATATAATCACCTTAATGAATGACCCTCTATTGGATTCCCCGGGCATCCTTCAGGAACTTCAGTCCGAAGTAGAGACCATAGGGGACAATAGCCCTTCTGATCAAAGCCTAATAAAACAACTCAACCGGAGGGTGGTTTTCGCACATGAAAACATGAGGGAAATACGAAGGTACCTAATGCCCTATCGGAATATGTGTGAGGACATTAGGGAGTTTAACGCCGTCCGTCTACAGGAGATAAGTATCTCCGCACTTCTGGAGGTAGGAAGCAAAGTCAATATTGAAGAATTATTAGCCGAAATTTATTATAGAATATATAGGATGATTTCTCCTAAAATCCAGCTGGATTCCCTTTCTGATCAACTGGACCTCATCGGTACGGCTGATGGGATTTTTGATGGCCCTGTGACCGATTCTGGATTTCTTTCAGAAAACAGTTTGGGGAAACATCAGATTATGGAAACCATCTATGCTTCAGATATTCTTAGAATTATTTACCAGACCAGAAACTTGGGGAATTCAGATGTGACCCAACGGGAAAATTTGGCAAATAGAACTATTATTGCCTTAAGGAGCTTAACCTTATCCAATTTCTTAAACAATAGGCCTATCACTTCCGGCGCAAGGGATTGCCTGCATTTAGTTAAAAGCAAGAATCATGTCCCCCGTTTCAGTGTGACCAAAAGCAGGATCACCATTTTCCGAAATGGACTAAAAGTACCGTATGACTCAAATCTTGTATTGGAGCTTTTTGAAGAAAAATTGAGTTTTAATGGGCAGAAAGCATTGCGTACGGACCTCGATTTACCTGTACCCCAAGGTGAAATTTTTCCGTTAAATGATTTTTACCCCATACAGTGTGACCTTCCAAAAACCTATGGAGTGGGAGAAGCAGGTCTGCCAGAAAATGCATCTCCTTTACGGAAATCTCAAGCAAAACAGCTCAAGGGGTATCTTTTTCTATTTGAGCAAATGCTTGCCGGTTGCCAGGCTCAATTGTCGAACTTCAACACTTTTTTCAGCTCGGATGCTGATGTAGACCGCAGTCTGTTTCAAAAAGGTTTGTATAATATTCCCGAAATTTCCCCATTAATTAAAGGTTTTGATGAATCCACTATCTCTTGGCAGGAATTTCAGGGGGATAAAAACAATCCCTATGAAAGAATTTTGCATGATGCCATTGAGACCGAGGAACAATTCCTAGTGCAACGAAACGCGGTATTGGATCACCTTTTGGCGACTCAAGGCGAAGAAATGACGCATCGTTCGGATTACCTTTTCCAGCTGGCCTCTAATGTCCCTGATAGTTTTGATTTATCGATAACCCAAATCCAGGACCTTCAACAAATACAGAAAATTCAAGTGCTGAAAAATTTGATTCAGGAAAAATCCGACTACTACAGAGATTTACCTGAACTCAATAAGAACAAGGGGCAAGCATTTGGTCATCTCTTGCAAAAAAACAAAAATCTCCTGGAAATCCAGCATGCGGGAAGTGTATATGATTGGGTATTAAATAATGGTGCGGGAGTTCCTTTGTTAAGACAATCTGAATCATCCCAATCTTTAATTGAGGTGGAAAGGATCGTAAATCAAGTCCTCATTTTAGCTACCCAACCGAATAATTATTCCATCATATTAGATGGCGCTACAAGAAGGATTGCGCTAAGAAGTTCCGAAAATAGCGTACTTGCCGAATCTGTGGATGACTATGATTCCGACATTCTTGCGGAAAATGGACTGGCCCAACTAGCAGAAACCTATAGACAATTATGGATTTCTACCGCACTGATTCCTTTGGAATGGAGAATGTACCATTGTCTTGGGATTAAATTTATGCAAAGGCGTCCAATTAGCAATCCTTGGACGGAATTCGTGGAAATTTTTGATGATCTCGATGGTAATCCGGTATTGGAAAAACGTTTCCGGCTATGGTCGGAAATGGGATTGTCAGGGGTTGCATTATTGGAAAGCGTGGATAGTTTTTCAGGGGATACCGAACCAGAAGCTTTTATTGCTGCAACGCACGCCGGGCAGCTATTGATTCAATATGGTATGGAGGAATCCAACTATCTTGTAGAAAATCCTGCAACGGATTCCTATCGATTTGCAATAGTGCTTCCAGATGGAAATATTCTTGCAAGATCCCTGGAGGAATTTACCTCTGTAATTGATGCAGTTGAGGGGGTTCAACAGACAAAGGATTTCATTTACAGAGAACTGAGTGGAGAGGGCTTGTTCCTTCTTGAAAACAACCTTCTTTATTCCGAATCGAATAGCAACTCCGTATTTACAATCCCCAATGTCGCTGATCCATACTCATTTCAATTAACAGTAATTCTTCCGTCCGGCTTTGCAAGAGATTTTGAAATTGAAAATGGTGAGCGCATAGCCGATCAACCCGTTCGCTATCGCAATGGAGAATTTAGGCATTATGCCGAATTGCAGTTGCGCAGGTATTGTCCAGCCAACATCCTTCCCCGAATTCTCTGGGTGGACAGGAGCATTTCCGGATCCAATACCACAGGTGAAGACCCATCACTGGAAAATTTTGAACAGGCTTACTTTAACTTCCTAAACCTTTATATGACAGATGCGGTGGACCAATCATTATTGGAGGATGCCAAAGAGATTCTTATTCTTATTGTAAACGCATTGTACCTTGAATACTATACCGACCATTGATGCAGCATATTATTCAGAGGGAAATTTTTGACTTATCCATACCGGACCAAAGCTCCTTGCAACACTGGGAAGGGAAGATGGAACCTTTACTTAATAATGTTATCAATCCTTGTATAGAGGAATGTTTTGACAACGCTTCCGGTCAGGACCAAGTGTACATGTATGACCAAATTGAACTTGACCTGGGAGTTATCAACGGACTCAGTAATGAGGCAATAAAGTCAAAAATTAAGGCTTTGTTGGGTGAAAGACTGAAAAATGAGGAGGAGCAGGTTCAAATAACAGGTCTCAAAAACAAATATGAGACATATGTATCCGAAAAATCAGAAAAACCCCCAAATTTCTTAAATACCACATGTTACCTATTTGCCCATTACCTGATTCATGGCCAATTGCCTTGGTGGGCAGAAAATCAAAACAACAAATTAAATGGGGAATGGGTGAATGATTTAAGCGAAAAGGAAGTTGGGTTTATTGCTGAACTGATTTCCAATCATGCACATGCCATTCCAAGGTTAACCAATTGGTTTGACAAACATTTTTTGACAAGGTTCATTGCCAATTTCTATCCATCGGGCTCCAAGGATATTCAAAATTTTTGGAATTTCCTGGAAAAAACCTCAGTTGAAGCTGGATTTGGATTTAGGAACATTCATAAACTATACTGGGGATTTTGGATTTCACTAGCAGTTGGCCATAGCCGTGGAGAATATGAATCAGGGCTGATCGATGAACTGTCTAGATTAATACTATTTAGTCGCCCCCTAAGGGAAACAATCAGGCCAAAAAGCAAATCGGGAGTATTGTTTATGGACAAAATCCTCAAAAATGGCAAAGACCGGAAAACTGTGGGAATTCTGGAAAATATTCTAAAGAAATCTTGGAAGGTCTATTCTGTCAGGCAGAGTAACCGAGGTTCAAAAGAACTTGGTGGCTTCGATTGGAAAGATTCAAATATTCCCGAAAAAAAGCATCCCCGGACCAAACCATCCGAAATTACTTTTTCCAAAAACATGGAAAACAGTGATCAAAAAATGGATTTGGATAAGAATAGTTTTCTATCTGATTTTTACCTAAAAGAAAATGGCATACACGGTAAAAAAACCGAAGACCCTGAACTTTTTGCAGGATCTGAACCAATTTTTTGCAAGGCTGCGGGTTTGGTGATTGTCCATCCCTTTTTAAAGGAATTATTCAGGTCGGCAGGATTTTGGGAGGAAGAGCAATGGAAAAGTAATACTTCACAGGATGAAGCTGTTCACCTCTTGACATGGTTGGCCTTCGGCAATACTCAAATTCCCGAGTATGACATGGTACTTCCAAAAATTCTATGTGGGATGCCAATTTACCACCCTCTTGAATCACTTGTTTTGAAGGATTCGGTTTTGGATAGTGCCAGAGAATTGTTGGAATCCATAATCCGCCACTGGGAAATTTTAGGAAATACCTCCATAGATGGGCTTCGGGAAGGTTTTTTTCACAGGGAAGGGAAAATCACCTACAGGAAAGAAGGCTGGAAACTAGCCGTTGAAAAAAAAGCCCAGGACATACTTTTAAATAAATTGCCCTGGGGCATTTCAATGGTCAGTCTACCTTGGTTAAACAGGAAAGCCATATTCGTGGATTGGACTTAATAAAATAAAACGAAAAGTTAACAATTGGTAAAAATTTAAATTCAAAAAAGATGCGAACATTCTCATTTATACAAGAGAAAGGCCTTTATGGATTGATTCTATTGGTCCTTCTGGTTAAAAATCCGGTTCAGGCTCAGGATTTTAATTTCCCTTCCTGTGTTGGTGGAATAGCGAACCATGAATTCCCCGCAATATTAAAAGAAGCGGTAATGGGAAACATCAATATCACGGCAACAGGGGCATCTCCTACCATGACCATTGAAAATATTACCTATACTGCCAATGGTGTGGAATTTGAATTTTGCTCCAGCTGCAGTAGTAATGAAACAGTTTTAGGCATAAACATCAATGCCTCCGGAAGCACAGTAACGGTAAGTGGAACTCCCGCACCGGAGATGGACAATTTGCAATTCACTATCCAGGCCCAATCTGGCGGAGATATTTGCCAGACCATTTATTCATTGCCAATTGCTCGGAAGCCATTGGATCTTGTCATGGTTCTTGACCGATCTGGAAGTATGGAATGCCCCCCAGGAGATTACAACTGGGCCGCCTGCATAGCCGCAAACTTCAACGACAGCCGCTGGTCAAAATTAAAAACGGCTATTAATTTGGTCGCTACCAAAATGGTTGAGGAAGCCATTCCAGGTGACAGATTATCTATAGTGCTTTTTGACGGCGCTATAAAAACCTCCGCTTCTGTCGGAGTAGACGCAGCCATGTTAACCGGATTTGTTGCATCCACGGATGCAACATTTGAAGCCAAGGTTTCGGCACTTATGGATGACCAGGTGCAGCCCCTGGGGAGAAATGGAACTGCGATAGGAACATCTATGAAGGATGCTGTCAACAGATTGCCGGTAGATGATAACAAATTAAGGGTAATAATGTTATTTACAGACGGGGAGCAAAACCGCCCTCCCAATGTGCGTGATTTTAATCCAGACCTTGGGAAATATGTGGAAGATGGGGGTCCGTTCTTTCTTAACAACGGGACTGATCCCTATACCATAAATATCTTTACAGTTGGATTCGGTACGCTACCGTATGCCTATAATACCTTATTGCTCAACATGGCATCTGATCCCCTCACCAACTATTTTTCTACTACAACGGGGAATGACGGAACTTTTGGTACCTTTATCAGTACCGGGTTTGTTAATGAGGTTTTTTCCCATAACTCCCCTCAAAATGTAACGGAGCGCCGTGGCAATGCAGCCACGGGATTCAGGGAAAAGGTAACTATAAACAACGACATCAAAAAAATTTATCTTGAGGCTCAATTTGATCGGGAAATAGGCAGGCTTTATAGATTTTCAGCCTGGCATGACGGGCAGGACGTTACACGGTTTGCCAAGAAAATCAGAATGCTGGGTTCAGCGGTTATCTTTGTTTTTGACCAGGAAAATCTGGACAGAGCGGGTCTTAAAATTCCTGGGACTTGGGAACTAAGGGCAAATATACTTCAGGATACCCCCTCCAACCTTCAGAACAATTATACCTTCAGTGCCACAGCGGATGACCATTCACTCGACATGCAATTTAATTCCGGTGCTGACAAATTTAAACCCGGCGATAAGGTACAACCTTCCGTAAAAATCACCAAGTTCGGAAAGGCCCTTTCGGGTGCAAAAATCACTGCCCAGCTAATAGGACCCACTGACGATGTCGCCGATATTATCGCCCTGGAAGAAATTAAAGCCTTCGAACCATCCCAGGATCCGGATGCCGGTTCTCTTTATACCCAAAAATTAGGCAAGTTATTGGAAATCAACCCAGACTACCTGGATAAATTCACCGACAATAATCCCACAAATACAATCTCACTTTCCGAAGCTGGGAACGATGGAACCTATTCAGGCGAATTCCAAGATGAACTAACCCTATCAGGTGTCCACAATCTAATATTTTTGATTGAGCATATTGCGGATGGGGATACCATCCGCCGTCAAAAGCGGCTTTCCCTGTTGGTACGGCCTGACGATATGGATCTAAATCAATCCAATTTAGAGTTGAACGAAGTGGACAATCAGCTTCTTCTTTCCATTACACCTACCGACAAAAGGGGACGAAGATTGGGTCTTGGTCTGAACTTTCACCTTACTGCATCCGGTGCCAATATCCGATCCATACAAGAAAATCTGGATGGAAGTTATGTGTTGGCCATTGATGGCAATCTAAGCGGTCCCGGAAGCATATATGTTAGCGATTTGCCCGTCTTTGAAGGGAATTTAAACCAGCTTTCCTGTTATGCGGCCAACGCGTCTTTTCTCAAGAAAATTGAATGCTGGTTATGGGGATTAGGACTTCCAGCCTGGACCATTTGGATTATCATGTTGTTGATAATTCTTATTCTGTATTTTCTGTGGAGACGGTTTTCTGAAAGTTAAAAAATCGGCAATTGATTAAAAAAATCATCCGGACAGGTGGGAAATTTTAAGATTCAAATAAAGTGGTAAATCTGTTGATAAATTAACATGTCAATTAAAATAGTTACAGAAAATTCCTTTCATTCCTATTATGGAATGAAAGGAATTTTTTTTTCATCCCAAATGCAACATATTAACCAATTACTTCCAAGGTGAGTTTTAAATTTGATCAAAAGTGGCATGAATAATCAATTTGAAGAGTTATTTGGTTTTCTAAAGGAAAGAATTGAGTCCAGGTTGGAAAACTTTTTTCACCATAAAACCATTCCGGAAAATACTTTCCATATTAATGGGGAACAGGAATTATCTCCATTTTTGATTTTTCTAAACCATTATGCATTGAGGGATGAAGACGTTATTTTATTTTCCTGCGCTATGGTATCCCATGTGGTACCGGGTTTTTTTGACCAAATCCTTCAAAAATTTTTGCCCCAAGGTGGTGATTTTCCGGAATTTGGAGGCGTAAAAGGGAATAATCACAGAGGTACGCTTCCTACCGGAGAAACCGTATTATTCATTTTGGCCGGTAATGACATTAAAGAGCGGTTATATTTTCTTGGTCTTTTTGACCAGGCTTCACCCCTATTTAAATTCAAGATTTTGAGTCTGGAAACCGTTAAAAGCGGAGAGCCCAAAATGAGTGGAAAATTGATTTTAAATCCAGAATATGTGGAAGTGTTTACAACAGGACAAGTGAGCCTTCCTACTTTAAGCATCGATTTTCCCGCAGAACATCTTTTATCGGAATTGGTTTGGGAGGATTTGGTTTTGTCGGAGCAGGTTTGGAATAGCATTAAAGAGCTGCAAATCTGGTTAAGGCATAAAAAAACGCTAATGGACGAATGGGCCATAGGAAGAAAATTGAAACCGGGGTACAGGGCCCTTTTTTATGGTCCGCCAGGTACGGGAAAAACGGTTACCGCAACCCTACTTGGGAAATATACCGGAAAGGATGTCTTTAGGATTGACCTTTCTATGGTGGTTTCGAAATACATCGGAGAGACAGAAAAAAACCTGGCCAATCTTTTTGACAAAGCAGAAAATAAAGATTGGATACTGTTCTTTGATGAAGCAGACGCTATTTTCGGAAAACGTACTGGGGTAAGAGATGCCCATGATAAATATGCCAACCAGGAGGTTTCCTACCTTCTCCAAAGAATTGAGGCATATAATGGATTGGTGATTTTGGCCTCCAATTTCAGAAATAACATTGATGCTGCTTTCATTCGAAGGTTCAATTCCATTGTGTATTTCCCACTTCCCAAAGCGGAAGACAGATTACTGCTTTGGGAAAAATCTTTGCCGGATCAAATCCAATTAGGAAAGGATGTAAAATTGAAAGAAATATCCGGTCAATATGAACTGACGGGTTCTCATATCATGAACATTGTACAGTATATCTCCCTTGTCTCCTTGGAAAGCAGAAATTTTGTAATATCCAAAGAACTGATGCTAAAGGGAATAAAACGAGAGTTGGAAAAAGAGGGCAAATGAGGCAATCAGTTAGATTCTTAAACCTTTTTGAAATAAAAGTAAAGATTTCGAAATTACCATTAATCAGCTTCGTCTTTAAATACAATAGTTGATTTGGAAACACTCGCAAACGTTGCTTTAGAAATTACAAATGAAATCGAGCATGACGAGACCGTCACACAGTGGGTTGATTATCATAGCGAGATTCCATGTGGCAAATGAAAAAAAATTATAAACACATGAAATCGAGCATGACGCAAACGACGCACGGAGGGATGATTATAACTGCGAGATTCCATGTGACCTTTGAAAAACAAATTATAAACACATGAAAATAACGTAGTAACGTTTGATACTTAAGGAAAAAAGAATAAACATCATAAATTGTATATCTATACATTTTAAAAAACTTTTATATGTTTGGGATGAGTAAACAGCATACATATCAATCTAATAAAATCGCTCACCAAAATGTGCAGAGATTGTTTTTTGGCCGGAAACTGCAACACAAACTCACCATCAACCAGCCCAATGACATTTACGAGCAGGAGGCAGATGCCATGGCGGACAGAGTGATGCGGATGACTGACCATGAATACATGGGTCTACCCTTTTTCAGACCCCGAGTATCCTCTCTACAGCGAAAGTGTGCCCGCTGTGAAGAGGAAGAAAACAATCTTCAGCGAAAAAAAGTGAATAATGAGGAAATTCCCCAAAATAATGGATTCGATAGTTATGTAAGCCAACTAAACAGCGGTGGGAAGCCGTTATCCAAGGATGCAAGAAATTTTTATGAGCCTCGGTTCGCCTATGACTTCAGCCACGTAAAAATACATACCGATAATGTCGCAGCTAAATCCGCACAATCTATCAATGCACTGGCATATACTTCGGGTAATCATATTGTTTTTAACAACAATCAATATTCGCCTGGTACAGTTAGTGGAAAAAGATTGCTTGGGCATGAATTGACGCATGTAGTGCAGCAAACGGTAATGCCAAAACAAAAGAATATAGTGCAAATGCAGAGTTCAGTAGCAGTGCCTGCACCAGCTCCGGCCACTATTTATCATCCAGGAGTTAACCACGGCCATACCCCGAGCGGCAGATGGTCAGATGTTCAGGCTAATCCCAACAGCGGTTTTTTAATAAGCCAGGTTTGTTCAAGGTTTTCACCCAATACTGTAGTAGGAATTGCAATATCACGGGAGTTCTCAGATAAACCAATAGCACTGGAACATCTTAACTGGTATCTTTCAACCGGTGCGGGTGCAGATTTTGTGGAGGATGGATATCTTGACAGAATGCTTAGAACTGATGCCGGGATCCAGACTTTCCTTTCTGGGCGTATACCGACCAGTGCTCCCGTGGGAGGGAGATTTAGGGGCCATGTTAAAGTCGAGCAATTCCACTACCGGGATCAGGATTTCCGTTATGCTTTTGGGGCGATTGACCGACTTGATTTCGAAGCAGATTTTACTGCGGGCACATTGCATGCCTGGTTTCAGGACCGATACGAATGGCATCCTGTTTACCCAGGGTTATATACCGCCTTTCCAGATGACGTGGCGCGGGAAACAAATTGTGTTCATGCGGCATTGGTGGAATTGAAGGCTGGCGGCGTAGCAAAAGATTACTGGATGAAAGGAGAGGCGACAGTTCCTCTTAGTTTGTTTAACAGTGCTGTTGCGCCAAGTACAGGAAACGACCTTTGAAATGATTTGAGCAATAACCTACTCCCAAAGCTATCCGGATTCCTGCAGATGGTAAGATTTATCCTGCATTTATTTTTAGGTATTCATAGCAAAGTGTAGGGCAACTGTAAGTATACATGAAGTTACTTGTTATAAACACATTGACATAAATGATTACGCTAATTTTATGGAACATTTGACCAAACATACATCCCGATCAAAAACCATCCAACCAAAACAGGGAAGCTTTTTTCGAGGAAAGGACTCTTCGTCATTTTTTATCCAACCCAAACTCACCATCAACCAACCTAATGACATTTACGAGCAGGAGGCGGACGCCATGGCGGACAAAGTGATGCGGATGACTGATCATGAGAACTTGGAGCAACCCTTTTTTAAGCCCAGTATTACGTCGATACAGCGAATGTGCGCCGGTTGTGAAGAGGAAGAAATAATGACACATCGTAAAGAACTAAATAGCAAAGATGTAGGTTCAAATAGTGGGTTAGAAAGTTACGTGGACAATCTGAATAGTGGGGGCCAGCCTTTATCCCCTGAAGAACGCAATTTTTATGAACCCAGGTTCGGCTATGATTTCAGCCAAGTTAAAGTGCATACCGATACAGTCGCAGCCAAATCTGCACAGTCCATCAATGCACTGGCGTATACTTCTGGTAACCATATTGTTTTTAATAAGAATCAATTTAATGAAAATTCAGAAAAGGGCAAAACATTGCTGGCTCATGAGCTGACACATGTTGTGCAGCAAAAAGCTGCAAATAAAATGCTTTATAGAAAGCCGGATGAAGATGGTTTTGAGGAAAATCCCAACTCAGAGATCATAGCTCATTATCAGGATTACGAAACAATTGGAGAAGATGTCCTTGAAAGTATTGGATATGATAATTTGATACAAAAATCAAAAGAACACGGTTTTTTACCCCTGCAGGATGACATTTATGGACTGGACTCTGGCGGGGGAGCTGCATCAATTCAACGGCAAACATTTGCGGAAGTATATACACCTTTTGCGGTAGCTGCGGGTATTGCTTCTCAACTTGATTCACCACTTCCGGGTCCCGGAGACTTGGTAGCATTAGGCATCTTGGCAGTAGGACTTGTTGCGGCTGGAGTTATAATAGCAACTGCTACTACACGAACCTGTCCCCCCTGCCCTTCTAATCCTGCTCCCGAAATTGATATTGTACCCCCATCCACACCACACTGGCCTTGTCCTGGTTCTCATTGGCACTACAGAGTTTACAACCAAAACCCAACAACCTGTCAATGTTTTCTTTCAGGTAGATTGTTTGGAGGATGCTGCGGTATTGCGGGAGCCCCCTGTTAAAATAAAAGCCATGACTGAAAAACTAATAGGATTTAAATGTGGAGAAATGGAAAAAGACTTTCTCGAAACCTGGGACCTACAGAGAAGGAAATTATATCTTCTGAGTGATAAAATCAGTAAACCTCTTTCCGTTGATAACAGCGTTTGGGAAAATGCAATCGAAGTAGAAAATCCAAATATCTATGGTTTGTGGAAAGATCTGTCGCTGCTGAATAGGAAAACTGAAAAAATAAATTTTGATTTATGGCGTGCAGCTGTCACCATATTATTGTCAGATCAAAACCAAAGCAGAGAACCCCTGATAGAATCAATAGTAACTAATCCGGAAAACATGCAAAATCTATCTACTGATTTTCTGGGCTATGATGTTGCTGATGACGCCCTGACAAGTGGGCTAATGAATTGCGGCTATACCGAACCAGATGAAAAGATGGATTGGGCCAGTCAGATTAACGAATACCATTTGTTCAGTTCAAGGGATGCGGCTATAAAGTTCAAGACCTATTCGGACAAAAGAATTCCTGAACATGCCCCGTTTAGAGTCTTTGGCATCTATAAATTAAACAACTGGTGATAGATTTGGAAATTCCAGCATATAGTATAACTAATGCAATCAATGCGGTTTGCCATTCCAGGAAGATTGCACTGATTATTATGAAGCCCTCATTTTCTTTAAAGCAGGCGAAAAATCCAACACCCAAGATAAAGAGCAGAGTGCAACTTAGATTCCCTTTAATCCGTTAAATTAACCTGATATGGAACGCTTGATCCAACCCGTAAATCAATCAAAAACCATCCTGCCAAACCAGGAAACCTTTTTCCGAAAAAAAGATTCTTCACCGTATTTTTTCCAACCGAAGCTCACCATCAACCAGCCCAATGATTTGTACGAACAGGAGGCGGATGCAATGGCCGACAAGGTGATGCGTATGCCCGATCAAGAGACCACGGAGCAGCCCTTTTTTAAGCCCAGTATTACCTCTCTACAGCGTATGTGTACCGATTGTGAAGAGGAAGAGAAGGTGGCGCATCGCAAGGAAGTGGATGGAAAACAGACTACATCAAATCATTCTTTAGAAAGCTATGTGGGGAGCCTAAATAACGGCGGCCAGACTTTGCCGGATGAAGTACGTGATTTTTATGAACCCCGATTTGGATATGACTTCAGCCAGGTTAGAGTGCATACCGATACTGTCGCTGCAAAGTCCGCACAATCAATCAATGCACTGGCATATACTAATGGAAATAACGTAGTATTCAATAATGGCCAGTATGCACCCGATACAGAGAGTGGCAAAAGATTGTTGGGGCATGAATTGACGCATGTAGTGCAGCAGAATGCAATTCACGCTGTTCAACCAAAAGTAATTCAAAGAGATTTAGCGATAGAGCCTACTGTTGAAAACCCGCCGGAAGTTGTATTGACACGTAGGCAAATGCAGGACGCAATTCGCCTTAACACTGTTATGTTTACGGATGCAAACGAAATTGAAATAGTAAGAGATATTTTAGGGATTTCGAAGCAGCCTTCAGTAGTAGATGAAGAATTCGTAAACGCAGTAGTGCGCTACCAAGGTAGTTTTGGCTTGGGAAATGATGGGATATTGGGACCAAGAACCTCCGGTAGATTGGCGCGGGAAATAACTGCTGAAGCGGATTTCATGGGAGATCCTCCGGTAGGGACACCATTAAGGAGGTTGGCAAGGAGGTTCACTTTGCGATCAATGGTCAGAGTCAGGAGCGGAACTTTAGTACATCAGGGTTTTACTGGACCCGACGCAAATCCTGAGGGTATAATAAGTGTAAGAATCGGGGGAAATGAAACTGGGATGAGCCCACTTGCTACTAGGGCCATTTCTCTAGATTACACAGGAAGAAATGCAGATAATGTAAGATGGCTTCAGTTCACCAGCATTCACATGAGTGCTACGCAACCCGGAAATGCTGCGCCAACAAATAGAACAGGTACTGTAAATGTTTGTGGCAATAATCATACCTGGTCAACGCTTGCCGCCCCAAATTGGAATGTAGACTCCTGTGATGCAGCAGTTCCGTTTTATGATCCGGCCCATATCAATGTGAGAACGCCGGGGCGTTCGATTGTTGTTGCAGATCAACCCCAGGGATTTTTACCACAGGGCCAAGCTTTTGCGGCTTCATTGGCTCCCGCACCCACAACCGTTACCGCCGTTTTTAATTTTGATTCTTACGCTGTAGCAAATGGAACAACGCCTGTATATCATGTAAGATGGAGAGCCCATTATACGTATAATATTACAGCAGGGACCGAGTCCGTAATACGCTATAGAATACCTGGTGGCGGGCCTATTAGGAGGTTAACTCCGGGCCACAGAGCGGCAATAGATGCAAGATATCCCGGAAACGGAGTACTTTAATTTCATAAAGCATTCACATGGAAACGAAAGAAGGTATATGGCAATTTGCTTATCAGGAAGATTTTGATGGTGAAAAAGATATGCAACTCAATGAACATTTCACTTTTTTATACAAAGATGGAACGGTTACTCTCAGGTTAGTGACCATGCATCCCGGTATATGGAAATCGGAAGATGATTTTTATAAATTAAAGGCAAAATTCGAAAAAAACACACTTTACTACTTGCCTCCATTTGGAAACTGGGCTAAACTCGCCATTTTCGATAATAATCATTTTGTTGACATTGGTAATGGCAAAAGAAGAGTTTTTGAGAGAATTTCAAAGGACAAAGTAGTAAAATGGAACCTGAATATACTTAAGGAAAATCGAGAACTGCATAATTATCGAATCTCACCTGATGGAGTAATAAGGTAGTTTATTGACTGCCAAGGCGATCGATTACAAAATAACACAAAACTACTCAATAAAAATGATGCCCGAGATACCATCCGGGGTCTCGGACAAGCTTGAAAAAATGATGGACATCCTCGGACTGGACTGAGGCACCGCCGATTTCAAAAAGTCTGCTGAAAATGGAAATTATCATTTCCTGGAAGTCAATTCGAATCCTATGTTTTCTGTATTGATAAGGTGGCCAAAGGGCTAATTTCGAAAAGTATTGTTGAATTTTTTGCGATATAGTCACTCCCGGCAAAGGACTCAGGACAGTCGGAAAGAATGAAAAATCCTGAAAACTGTATCAATGAATTTTAAGAAAGGATCACATGTTGGAGGCGAGGAAACGGCATAGGAATCATTCTCATAAAATAGCTTCCCACAATGAGCAGAGATCGTTTTTTGCCCAAAAACTTCAACCCAAACTCACCATAAATCAACCCAATGATATTTATGAACAGGAAGCGGATGCCATGGCGGACAAAGTGATGCAGATGCCTGATAATCATATTATGCATCAGCATTTTTTTAAACCGTCAATTTCACTCATACAAGGAAAGTGCGCAAATTGTGAGGATGAGCAAGAGCATTTACAAAGAAAACAGGGGTCTATCGAAATGGAATATGACCGGCAGCCACCGGAACTGCAACGCACTTGCGACGAATGTTCAATACAGCCACCAGAACCAAGCGAAATAGAAGAAGATGAAGAGGAAGAGGAAACCGCCGATCAATCAATTAGTCCCAAATCAGAAAGTTTGAACGGAAATTCGGGACCCATGGACATTCCGGCTAATTTTCAGAATACGTTGCAACGCTCACAAAACTCCGGTGTACCGCTTGCCGAAGCAACACGAAATATTATGGAGAGTAGTTTTGGTCAGGATTTTAGTCACGTCCGCATTCATGTTGGTTCAGATGCTACCTCTCTGAACAGACAAATTCAGGCAAAAGCTTTCACATATCAAAACAACATTTTTTTTAACTCCGGAAATTTCAATCCTGGCTCCAAACAGGGGCAACATTTGTTGGCTCACGAACTCACACATGTAGTTCAGCAAACTGGAGGTCGTGAATTTCAACCGAGCCTACAACGCAGTTTTGAGCCCAAAATAGGTAACTGGGCCCATGCGCAGATCCAACAACGCTTACGTGAAAAGGATGCAAAACTCATCACTGAAGCACCTATTCCCGGCGGCACGAGAGATATCAAAGCCATTAACACTGTTGGTTTTGCAGATCTTTACAAAGCGGAAAATCAAACTGTTTCAGGGATTAGCGGCCAGGAACCCCAAGAATCCAAAGATTTGCCCGTAGGATCCAAGTTTTTCAAATTCGTAAATATGGCTTCCAATTTTAAGAATAGAGCTAAGTCTAAATCGGGGATAAATTTTGGTCCAACCATTCACAAAAGAACCAGGAAGTTCGCCGGCAACTTCCCTGGCAACTTTCATATCGGCGAAATAAAGCCATTATTTCCCACGGAATTTCGGCAATCTCTTGCTTATCATGGACTTGGTCGTCTCCAGGTGGGTAATTACATTGAGGGTTTTCAAGAGTTCGCAAAACGGGTGCACAATGATAATCCCCAAGAACCACAATTGCCGGCCACCATTACCGGCAGACCTATAAACATACCTGACACCAATATTCCTGATGCTATTAATTATAGAAAATTTGAACAGGAACGACTCAAGGGTGGTGCGGATGGAATTTTTAAAAGAGATAAGGCGCATCATGAACGTATTTGGATATTGAAATTCAAAAACGGTATCTATGTTTATTTTTTGTTACCGCATCCCTATACATCGGATGCATTCCCTAAGCACCTGGAGGACCAGCTTAAAAAACTTAACCCATTAATTGATCGGTTGCGGAAGAAACGTCCTGCCATGAACAATACACTGGGACTTAAACGGGAAGAGGGTTATCCGAATGCAACGGGGGCTAAACCCAAAAAGAATTCTGGCTTGCCGACCCTGCCAAATCCATCTATTCAGGCCAAAGGTGAAAATTGGAATGAACTGGCTAAAACCTGGGAGGTTGAACGTAAAAATTGGGTGGCGGGGACTGGAACAAGTACTGAAAAGCCTAAGGATTTTTTAAAGCAGCAGGCAAGAGGGGTAGTGAAAAAAAATAAAATTGATGAAAAGCTTGGTGTGACTTCAAGTGATTCACTTATTAGGCAACAAATAAAATCAGTGGGTCAAATACGTTTTTGGAGTAGCCTAAAAGGGCGTTTTCTCGGCGCATTACGTTTCCGCTTTGGGAGTGCTTTCGACAAAGTAGAAGAACTCTTTGAAAAAATCAAGGAGAAATTCAAGAAACACCATGCCAACTCGACCAAACTTAACGAAAAGAACGGCATATTCGATGGATGGAAAAAAGTTGCAACTAAAGCAATTATTAGGTTAGGCGTGGCAATCTTCAAAGACATGGTCGTTCTTGCCTTTAAAGGATTCATTGATTGTATAAATGGTATTATCAACGCAATTAGTAGCCGTTTAACCGCTGTAATTGACGAGTCCAAAGATGAAGCCCTAGAAAAAATCGAACCGGTATGCTGTGAAATAATGGAGTTCAAAGGCAATCTGGAAAGAGAGTTTGAAAAACATGATAAACTAATGGCTTCTTTCACTGAAACGGTCGAAACCATTCGGGAGTGGAGGAGGATTCTTGACGTCGTGGAAGCTTCCGTCAGGATAGGCGTTCAGATAGTATCGTGCGGCACTCCCCCCGCACTCGGATGCCTATGGGGACTGGTTGCCCAGTTGGGTATTTCTTCGGGTTTGAGCCTATTGGCACGTACAGACTATTTTGAGGAAGAGATAGCCAAACCTGCGGCAAGAAGCTTACTTGACGCCATTGTTGGTGATTCGCTGCATAATTTTCTCATCGACGTTCTTGAGAGTACTCCCTTACAGCCGTTTGTGTTGGAGGCTAAGACCTGCGCAAGACGTAATTCATCATTAGGTAATCAAACAATTGGTGGCAACATCGATAAGCTTGATCCGAACGACCCAAAGAACGTGAAGGCCCGTGCGGAATGGGAGCAGGAGTATCAGGGAGAAATTCTGCGAGACCTCCAGGCGGTTTTTGAAAAAGGCAAGGGGAAAAAAGTTACACAGGAGGACCTATTGAAGTTGGTAGAATCAATGAACGCAAGTGGCAAAACACCTGCAGAGATAAAGGAAATGCTGATGAGTGCCAGGAATCCGGCTTCAGGCAAACTTAACCTGGATCAAGCTACCGCAACAGTAAAGAGTGGGAGGGTTCCCGAAGCAATAGACAAAGAGCGGAAAATTGATCTTGAAAAAGCCGTGCGCAACAATGTTGTTTTTCAACAACTCATTGGATGGGATCCACTTCAATTTATAAAAAAACCCGGCATTAAGGCTGACTCAACTGAATTTGCCGAAGCCGTTTATGACATGCAAATAGCCTTGGGCCTGAACCCCGACGGAATGTTGGGAGAAGAATCAGTTGTACGGTTTTACCAACGAAACAGCCTTAAAAAAGACGCGATTTATAAGGAGGCCCTCAGGCAGTATGAAAATAAAATAGCTGAAAAAGAGAAAGCAGCTGAAAAAGAAAAAACTCCGGAGGAAAAACCGTCTTCGCCTACGTACAAGGTTTTGAATGCTGCTGATTATCCGATTCAATCCGGGAAATTTCAATCCTATCCCAAATTCGTAAAACCCAAACTGCCTTATGAACTATACGAGGAAATTGTGTTGCAACGGCAGACTCCCGCGATAATTTCAATAGATTTATATGTACACGGCGTACATGCCTACCGAATACAAAATGTGGCTTTGAAAAATGTACAATTTTCTGAGTTATTGGCTACGCCGACAAACATTCCATTGATTATTATTACGTTAGTTGATGGTTTTCAACTGTTTGTTGAGGGAGAAGAGGCAATCTTCAAGCAATTAACGTGGAGGTATGACAAATAAGACGCGGCTAAGTAGAGGATAGTTGCATAAGGAAATGGGGTTTTGAACAAAACTTTTCAATAGAATATGGAAGATTAAATCTGCAATTAATTCGAAAAATTCGGGTTTGCCTTTTATATGCCCAAACCTCAGGATTAAAATTTGCGCTTTCACTTCAAGCCGGTTTAAATTTTTCGATGCTCAAATTCAATTCGGGACTGAGAGTTTTTCGGCTAATAATATCACTGCAACCCGGGATCAGGGGACAATCAGCATAATGATACCTGATCCCGGTTTACAGCTTACCATCACTCAGGCAGAGAGCGGTTCTACGTTGGTAAGTCTTTCAGATTTGCCATTGGCCGGTGGATACTCAGGTTTTTTGCGCAGGATTTTGAGACTTCCGGTACAGCTCATCGGAATGCAACAGATCCGTGAATCACAAGCTAACGAAGTAGTCTCACGTCCCGAAAATGTCACGAATCCTCCTAGGGATATTGGGGAATTTCGCATCCGGACAGGATTGGGGTTTGGTCCCGATCCGTTTGCGTTACTGGGGGCATCATGGATATATACTTTTAGACCAGTTGGACCCGTGGCAGAATTTCCCTTTACCTTTGACCTGATGTACCTGGGACCTGGAGGGATGTTGGGTGAAATTTCCGCAGGGGTTCAAACACGGCTTCTTACTCCTGTATATATCCGGGTCATTACCGGGCTAGCCGGCGGCGGAATGATGTATGATCAAGGTGTTGGTCCCAGGGAATTTATCCCCATATTTGGGCCCACTGCTGGGGGAGGATTAGGATTCCAATTGGGCAGCCATTTGGAAGTCGGGCTTGATTATACCGGGATGCTAAATATGCTTGAAGGCCCAGGGTGTATGCATACCATTACTTTGGGTAGTCTTATACGCTTATAATGGCAAAAACCCGCGCCTCTTTATATAAACGGAGTTTCTATGATTTATCATTTAGAGCCGAATGCCAAAAGTGAAATCCGCCAAACCCAAAACCGGTAACACCTCCCAAGCCATACAGGTAAAGGTCGAGGGACAGCAGCGCTTTTTCCAGGCAGAAAGAGCGGGCAATATTTTTGAAGGAGGCAGCCCGGGCTTCTTTTCTTCCACCAGCGGAAATGCGGTGCAGTCCAAGCCATTTTTCACCAAGCCTTTTATACAGACAAAACTAACCATTGGCCAGCCGGGGGATAAGTACGAACGTGAGGCGGATGCTATGGCGGACCAGGTAGTTCAAAAAGAGGCTGCCGATGGTCCTCGCCCAATTGAACAGAGTATGTGCTCAGAATGCGCACAGGAGGAAGATGGTAATGCCCCAAATCTTCAACGCAACGAGATTATTGAGACCAACGAGGAGCCGATGCAGCAAATGGTACAGCGAAAATGCGAAACCTGTGGGCTGCAAGCCTCCTCCGATCTGGAGGGCCGCCTAAACGCCACCCGCGGCGGCGGATCTCCCCTGCCCGAAGAAACCAGCGCATCGATGGCATCTGCTTTTGGCATGGACTTTAGCGGTGTAAGGGTGCATACAAATGCCGACGCCGTGCGTATGAATCGGGAACTGGGAGCGCAGGCGTTCACGCGTGGCTCGGATATATATTTTAATGCGGGGACGTACAGCCCGGGGAATACGGAGGGGCAACGGTTGTTGGGGCATGAGTTGACGCATGTGGTGCAGCAGGGGGGCATTGAAAAACCGGACATTTCCCGCTCCCTCTTGGATGTACCAGAAATTGTTTCCGACATCAACGATGGATTGAATACGCCGAGGGCACTCTTTTCCTGGCTCCATGTGTTGGGAAACAGGAGCGGAGACGTCGGTTTTGCCGCGGATAGCCCAACCGGAAGCGGCCCAGATAATCCCGTGCCTACGGCGAGGAATTTACCTATCGAAGCCCATTTTTTCCCTTCTTTTACCAGACATACGGCCCAAAAAGCCTTGATCATCGGAGGTTTTCACGGCGATGAGCAACCGGGCTATGAAATGGTCGACGGTTTGGTCAATGAACTCCGGAACGGCACCGGGCCTGCCAATACAGAATTGGCCTTTCACACTTTGATCATACCGAGATTGAACCGGGGTGCCATTGAGGATCATTTAAGCGGAGTAACTTCATATGATCGTCGTTGCAATCGTCAATTGGTAGATCTCAATAGAAACTTACCTGTCTTCGGAAATAATCGCAGTTCTCCGCGTTGTCCCAACAGTGCCACAGCACCCGTTCAACCTGAAAATCAAGCGGTAATCGATCTCATCAATATCTTTCAGCCGAACCGCATTCTGAGTACACATGCGATAAGCAATCCGAGAAGTGCGGGAGTTTTTGCAGATCCAAATTTTGACCCGGATTCCAGGCGGCTTGCCTGTTCCATGGCAGGATTGGTGGTGGATCCAAATGACAGGCCTGCCAATCGAATAAGTTCTACGCAATGCAACCCGGTTTATCCTGGCGATCGCCTAGGTAGCTTGCCTGCGGAAGCATCGTTGGGCGCCTATGCCCCCTCCCGAAGTGCTCCTGGACAAACGGTTCCGGTCATTACCATTGAAGCTCCGGCATACCGCTCCCTTTCGACTTCGGGAACCAGCAGAAGTGTTGAAGGTTTCCTGCGGCCCATACGGGGATTTCTCATCTCCCCCGCTGACCTTCAAGGTCGGCTGGACCAAGATATAGTCCAGGATATTCAGGCTTTTTCCGCGGCAAACAGGTTGCTTTTTCTCACCGGCCGTCTGCCTATAGTTAACGATATTTACCGGCGCATCAGGGAGAGAATCGATGCGAAAGTTGCCGAATTGAACGCTTTGGGGCCTCCGACACCCCTACGGATAATTTCGCAACAGCGGGCTTTTTCAGACAGTGTTGGAGGAGCTAGCCCTCAAGCGGAAATCGTCTTTGAAAAATTCTTTTTGACAGGGTCGAGACGCAACGGCTGGGACTCCCTGCCAGATAGGTATTTTTTGGATGCAGGCCGGCGTAGGGTTGACCGACAGCGATGGCTGGCTGAGTCTTCCGCCACCCGGCTGGATATTATCCTGCAATTTTCGGCGGTTCCCGGTGCTTCCCGTCATCATTGGGGAACAGAGGTGGATTTTAATTCTACCACTCCTGATCAATGGAGCTCCACCGGCGGTCCTGGCGGCAATCCGGGAACGTTACATGCATTGGGGAATTGGCTGCATGCAAACGCTGCCGGTGTCGGGTTTATTCAGACGTATACACCAGGTCGGGCCGGTGGACATCATGAGGAAGCCTGGCATTTCTCCTACGCTCCTATTTCGAGGCCTTTGCTCGGGATATATAACCGGGAAGTGACATTATCTCAAAACATTATATCTCCTATCATGACGGATTGGCAGCAGCGCGCCAACAGAATCAACGTGCAGTTGCCCAGCGATCTGCAAAGCGCCCTTTTGAGTTTAAACCTTAATAGTTACGTGAGAGATATCAACCCTGCGTTGCTGTAACGGACAGAGAAAAATCATCGATCCGGATGATGTGATTAATTCTCAATTCAACCCGGAATACTTTCTGACGCCAATTCTATTTTGAGAAAATTAGTGTGATTTAAATTACTTACTTAATGAAAACCACTGAAACAAAAGTAACCAATTCAAGCGACATAAAATATCGGACGGTAAACCAATCTTTTTTTAACAAAGATGGAGAAGGAGCCTTTTTCTCATCTAAGTATTCATCTCGGTCAAATCCATTCTTTTCTCCAAGTCAAATTCAGACTAAATCTACAATTAATAGACCCAGTTTTCAAAATATACAGCAGTCAGTTATCCAACGAAAAACAACAGCTGCCGAACGTCCAAGGAATAATACCTCTGCCCTTTTAAAACCATCCAGGTTTAGCAGCATAATGCCTCTGAAATATAGTGCTTCAACTCCCACAATTCAATGTTCTCCACTCCTTTTCAATATGTTGCCCGGTTTGGGTGAAATTAACTGGAGAGAAATTATCAATTCTTTCGGTAAAGAAGTTTTTTCGAACCTTCACTTGCCTATTCCTGCGATTCCTTTCCCATTTGACGATCCATTGGAGTTGCCGCTTCCATGGTCCCACTTTCCGGGAGTCGATCCTTGGGAAATAATTTGGAAAATCATTATCTTCTTGAGAAACATCCTGAATCGGCAGGTTACAGTGCCCGGCGGCGGGGGCGGGGCCGGTTCGACCACACAAAATCCATTAGCGGACATGTCAACCTTTCAGTCACCGGGCGGCTCGGGTTGGAGAGGCGCTATCTATGGCTGTTATCGGAATACATGCTCCCGGCCACATCGGGGTTGGGATCTATACGCACCCGTAGGAACAAATATTTATTCAGTTGAAAGTGGCACTGTGTCCCATCATCAAAATCCCGGGGGCTATGGGGATTTTATATTCCTAACTGCAGGTGCCCGTAGATATCGATATGCGCATTTATCCGCCCGCCAACCGGCCGGCCAGTATAGTGCAGGGTCTACGATTGGTCAAACGGGGGTAACTGGGAACGCGGTGGCAGACCGACCACATCTGCATTTAGAGGTTCAGCAAAATAACAGGGCTATTGATCCTGCAGGGACGTTCGCCACTCCAAACATGGTGAGGGCTGCTTTCAATCCTTTCGCTATAACGAATATCAATTTTTCCGAAACTGAAAATTGTAATCCCTGCGCCATGTAAAATTATATTTGACTTGGTCTTTTATGAGATAGGAAGGTAGTTTCGGAGGTAAAAAAGAAGTATTCCTGACCAAGAGCTATTCAACGAGTTGGATAAACATTTTTATCGGATCCTTTGAAGAATTTATTTGTTTACCATATATGAAAGTTTCTGAGATCAAAACAGCTGCCGCATTCCATACCATTCAAGCCAAAGGTGAGAAACAGCAGCTCTTTTTCCAGGCGGAAAAAGCGGACAGCACTTTTAAAAGGGGCAGCCCGCCGTTTTTTTCTGCCAGAAGAGGAAATGCTGTGCAGCCCAAAAGCGATATTCCTAACATTCAGGCATCTTCAGACTTGGAAAGCCGCCTGAATTCCTCCCGAGGCGGCGGATCGCCCCTGCCCGAAAAAACCCGTACTTCGATGGAATCGGCCTTCGGCTCTGATTTCAGCGGGGTACGGGTGCATACCAATAGCGGTGCGGTAAGGATGAACCAGGAATTGGGGGCGCAGGCGTTTACGCATGGAAGCAATATTTATTTTAATTCGGGGAAGTACAACCCGGGGAGAATGGAGGGGCAGC
Source organism: Lunatimonas sp. (assembly GCA_035460985.1). Taxonomy (GTDB): domain Bacteria; phylum Bacteroidota; class Bacteroidia; order Cytophagales; family Cyclobacteriaceae; genus Lunatibacter. The sequence goes on from DATHWC010000070.1 coordinate 38,875, forward strand.
GGTTGCTTGGGCATGAGTTGACGCATGTCGTGCAGCAGGGCCATGCGATCAACTTGAAAAAAGATGCAGACGAAATAAGAGGTAAGACCCTTCAGTCGAAAGAAGTGACTCCAACTTCAACTAAAATACCGGCCAATGTCCAAAAAAAGGGACATGAACAAGATTGTGGGTGTTCGACCTGCACGGGAAAGACCTCCCTGTTGAAAAGCAAAGAACCTGATCGACCTTTCATGCTACAAAGAAAAGGCCATGATCGGGGTTGTGGCTGCCCCGAATGTGCCGGTCAAGTAAGCAGACAAAAAATTGGGCCTAATTTCACTCAGTTTCTACAGAGAAAGCAAACCAATGAACTGTTTATCCAATTGGCGCCAAGTAATGTGGTTCCTCACACATTCCTTGGAGTCGGTGTGTCCGGTGGGGTTGACCGAAGAATGGTTACCCGATTAAATCTTGTGCAAGGTGAACTTCAAAGACAATATAACGCGCTGCCCGTTCAGGGAAGGCCTGCATCGCTTCAAGAATACGCCGGATTATCCACGATTAGTGGCTGGCAGGACAGATCGGGATCCCACGGTACCGGAAATGCTGTGGATGTAAACTACTATAATCAACCCTACATTGCAACCAGAACTACGGAAGGCGGCAGAACCACATATGGAGGTGAGCGGGCGGAAAGAAAATTGCCTGATACTGCAACAGATGCCGAAATAAGAGCAGAACGCACCCGGGTAAGAACAATTACAGGATTTCGTCAGCCAGCAGTTGAGGTCTATGACAGAGCGATGAACTTTGTTCGAATTCAACCGACCGCTTTAAGTATGGCGGATGTGGGAAATAGGAGGACAGGCGAAACTGCCACCGAGGCTTATCGGCGGTTTCATACTGTATCTGAGGCTTTGCGGGTCTATTTTGGTTTGGTATTTCATACAAATTATGAGAGAGTGACACGTCGGCCCATTGTAAATCCTGAAACGGCTTCTGAAACAGTATTACTTTCAATTCCAACAACGGAACGTAAAGATGAAGCTTCTGCTGTTGCAGATATTACTACTTTCATGGCTGATCCTGGCTGGATACGTGAACACCCATCTTATCCGTTATCTGCCCGTGAGCAATTTTTCAGGATTCTTAGAGATTATGAGGTAGTACGAAAGCCAATGCTTAGAGGGTCACCTAGTACCCAGCCATCCGATACAAGGAATCCTGCCCTTGGTTTTTTACACATGCCAGAACATTTTGTTGTGGCAATGATGGATCAGGGCAATTTGCGCTGGGGAGCCTGTGAATTTAGTAGAAGAGCAAATGGAGATATCCATCATTTTGACATGACTGCACCATATCGTACCCCTGCACCTGTTCCAGCGGCAGGAACAGACGCCGTGCCGGATCGGGAAAGTGTAGGAAATTAAGAACTAATTCAAAGCTTTTTTAATTATTTCAAATGAAATTTGTAACCAGATTACAACCAACGGTATCCAAAATGTTGTGACAAATGCTGCAAATACACAAACGCTTCAAACAGCTTACGATGTCATGCAGCCGTTTTTCGCCGTCCGTAACCAACGCCTTGCAACATCTGTGAACATTGAAATAGTGCAGGACAGGGGTGGCGATTGCAGGCCCAACGGCCCACCCTTGCCTGCGTACACGGCTTCACAATATAGCAATGTGGCTTTGCTGTATCTGCAAGCAACGCTGCAAGCCGGCCGATTCCCGAGAATAACCACACATTTTTTGGTGGATAAGACCGCTGGTTCACATTGCGACCCAAGATGTTTCAACCTCACGGAACTTTATAGTGGCATTAGCAGCCTGCTGGGTATTTCGGCCACAACAAATTTCGGGATTGTTCCCCAGTATGGCACCGGTACATCGGATAATCTATGGTGGAGTGATACCGTCTGCGGAGGAGCCCACCCTTGATAACATACCCGAGTGAAGGATGGTTAGAACTCAAAAGACATTTTCCGCATGAAAGTGTTTTGCTTCAGAATCTATAAGAGTTCAATGCCAAAAAAGACATTTTCTCAGAAAATATTTCTCCAAGTATGAGAAAATGAAATTTCTCGGGTACAAATATACATGAATACGGATTTAATCACAAAGTGACCATTTAAAAACAAAAAATCCAATGAAAAATAACCAAACATTTATTTTGATCCTTGGAATAGTATTTATTTCAGGATGTGCGGCAGTTCCCAGGCAGGTTGTAGACGCAATGGAAATGCAACAGCGGGAACTAGAAAGAGTAAAAGCAATTTATTTTGTGAATATGAACAACCAGTTGGATGCGATTGAAAAGTACAGACTAGCTATCCTTGATATCTATGAAGAGCAGCAAATTGCAAAACAATGCAAATCTTTAGACGTAGAAATCGTTGACGGTGTTACTCTTTTCAAAGAAATCGGTCCGAAAGGAGATAAAGATCTGGACCATATTAACTTGGCAAAATTGGAGGATATTCAAAAATTTTTCAACGAAGAAAGGGCGAAGGTAGTTATGGATATTAAATTCAGAAGGGACCAAATCCTCCTTGCGAGTCAAAATTATGAAAATATAGAACATATTAATCTCGTGGTGAATGATTATTTGCAATCCCTGACAAGACTCAAAAATTCTCAGGATAAACTGGCTGTCGCTATCAAAAACCAAATGGGAAAACTTGTCCCTATTCCATTTTCCTTAGAAAATGTTCCTGATCCCAAAACACTTGAAGATATTGTATCTCTCCTAACATCTAAATAACTATGAATAATTTAAGTGAATTCCAGCAAAAAAGAAAAGCCGAGAATATTGTTGATCGGCTTGCTCTTCAAGAAGATCTTTCTAACCTAAAAGGCAAATTAAATGACCTTTTCAAAGATTCGGACATAACAGTGGCTGACTCCATTTCAAGCAAGGAATTGGAAGAACTGATTGTCGAAATCAAGAAAGGCACCGCTACAAACAACAAAATCGCAAGGTTTCTGGAACTAGCCAGTCAAATTGGGATTTGATGAAAAATTCTCGTGCGTCAAATAATTTCAAAAATTCGATAAAAAAAGTCTTGGACTTATCTAAATGTTCAAACTGATATTCTCATGTGGATAATGCGCCTTATGTATATTTCTATCGATTCTTTTGAAAAAATTTCGAATTGAAAGTTACAGGAACCAGATGCCTTGTACGATCGAATTAGATGGAAAACAGATATCCGAAAAAATTGATTTAAACCAAATCAAACGCATAAGCATAGTCCAAAATATCCTTGAAACCATGTATGCCAAGCTTTCTATTGATGTTTTTCCGGTGTTTTTCCACAGTATGCCTGCTAATAAATAGATCATCGGAGATTTCAGGGTTGTTTCTTCCTATTGCCAGCAATTTCAGGATTTCTGACTCCCTTTCGGTTAATTTGTTAAATTGGTATCGGTGACAATCACGGAACACCTCCTCCGAGATAATCCGTTGCATCTTTTTATTTAAACCGACAAATTTTGAAATTGGAATGGTCATGGTAAGATATCCAAAACAAACCGCTTTGAATTTCTTAAAAATTACCAAACAGATACAATAGGCATTGATCTTTGAATTGAAAACCTGTTGGTAGTTTGAATAAATGGAACCCAACTGTTGATTTTTAAAGAAATTCCTGACTTTAGGCAAGTCATATTGGAGCGTGTCAGGATGATAGAATTTTTCATTGAAATCCCTCTCAATATTGTTGGAGTTTCCAGGAGATAGCCCAATCCAATCTCTACCCTCTTTATTTAAATACCTAAGATTGAAGTCCTCATCAGTATAAAACAATACCTCACCACTTAATTCACCTACCTGCTCAAAAGTTAGTTGGTTGTTTTGAAGCAAATCCTCATAAATCTTTAATTTTTCATACTGCTGGTTTAATATGGAAGTTAATGTTTCCATAGTTTAAATAATTAAGAACAAATAATTTATTAAAAGAAGCTTAAATCCATCTTATTTAAAGAATATCAATGGATATCCATAAATTGAAAATAATACTTAATAACTTTATAGGTCTAGTATTATTATGAAAACTTTAAAACGCAGAAAACTTTTAAAGTTCTCAACCCGCGAAACAAAATTTCGAAATCCACCTGAAACAGGACCCTTTTACAACTACTTATCGGAAAGTGTATATTATAAATTTCAAAATAATGTCTGACAAATGCAATTATTTTTATAGAATTCTTAGATTTCAAGTAGTTGAATGTTTAAACTAAATTCTCTTTCAAACCAATTTTTTTAATACGAGACTTTTTTTTCATAAACCAACCCAAGAATCTTAATATTTCAAGCCATTGGGACTGCAGCTCCTTTTAAGGCTGTGCCCCATAAATTTCCATTGTAGACAACATTCGCCCTTTTCAAAGAGAAATGGGTGTAGAAGAAATCGTACAACAGGTACAATGGTATATCAACCTTGCATATTTGTTACCCTAAAATCTACTATTTCATATCCCGAAATACC
>DATHWC010000071.1:0-12265 GCA_035460985.1 Lunatimonas sp.
TTAAACACGCATGATCGGCTAATATGTCCATGGTTAACGGCTGGTTTTGATAAAGGATTAGCGAACTTACCTGATCTATCCTGTGTAGTTGTTGGTTGGATTGATTTATCGCTTTAAGGATAAATGACTCAGCAATTTTTATGATCTCTTCAGTTTCTTCCAAATTGCACATCTGTTCGAAAGCCTCTCGAATCTTTTTACCCCAGATAGACTCTGCATCCATAAATGTATTGGCCAATTCGTAACAGGGAATTCCGGTAAGCCGAAACAAACTGCTGGGTTGCAATACGATCTGCAATGTGAAAAATTCCCTTCCAATATACTTGTTTGTTACCACTGTATGCTGCCCGATTATGGTGCATTTGGGATGTGTTAATATGCCGGCGTTTTGTGGATACCTGACGGTCTGTGGATCCCTGAGGTTAAACACGAGACAGGTTTCAGGCCTGGGAGAGTACACCTTATAGGGCAAAATCACTCCAGGCCCGAAATCAAACTTAATAATCTGGTGCTTCCTGACGTATTCACGCAAGGCTGGACTTGGTAGAAAGTCGCGGAGAATCATTTGTCATAAACTTAAAGGCGGTCCAACCATTTTTATTCCATGGGCCAGCGAAATGCTATTTTCTTCTTCTTGCGTTGGGGGTCTTCCCAAGTCATGCATGGTTTGAAAATATTCCTCCATTTTTATTGCAGGCTGAAGTATGTAAATCAATTTTCCTTTATCAGATGTTTGAATCCAAGTGTGTGGAAGATTTCTGGGAAGAAATATCGTGTCCCCCGTTTTCAATTCATACCTTTCTTCCCCTACTTGGAATCTGTATTCTCCATCAACGACATAGAATACCTCATCTTGATCTAAATGAACATGTAAAGGAGGTCCGATTTTATCAACCCCAATATACTCAAAAACTGACAGTTGTCCTGCGGTATCCATGGAAGAAATTTTCAAATCATTGGGATTACTCCCTCTATAGGGAGTATGTTTGTCATTCCTTGCTTTACCTGAGCGGACCAAAAAGGCCTCTTTTTCATTTAGGCTTTCATTGTTGACTGCTAGCAGGTCTGAACCTATTGCAGCTAGGGCTATTGTAGATACTATAAAATTCCTGCGTTCCATATTGATTAGGTTTAATTTACAGGATAAAAATACGAAACGAAGAGTACTCTAAAGTGGTAAAAATCGGACATTCATGTCGCTGTACCAGACTGATGGTTTTGGATGTCAAAGGGAAAGAATAAATAAGCTCACCATAGAGTCGTAGCCCGTTTATTGAGGTCCAATTCATTTTAAACGGTTTAATTACTGTGAAAGACCTGGTCAATTTCGAATTTTTGAGGAAAAAAATCACTTCACCTAATAACGCATTGAATTGGTGGAAAAGCGGCAGTACCTAATCTACATAAGTCTAAGTAAAAAAATGGATATAGATCTAAAATTGATACAAACTGAAATATACGACAAATGCGCGCTCGAAATTTCGGACTTCATGATCGAAGAGGAAAGCAAGGAATATGATGCTTGCCAATATAATTTAAACGGGCGAAGAATTATCAGCAGAACTGCAAAAATTACACCCAAAAAAACAGGACAATTCGTTACGTTTTGGAAACGACAGGGGATTGGACCAATTAGACCATTCTGCGAAAAGGACCAATTTGATCTCTATGTCGTAAACGTGCGGGCTGAAAATAAAATCGGGCAATTCGTTTTCCCAAAATCCGTACTGATAAATAAGGGAATAATTTCTACCGCTCGAAGAGAGGGAAAACGGGCATTCAGAGTGTATCCGAGTTGGGATGCGACGGCTAGTACACAAGCTGAACGAACCCAACAATGGCAGCTGGAATATTTCTTTGAAATAATTGAAACAATGGATTTTAATAAAATTGCAGCTTTATACTCAAAGCAATAATGTCCTAACTGCGCTAATCCTGGCTGTTGATAAATAATTGGCATTTATGAACACTTGATCTATCGGAACATTTCAAGCCTTATCCGTATATCTGCATGTGGACCCACAATTCTAACAAAAATTTGATAGCCGAAATAATTGAGCAAAGTTGGAAAGGTCTCGCTACCAAGAAACATGTAAGAGATTATGCACAGAAGAAACCAATGGGATAAAAACTAAAATTGTGACAATTTATATCCTTACTATATTAATTCTTAGAAAACGGTCAATTGATTACCATGGCACCAAGAATCGAAATTGAGACACTTCACTTGTTCACGGTTTTGGATGAGCTGCTGATATCTTTGTTGTCCGACTTGACGGATGCCGAATGGGAATTGCAAACTGTTGCCCGTCTCTGGAACGTAAAGGATGTTGCCGCTCATTTACTTGACGGAAATTTACGGGGATTGTCCACTTCCAGAGATAACTATTTTGGCGGGATTCCCGGTGAGTTCAATTCTCATGAGCAACTTGTCAAATACCTTAACGGTTTAAATTTGTCATGGACAGATGCTCTAAAACGGCTTAGTCCTAAAGTATTGATCTCACTTTTGCAGAATAGCGGTCAAGAGTACACTGCTCATTTACAATCATTAAACCCATTCGAAAACGCAATTTTCCCTGTAGCATGGGCTGGTCATACCGTATCGCCAAATTGGTTGCATATCGCGAGGGAGTACACCGAGAAGTTTTTGCACCAACAGCAGATCCGCGACGCGACAGGTCGACCGGGTTTAATGAGTAGGGACCTTTTCTATCCGTTTATTGACACGTTAATGTGCGCTTTGCCGTATACCTTCCGCAATAATTCGGCAGATGAGGGCACAATAGTTTCAGTAGTCATTACTTCTGAAATTGGCGGACGCTGGCATTTGGTCCATACCAATAACCATTGGCTTCTAAAAAGAGATTCGGATTTGAAGCCAAATGCTACAGTTCGCATTGACCCCAATACTGCGTGGAAATTGTTTTCCAAGAGCTGGAGACCTGAGCAAGCTATTGAACTAATCAATATCCAAGGAGACCAAATTTTGGGAAGGCAGGTTCTCAACATGGTATCGGTAATGGCTTGAAATAGTAACCTGCAATTCCATTTTATGAAAAACCCGATTCCACGAATTGTATCTTAGGTTTAGGACGGGTACTCAACGCAAAATCCACACGATACCTCCATACTTATCCGGGACGAAGCGGAACTTTTGTTGGCTTAGGCCGTGAATTGGAGATTATTAACTCACTTAAATGCCTGATATACAATATCTTATTTTTAATGCCAATGCGTGGATTTAAAAAATTTTAATTTTGACCTTGATTTTCAAATTAACATTTCCACTTTTATCGATTGATAGAGAATATTTTAGGGAATAAAAACGCCGAGTGACGTAAAGGCAAATACTGTTACAGCTAAGAGTACAAATAAAAAATCACCAATGGAAAGAACGGAAGTAAATTGCAACCTGTGTGGTTCAGATGATTCCGAGTGAGGTTTTCCTCATGCCTGCCTGTCCGGTAGGCAGGCTCGATTTCAGGTGTTTTCATTTTTTTCGTTTTAAGTTTGTGTACTACGGATTTTCGTTTCAGGAACGAAGCCGCATCATTTCGCTTTTACAACTGGCTTTTGGACTCACAGTTGCAGCGGTCAACTATTTGATTTATATTGACTATTCAAGAAATGGAAAACCAAGGTACCGTCTATGAAAACGTTATACCCAAACGTACGTACAATTTTGGCTGCATTCGCTTTGCTGCTCCTCCAAGCCTGCAGTACCCCACAAGAAAAAACAGTGGAGAGGCAAAACATCCTGTTTATAGCTGTGGACGATATGAGTGACTGGGCAGGATTTTTATCCGGACACACGGGCATGAAGATCCATACGCCCAATATCGACCGTCTTGCCGCTTCCTCCATGATTTTTACCAACGCACATACGCCGGCCCCGGCCTGTGCGCCCACACGGGCAGCCATTCTTACCGGCGTTCATCACGCACGGTCCGGAGCTCAAAACGTACACTGGGGAGATGGACCGAAGTGGCGGGAATTTGAAGCGTTAAAAGACGTGCTAACCTTGGAGCAATTCTTTCAAAAAAATGGCTATAAAACGCTGGGCGCAGGCAAGATTTACCACAGTCAGGCACCACCATGGACTCCGACCAGCCAAGTGGAACCGGCAAACTGGGATTTTTACTATCCAAGTGCCTATATTTCGCACCCGTATCAGATCCGCGCTCCGGATGATGTCATCTATCCGGAAGATGTGGACAATGAAAATAGACCAGGAGGTGGAGCAAACGGATGGTGGACATGGGGGGCGGTTCCTGTTCCGGATGAAAAAATGGCCGATTACCATGTAGTGGATTGGGCAAATTACCAACTCAACCAGCAACAGGAAAAACCCTTTTTCCTGGCCGTAGGCATGTGGAAACCGCATGATCCATGGGAAGTTCCCCAGAAATACTTCGACATGTATCCCCTGGAAGACATTGTCCTGCCAGAACGTAAAAAGGATGACCTGGAAGACGCCTTCGATCATGGTAGGCGATGGATAATGAAATGGGTGTTGGATAACCAGCAATGGGAAAAAATAATCCAATCCTATGCCGCCTCGATCACCTTCTCCGACGCAATGGTTGGGCGGTTGCTTGATGCCTTGGAGAAATCAGCCTATGCCGACAACACGATTGTTGTTTTATGGTCTGACCATGGCATGCACATGGGTGAGAAAGACAATATTGAAAAATTCACCCTCTGGGAACGGTCTACGCGGGTACCTTTGCTCATTTCTGTTCCGGGCATGTCGCTGGCGGGGAAGCGGTGCGATCAACCAGTAAGCCTGATGGATTTATATCCCACCCTAGTTGATCTGACTGGATTTGAGCAGCCCTCCCACCTGGACGGAAAAAGCCTGCTTCCGCAGCTTAAAGACCCTACTACCAAAACGGCACCGATCATATCCAGCTATAAATTTACAGGCCAAAACCAGCCGGGCGTAACCGGACATGCCGTAAGAAGCATAAGGTACCGGTATATATATTATCCAGAGATCAATTTGGAAGAACTTTACGATCACGAAAATGACCCCAATGAATGGGATAATATGGCCTATAAAAAGGAGAATACACAGATCATCGAAGAACACCGAAACGTGCTGCTGGACATGTTACCTGAATTGACCTGGAAAGAAGGTCCCCCGGAGGGCTATTCCATCGACAGCAACGGATGGGTAAGACGGGATAACTTTGAATCGTTTTGATATCCGAATTAGATCAGATTCCCTTTTGATAAATAACTGACAGTAAATACTTCATACGCTTTTTGCCAACCTGCAAAAACGATGGTAAGGACGGTTTATTTTGATCCTGGCTGTACCTGCCAGCTTGATTGCTTTGGTCAAAAATTGAAAACCCATCCTAATTCTGGACCAAAGGGAGGGCAGTCGTTCAACTTACGATTATCAAAACTTGCAAATTTTGCAAGTTTTGATAATTTAATCTGTTTGATTGACTGAGAGGAAAAATAAGAATTGTAAGAGGTCATCTTCTTCTCACAAACCTACAGATGCTGTGGCACAACCTACTCGTTGAATATTAGATCCTAAACAGCAGAGGTGAAATCTCGCTTCGGAAAGAAATACCCCTCATTGGGAAAGTATTTCACCCATTTCGTCCTAAGCCAAGGAAATGACAACTTTTGATTCATTAATTTATACGAAATATAAGTGGTTTGGCGATTTGATTCCTTTTAAGGAATGTAGTGTCCAACAGCAACCAAAAATATAACCAACTGAAATAACAATAATTAAAACGGGAAAGCCAATGACCGAACCAATTTGGCATCAAAACAAATTAATTAATCATGAAATCGAGCATGCCTACCGCAGGCAGGCATAACGAGAACGTCACACAGTGGGATGATTATCGTAGCGACCTGCCTGCCGCCTTTAGGCAGGGATTCCATCCCGATCCTCGGGACAAGTTATGACCTTTAAAAAACAATTATAAACACATGAAAAAAGTAGGCATCATCGGAGGTTCAGGCTTTATTGGAAGCTACAACACTCAAAAGTTCTTAAATGAAGGATACAAGGTAAAAGTATCTACCACAGACCTTTCCAAAAAAGAAAAGTATGAACATTTACTCAGCCTCAAAAATGCTGAGAATCTGGAAATCGCTCAATTGGATGTGGAAAACAAACAGGAGCTTATGGATTTTCTGAAAGACTGTGATATAGTAATTCACGGAGGAACTCCCTTTCAATTGGATGTGAAAGACCTTCAGAAAGAACTGTTTGACCCGACCATCAAGGGAACGGAAAACTTTCTCGAAGCAGTTCTTGAGATTCCTGGAATTGAGAAAGTCATATTCATTGCATCTGTGGCAGCTTACAACACCAACTTTCCATTTTTACCTACAGGAAAAACTGAAGGTGAGCAAATCACGGAAGAAGATGCGCCATTTATGAGCGAAGAGGGCATTCCTTATGCCCAAGCAAAGTGTTTCGCCAATCAGGAGGTCAATAAATTCATCGCAGACCACCCTGATCTAAGTTTTGAAATCACTTCTGTTTCGCCGGTGGGTGTGATGGGCAAATCTTTATCAAACAGACAAGATTCCACCTCAACAGGTATACAATTTTTGTTTAAAAATAAAATTGCCCCCAACCCCTTCATACAAATGATCTATGATGTGGATGTTTTATGGGCATTGGTAGATGTAGAAGATGTTGCCGAAGCGATTTACAAAGCGGCTATAAACAAAAACATCCATGGAAAAAACTACCTCTTGTCAGGGGAAAGTTACAGAGTCTCGGATGTGACGTTAATGCTTAACAATCAACCTCCGGTAGGCAAGCCTGAAATCGTCTATAGTTCAGAATTGGCAATAAAGGATTTGGGAATAAGCTTTAAACCAGTAAGCATTCCTTTGAATAACTATTCCTCCTAAGCAAGTGAAAAAAGGAATGGGGGAATTTTAGTAAGGAAGATTTAGACCGGTTTGATGTGGCGATGAACCTTGGTGACGAGGCCCGAAAAACCATCAAAGGCAATAACCCGGAATACTATCTTGACGCCATGACAGAAGTGCGGGAAATTACCATCAGGGAGATTAAGAAAAGGGATGATAACTGGCTTTTGGCGGTGGATGAAGAATGGCCTTGGGGACCTACCAATAACTATTGCAAGTGTTTCCATGTCTGCGAACATGAATCAACCACAACGGGCAATTCAAGTACATCAAAACTTGGCTTCATGGAAACAAATCGGGACAAAGCAGAAGAAATCCTAGACTTTAAAAATGTCTTTGACTTGGAGGAGTTGTCCGGAAAAGTAATGGGTAAAGATGCCATAGATTATCTGAATGGAGGAGCTGACGACTCGAATACCGTAAAAGCAAACGTTGAGGCCTATCAGAAAATTTAGATTAGAGCGCGCAGATTAGTTGATGTCAGTACTATTTCCACACAGGTTGGACTGTTTGGACAAGTCTTGGATAATCCAATCATGGAGGAAGGCAATTGGAAAGCCTTCGATCCACAATTGAATGTCTTTCTGAAATCGTGGAAGAGATTGAAGGCAAAATACCGGTTTTAATAGACGGGGGCATAAGAAGAGGAACCGATGTATTTAAAGCTTTGGCTCTTGGAGCAACAGCGGTTTGTATAGGAAGGCCATTTTGCTGGGGACTCGGGGCCCTTGGTCAAGAGGGAGTTGAAATATCTCTGGACATTCTTCAAGGTGAGTTGATATGCGACATGCAACTTGGCTACGTTGATTTTCCTATATTACAATAGACAGGTATACCTATGTTTTATCCCTAATCTTCAGCTTATGAGAAAGACAACACAATTCAATCATTTATTTCAATTTGCTTTTTTTGATCACATACACTTAGGAAAACAAAGCATCGGCACATAAAGCGTCCGACCGAGTTCAAGGAAAAAAACAAGGAATTGCTATACCTTTCTGATACTGTTTATCAAATCCTCCTTGTACATCCTGCTGACCGGTATTGTTATTTTATTTATTTCAAGATGCCCATCTGCTACCGCATCCAGCTTTTTGATATTTACCACATAAGACCGATGCACCCGCAAAAAGTCTTTACTTACCATCTTTTCGAAGAGGGCATTCAATGGACTTGTTATCGTGAAATTACGATCTGCCGTAATGATGTTACAATAGTTTCTTTCTGCTTCTATATAGAGTATTTCATCCAACATGACCTTAATAAGTTTACTTTGGCTCCGTATAAATATCCGGTCCTCTAAGGCCTCTACCACACCCGCACTGTTTTTCTCTTTCATATTTTCCTCTGTGATTTTCCCAACCACAAGGGCAATAGTCCTTTCAAGGTTCAGTTTATTGAAAGGTTTAGAAATAAAAGCATAAGGATGGGTTTCCTTGGCTTTTTGAAAGGAAGCTTCGTCTGAATTTGCCGTGAGGAAGATGAATGGTATGTCAAAAAAATTTTGAATTGATTTAACAGTTTCTATGCCGTCAAGCTTTCCTTTTAAATTAATGTCCATCAATATGATGTCGGGGTGATTTTCCTTGGCATGGTTGATGGCGTCTTCTCCTCGTGATTCAATACCAGTCACGTCGTAACCTAATTTGGACAGTTGCAAAGAAATATTTGCAGCGATGATCATATCGTCCTCCACGATCAAAATTCTTGTTTTATCGCTCATGCTGCTTTGCCTATTTGAAATTCGAAAAATACTTCTGTGCCTCTACTCGTAATCAAAGTCATATTTCCGTCCAATTGTTTGGTCAATAATTTAACGAGTTGCGTGCCAAACCCTGTTCCTTTGATGCCTGTACTCCCATCGAATCCAACACCATCATCACATACTTTCAAAAACAAATGGGAATCAGTTTCCGACAGGGCTATTGTAATTTTACCATTCCTATTGTCAGGAAAAGCATATTTTAGGGAATTTGTAATCAGTTCATTGACAATCAAACCTATTGGAATTGCCCTATCCACGTCTAGCTCCAAGGGTTCCATGGCACAGTCAAATGAAATCTTATCCATCGCATTAAAAGAATCTATAATATATCCCCCCAAATCTCCAAAGTATTGCTTCATCTCAATTGCGGTCAAATTTTCACCCTGATAGAGGTTTTGGTGGATCATTCCCATACTATGTACCCGGTTTTGACTTTCTGCCATTATGTTTTGAAATTCTTGGTTATCAATCTGGGCCGTCTGTAATGAAAGCAAACTTGAAATGGTCTCCAAGTTGTTTTTTACCCTATGATGGATTTCTTTCAATAAAAACTCCTTTTCCTTATTCTGCTTTTCCAGAAGTAAACTATGTTTCTTTTTCCGTATAAAAACCCTGTAGAGAAAAAACATAAAAATGATCATCAGACCAGTCAAAATAAGGATAAAAACCTGTATGGTTGCCTGCTGTTTCAATTTTGCAGATTGCATTGAAATTGTGCTTTCTTTTTGGTTTACTTCCAATTCGGTTTGCAACTGTGCAATTCTTTGGTCCGCCTCCAGATTGAAAACAAGTTGTGTCAGTGCGTGATATCTCTTATACGCCTTAAATGCGTCGTTTATATTATTCTTTCCCTCATAGGCCTTACTCAATTCCTGATATATAAGACCCAAGTGGTACCTATCACCGAAATCCTCCTTGGCCGTTCCGAGGCTACTCCTTAAGTATCTTATGGCGGAATCGAAATCCCTTTCTTGGGTTTTCAACTTTCCCAGTGAAAGTAAAGAGCGGACAATCATAAAATCATTTTCTAGCAATTCAGCATATTTCAGCGCATTTTGGCCAGATTTATCAGCCATTTCAAAATCCCCCATTTGGCTATATAATTCCGTAAGGGCAATATAGGTGTCACTCAGGTTGTTGTAGAACCCGTATTTTTCACCGATCATGACCGATCGCTGAAAGTAGGTCAATGCTTCTTCGTACCTGCCGAGCTCCACCAAATTATTACCCAATACATGGAGGGTAAAATCAAAATCCAAGTCATTGAGACCTCTTTCTTCAAACAGCGCTATCGATTTTAGGCCAAATTCAACTCCCTTTTCAAATTTTCCTTGTTTCCAAAACAAATTGCTCATATCCGAAAAGGCCATGGCCTTTGCCTTCAAATCCCCATATTTTTCTCCTAATTGAAGCGTTCGGGTAGTGTATTCGAAAGCCTTTCCAAGGTTCCCCCGTCGTTCATAAACGTACCCTAAATTGGTCAGTAGAAGCCAAGTCTCCGATTCAGGAATTTTTTCAAGAGCACTTCGAAGTACACGTTCCGCATCATCTAATTGCTCCATCCTTAACAAAATAGCACCTTGGGAAACCTGCATTCTTCCCTCCCAGAGTTCATTGCTAGCAACTCTGACCTCTTCCAAGCCTTTATTGATGATTTTCAATGATTTTTGAAGGTTTCGGGTATGGTAATGATAACCCAAGTCATTGATGGCCATAAACCGTAGCGTGTCAACACGGGTATGATTCAAGTATTCTTCCAAATTATCCAAGTAACTGGTGTCCAGATCATCCGTATCTAAAAAAATCCGCGCATACTGAATTTGGTCCTCGCATTTGATATGGTGTGCGGGAAAATGAAATTGAACCAAAATCACCAAAACCAGTACAAAATTGCTCATACACTAAATATATAAAAAAATGTATTTAAAAATCAACTATTTGCATATTAAAATAGGTGATCGGAAAATAAACACACTCGTTGGGACAATTTTGGGGTAGGTTCGTCCGAAACCCTTAGATAAAACAATAAATAAAATTGACATTGACCTATCAAAGTAACTCTCTTTACTTCTAAACGATCAAACCCATTTATCATGAAAATTTTCAAAACAATCTTAGCATCTGCCTTCCTGCTGATATTAACAACCCCTCTTTCAATGGCACAGGAAGTAACGCTGGAATTTCAGAATGCAGCAAAAGCGATGGAAGTAGTCCAAACCTACACGAAAGCACTTCAAGCAGGTGATGTGGCCACAATGAACGCTCAATTCGCAACAGGAGCCATGATTTATGGTTTGGGCGGAGGCTTGGACTCCCTTACTGTGGCACAGCACAAAGAATATTACACCAATAGCACCAACCAATTCAAGCACAGCCTTTCGCAAGAGCTTTATCTGCCGGTCAAAGTTACCAATAACTGGAATGAAGGCGAATGGATCCTGTCATGGGGAACAAACACGCTTACAAATAAAGCAAGTGGGCAAATAATAGCGGTTCCATACCATACTGCCTCCCGTATGGAAAATGGTAAAATAACATTTATTCGGTATTGGTATGACATGCTCAATATTCTAGAAACGCAAGGGTTTAAGGTGACTCCTCCGTCTAATTGATTAAATCGCCGACTTAGTAATGTCATATTTTCTTTGGTGATCTTGAGATCACCAAAGGGATTTGTTTCCCGCTTGAGAGGTATTTTTTTACTACACTCGAAGTTGTTGACGCTGAAAAAAAATTATTCCAATGAAATTTTATAGTAATCTTTTGAAGGTCCCATTTATTGTCATACTGTTATGTCTATTGGCTTCCAGTGTTTTTTGTCAAGGAATGATTCACGGAAAAGTTTATGATTCCCAAAAAAAAGGGATATCCCATGCAAATGTGCTGCTCAGAAATGAGCCTGATTCCTCCATGATTAAGGGGGCCATTTCCGGTGAATCCGGAAACTATGTTTTTACGGATATCCCAAACGGACAATACTTTGTGGAAGTAACGATCCTGGGATATGCCAGAAGCTATTCCCCTGTGTTCCCGTTTTTGGGGACTGAGAAAAATGAGTTGGCGGCTATCCTATTGCATGAAGAAGACCAGAACCTCGATGAAGTGACGGTAATTGCCACCCGGCCTCTTTTTGAGTTGGAACAGGGGAAAATGGTGGTAAATGTGGCGAACAGCATATCAGCAGCCGGCTTGTCGGTCATCGATGTGCTGGACAGGTCTCCCGGGGTAATGGTGAACAGACAGAGTAATTCGCTTTTCGTTTTAGGGAAAAACGGAGTGGTTATCCTGATGAACGGCCAACGGTTCAGAATGCCCCTAGAGGCGGCTTTTCAGATGCTAGCCGGTCTGAATTCAAGTGATGTCGAAAAGATCGAAATCATTACTGTCCCCCCTGCCAACTATGATGCGGATGGTGATGCCGGATTTATCAATATCGTAATGAAAAAGGACAATGATATGATAGGCACCAATGGCTCCCTGACCATCGGACAAGGCTATGGATCAGGCTACAATGGCAATATGAGCTTCAATCTCAACCATCAAGGGCCAAAATTCAGTTGGTTTGGACTTTTGTCCACG
>DATHWC010000072.1:0-17773 GCA_035460985.1 Lunatimonas sp.
AAAAAACCGCTGGGTGCAGAAAGCGTACCTTTGCCCTCGAGTCCAGTTCCTTTCCAAATAGCTGTTGCTTTTCTTTTCATTTCTTGATTAGGTTATATCGTGTGTAGTAAAGTTAAAATTATAAATTTTACCTGTAAATAACTAAAATTTCAATAGATTTTTAGCCCCACCGTAACCTCCAACTCTACCTCTTCTTCTAACAAACTCTCAATTTCCTCTTTTATTTTTAGGATCTGTTGTTGGTCCAGATTTTCTTCGGAAACCAGCTTGATTGCCAACCTCAGGGGCCTTACTTGACGCACAGAAATATCCCGAAGAATTACATTTTCAATGCGATGACCGTTGAGCTCGGAAATAACTGCTTTTTCCTTGACCATATCCATAAATCCAAAGAACAGCGGCATGCTGATCAAACCAACGATAAACAGCGCATATAAAATCCCTTTGCGCGCCAACCTAAATGGACTGAATCCTAAAAACAGGAATGCCATCGCAGCGGCTAACACCATCCCAGCCAAGTTTGTCGTCAATAAAAGCAATGCACCTGAGAAAATACCCCAATCACCCCAACCCAACCCAATTCCGGAAACCGCCAGCGGTGGCACCAAGGCCACGGCTATTGCAACGCCAGCCAAGGTTTTAGCTACCTCTTCCTTGGCATGTGCATAGGCACCCGCTACTCCCGAACCTACCGCTACGCCTAGGTCTAACAAATTGGGCCGGACACGTGCCATAATCTCATCGTTGGGTATATTTAGCGGAGTAAGCCAGGTGATAAATACCGCACATAGGTATGCGAGTGACATCCCCCACAATATGGCCTGAAAGCTGCCAACGATAAGTTTGCGGTCCTGTCGTAAAACCCCCATAGCCATGGAGATGATGGGAGCCATCAGTGGTGCCAAAATCATCGCACCGATAATTACGGGGGAGGAATTCCCAAACAAGCCCAAGGTTGCAATAAACGTTGAAAGCACCATCAACACCAAAAAACTGCCGCTTGCCTTTGCATTTCCCCGCAAAACGGTAAGTAATTCTTTGAACTCCTCCGTTGAGGCATGATTAATAAATGGCAATGGCCTGCCAACAAGTTCATCCCTAGCTTCTCCCCGGGGAAGAATTTCCACCTTATAGACATCTTTCACGGATGGAGTCTTCTCCACGGACAAATACTTTCCAGGCACAATCCGGATTACCTTGGGCAATACTTCCAATTCAAGCTCTTGGGAACTCATCAACGTACCGTCCAAGGTATAGCTGATGGGCTCGTTGCTTAGAATCCTAATAGATCCAGTCTTTATATGCCCTGCAAATGGTGGCAGTTGGTTTGATTTTTGTAAACGAAATAAACTGGTGATCCCAAACCAAAGCAATCCGGTGATACTGCGGGGTGCCAACGCAATGACGTGCATGCGTGCATCGTTTATGTATGAATCCTCCAGCACCCTTCTACTCAGCAGGCTGCTTTGCCCATGCTGCACAATAACCATTCCTAGACATGCTGTATTTAATGGTTTTCGGTCTTTAACCTCAAGAGTAAATAAATGAGAACGCAAGACCCTGAAGAACCCAAACAGATACCCTATTCTTTCCCAAAACTTGCCCCAAACCGTTTCTTGAATTGACCCCGTCAAAACGCTAAATGACTCTCCGATAACCAGCGAATTGAACACTGGTCTCCCGTTCGCCATCAGCAGGTCGATATCCATACTTTCGTCCACTGCCAACAAGTGTTCTAATGAAGATTTCAATTTCCCCTCCACGCCAAACCCCTGTCTGGCCTGTACCATCATGGGGTGTGGTAAAAGGCCAAGGCGCCAGTTATTTTCCATGGCGATAGGAAGAAGCTCCTTCAACTGATCATCCGACAGGTAGGTAAGCACAAAATCATCCTTGCCCAGCTCGACAAAAAGATCATTGTTAAAGGGCATTTTTAATTTTAACTGTTCCTGTAAAGCAGGCACGATGACCTCTTCTACTTGCTCGATTTCCTTTTCATCGAAGAGTAATACAATACTTTTCATAAAAATCAGTTATTCCTTAAGGTTTTGAAGCAGAGTTACTTCCTATAATTTGCACCATAGGTACTATCTTCGATTTTTTAAACTTGAGTTACTTCATTTCCCCCAAAAGAAAAATGAAAGGTGTAATTATTCCCGAAAGAAAAACCGCCAATTGGTCATTCTGATTCCCCCATTAATTTTTCAAGGATCTTTATGGCTGCTTCTCCAAGGTTGGTTCCGGGTCCGAAAACGGCACTCACTCCTTTTTCCCTAAGAAATGCATGGTCTTTTGGAGGAATTACTCCACCCGCAACCACCATGATATCGGGCCGACCAAATTCTTTTAGGATATCAATCAGCGCCGGCACCAAGGTTTTATGCCCTCCTGCCAAGGAGGAGACACCTACCACATGCACATCATTGTCTGTTGCCTGGCGCGCTACCTCCTCGGGAGTCTGAAAAAGTGGGCCAATATCCACATCAAAGCCAAGGTCCGAAAAGCCACTCGCAATAATCTTCGCCCCCCGATCGTGTCCATCCTGACCTATCTTGGCTACCAACATGCGTGGCCTCCTTCCCTCCAAAGCCGCAAATTCATCTGATTTTTGTTGCGCCTTTTTGACTAATGCTGAATCACCGGATTCCCCAGAATAGGCTCCTGACAAGACCCGGGTAGTGGCTTTATGTCTTCCAAAACTTTTTTCCATAGCTTCCGATATTTCTCCCAAAGTCGCTCTAACTCTTGCGGCATCAATGGCCAACCCCAACAAATTTCCGGATTCAGTTGTTGCCGCCCGTGTGATCGCCTCCAATTTGTCCGCCACATTTTTCGGATCACGAGCCCGCTTCACCTCTTCCAGTTTGGCAAGCTGTGTCTCGCGAACCTGGTCATTGTCCACCTCCAACAGGTCAAACTCCTCGCCGTCCTCTTGCCGATATCGGTTGACGCCAACTATTATATCCTTACCTCCATCAATTCTCGCCTGTTTTCGAGCCGCTGATTCCTCTATTCGCAATTTCGGCACCCCTTTTTCTATAGCATTCGGCATCCCGCCCAGAGACTCTATTTCCTCTAGATGCTTTTCGGCCCTCTTGATCAAATTATCCGTCAGGTATTCCAGATAATAAGAACCCGCCCAAGGATCAATGGTTTGCGTCAAACCTGATTCCTGCTGCAAAAAAAGCTGGGTGTCTCTGGCAATTTTAGCTGAAAACGGTGTAGGTAAAGCCATCGCTTCATCGAAGGAGTTAGTATGCAGGGACTGGGTATGTCCCAAGACCGCCGCCAATGCCTCCACGGTAGTTCGGGCGATGTTGTTCAAGGGATCCTGCTGTGTCAATGACCATCCGGAAGTCTGGCAGTGGGTCCTCAATGCCATGGATTTATCATGTTGGGCTCCCATACTTTTCATAAGTTTTGCCCAAAGCACCCGCCCGGCTCTTAGCTTGGCAACTTCCATAAAATGGTTCATTCCGATGGCCCAGAAAAAAGAAAGCCTGGGCGCAAACGCATCAATGTCCAATCCAGCCTCTATACCGGCTTTTACATAGGCAAGTCCATCGGCAAGCGTATAGGCCAGTTCCAGATCCGCAGAGGCTCCTGCCTCATGCATGTGATATCCGGAGATGGATATGGAATTGAATTTGGGCATAAACTCAGCGGTATACCGGAAAATATCGGCAACGATCCGCATGGATGGTGCGGGTGGGTAAATGTAGGTATTCCGTACCATGAATTCTTTCAGTATATCGTTTTGAATGGTCCCGGTAAGCTTGCCAGCAGAGACGCCTTGCTCCTCCGCCGCCACTACAAAGAAGGCGAGAATTGGAATTACGGCTCCGTTCATGGTCATCGAAACTGACATCTCATCCAGGGGAATCCCGTCAAAAAGCACCTTCATATCCTCCACCGTATCAATTGCGACCCCTGCTTTCCCCACGTCTCCGGTTACTCGCGGATGGTCGGAATCGTAGCCTCTGTGGGTTGGTAAATCAAAGGCTACGGATAAACCCTTCTGCCCTGCTGTCAAATTGTCCCGGTAGAATTTATTGGATTCCTCGGCTGTTGAAAAACCCGCATATTGCCTGATGGTCCAGGGACGGGTCAGGTACATGGACGCATAGGGCCCCCGCAAAAACGGTGGAGCCCCGGCTATGGAATTCAGAAAGGTGAATTCGCTGATATCAGATACCTTGAATTGGGAGTGAACCGAAATTCCCTCCGGGCTTTCCCATGTGATTCCGCTATCCTCCACGTCTTTCGAAGGTTGGAATTCCTTCCAAACGAACCCCCCAATATGTTTTTCCAAATGGGGGATGCTTTGCTGTATGATCGCATCGACAAGGTTTTCCAACAAAAACGTCCCCGCCAAAGGATCATTGACCTTGTCCAAATGGGCTTCGTCCTTTAAAAGCAAACTGATAGAGCGGGTAATCCTATTTACAAATGAAATGGGTTTTTGCCCCTGAAAATCAACCGGCCGAATCAGGATGCCGTCCGCACTTCCCAACACGGCAGCCACCGACTCCGATGTTAGGCTAATAAAGGTTTTATAGGGGTCTTGATTTTCTTTTCCATGCGCCAGAGGTAATGCCATCAAATAAAAATCTCTGGGCAAAAGATTAACTAGGTAGTGAGAAGCCAAATGGGAATAGATTATCTTTATGGCCCTTAGTTTGGCTATTTGTGAGGTAAAATAAGGCCCAACCGCAGATTGGTACCAGATGTTATTAAAAATTTCAATTGGGTAATAGCTGTTCTTCAACGTTTCCGTTAATCGTACGATTTTGCCAATCAGGTAATCCACCTCCTCAAGAATGCCGTCGGATTGCGAAGCCGCTATCCCCAGACATCTAAACGCTGGGAAAGCCATCCATTCACTAAAAATAGAATCTTCAACCATTCCTTTAAAGAGTTCGGCCTCGAGTTGGTCTTCCTGCCATATCAATCCACCCTTGATTTTTTCAGCGTTATACTCTTCTTTTTGGAGATACTCCAAGAAATTACGCATTCCTTCCTCCGCATCTGAAGAAAAAGCTATCCAAATTGATATATACTCCACTAAAACTCCCTGTAGAAGCTTCCTCCAGTCCACTGATCCGGGAAGATCCAAATAAAGGCTATCCGCCCCCCCGTTTAACGCCTCCAGGATTTCCCGATTTGAGTCACTTTCGCTTTCCACAGAAATTGGCGCCAAATTATCCCAGTCCCGTGGGCGTTGGAACGCCTTGGAGTAGTCCCTATTTAACATATTATCAAATACCTTCAGGGAATCCACTGCTTCAGCAGCAACATAAAACGGCCGAATTTCCAAGTCCTTTTCCAACTTTATGGTCAGTGCACTTTCTGACAGGCCTTCCCGTTGGATCAGCTCCAACCAGTCATTCTTTGTTTTTTCCACAAACCCCTCATTGGTGTTTTTTGTCATAGGTATATTTATCCGCATATTTGTAAAAATGCCTTATTCAAAAATAGGGTTTTTGATTGCCAATTCCGATTTAATAGAAAATCAATTTTCCAAGCATGGCTCAATCATCCTCGAAACGTAGGCCCCTTTCCCATTACCCATCGCTTCTTTTGCTTCCCCTGATTTTGGGTTGTGGCAGGTGTCAATCAACGGGGTACTGCCTCCAGAACCTGGGCTTGTCCGGACTTACCTTGATTGCGGAAGGAAAATGAGCTGGTAGCTTTTGAGGTGAATGGAGAGGCAGTTGATCCGACTAAAACGTATACGGTCGCGATCAATGATTACCTGGCAAATAGAGGAGATTACATGGATTTCCTGCCAGGCAAAAACGCTTAGTTGCCTCAGAATATCGGATCCGAGACCTGATGATCTACAAAATCAAAGAGCGAAGTAAGGACGGCCTTGTATTGGACGCTGAAATCGAGGGCAGACAAAAATACATGTTTAAAAAAAATCAAAAAATAAAAACCGCCTTATCAGAGAATCTAGCGATAAAGTAAAAAAGTCAAGTGAAAATGGATTTTTTATTTCATTATATTTTTAACAATTTTGTTTCCCTTCTTCAGGAGTAGGAGGACTTTTATAACTTTCTAGTAGCTTACTATCAAATGAGTTCAGAGGCAAATGCGATATGGATGGAGTGTTTGCGTGTCATCGAAAAACACGTAAACGAACAGAGCTTTTCTACTTGGTTTAGTCCCATAAGCCCAGTTAGAATGGACGGTTCCACCTTGACAATTCAGGTGCCCAGCCAGTTTTTTTACGAGTGGATTGAGGAAAATTATGTTGATGTCCTAAAGCTTGCAATTAAAACCGTAATGGGTCCAAATGGAAAGCTGGAATATGCAGTTGTCGTCGATAGGGGAAATTCCCAAAACCAACCCTATGTAGTCAGCTATCCCCAAGGAACCAATGCCCCCAAACGGGTAAAGGATAAGCAGACCGTGATTGCGGGTGCTGACCAAAGTCCGTTTGATTTACCAACCTTGGATTCAGAAACCACGCTGCAATCCAACTTAATCCCCAACAATACCTTTAGCTCTTTTATCGAAGGCGATTGCAACCGACTGGCCCGATCTGCTGGATACGCCGTGGCCAACAAGCCTGGTATTACCTCGTTCAATCCGCTGCTGATTTATGGTGGGGTTGGATTGGGCAAAACCCACTTGGTTCAGGCAATCGGAAACGAGATAAAAAACAACTTGGAGGATAAGTTTGTGCTTTACGTTTCCTCTGAAAAATTTGTCAATCAGTTTCTGGATGCCATCAAGGATGGTAACGTCAAGTCTTTCACCAACTTCTATATGCAGGTGGATGTGTTGATTATTGATGACATCCAGTTTTTGGCCGGGAAAGGACGGACACAGGAAATGTTTTTCCATATTTTCAATCATTTGCATCAGAACAAAAAGCAGATCGTTATGACTTCCGACTGCGCTCCCAAGGATTTGATGGGCTTGGAGGAAAGATTGCTTTCCCGGTTTAAATGGGGTCTTACTACAGATCTGCAGATGCCTGACTTCGAAACCCGGGTGGCGATTATCAAAAGGAAAATGCAGAGTGAGGGAATCATTTTTCCTGAGGATGTCATTGAGTATCTGGCGTACACGGTAGATACCAATGTGCGTGAACTGGAAGGCGTGTTGATTTCCATGATTGCACACGCATCGTTGAGCAGGGTGGAGATTGACTTGAGCTTGGCCAAGTCCATCATGAAAAATATAGTGAAGGATATAGAGACGGAGGTTGGGATAGATTTTATCCAAAAAACCTGTGCCGACTATTACGATATCAAGCTGATTGACCTTAAGGCCAAGACCCGTAAAAAGGAGATAGTGACGGCTAGGCAGGTAGCCATGTATTTTTCAAAGGAGTTTACGAATCACTCACTTAAGTCTATTGGTTACCACTTCGGAGGAAGGGATCACAGTACTGTAATCCATGCGGTTCAGACGGTCAATGATTTGATTGAAACTGATACCACCTTTAAGGCCGCTGTTAATGAGCTCCGCAAAAAATTCAAGATGCGGTCGTATTGACCACAGGGATTTGTCTGATTTACCACATAGTTCATTTAGTTCACATAGGATTGATTCTTTCAAGAAGGTTGATTCCTGCATTGACTTCAATTCGTCACTGAGGTAAAAAGCAACTAGTCGGATTAGAAATCGCCTATATTATCGCACACCACACCTCAGTCGGATTTCAAAACAAAATTCAGATCTGGCGGCTTGGTTTTTTGTATAGAATTTATCTGTAAAAGGGCTGGTCCACTTTCCCCCTAGGTCCATAAATGGGCACTTCCACCCCTGATTCCAAGGCACCCAGATCCGGTGCCTTTCCCTGAAAACCGTCATTTACATTGGGCAGAGAGACTCCGGCATCTACGGCTAGCCCAGTAGGATTTAGCGAAAAATCCAAGTCAACCGCGTGATATACCCCGTGGGGTCTTTCCGGGTCGGGTGGGCTTAGGTTCATAAAAATAGCATAATCCAATTCTATACCATTTTTTTCGAGTCCGCTTTTTTCCGCCAGATCGACAAGTGTGGCAAATCCCTTAGCTTCGGTCTTTGAATAGTCATATGTTTGACCTTCATCAGGTGCTATCCACAGGTAGTGATTGTCAGTATTCCTGTTGGGCCGATACCCGTTGTAATCTGAACTGGAATAAGCTGTGGCAAAAGGAAAGGCATTTATCGGACGGTTTGGCGCATCTGAGCCCAAAAAGAGGTTGTTACGGAAATGTGCGTTGGAGAAAGTTTGGGTATTGCGGTTTTCGGCAATGATGGTATTGTGGTACACGATAAGTCCTGCCGGTTTTGCCATAAATTTAAATGCAAAGCCATTGGGAATATGATAAATTACATTTCGGATAAAATAAGCAGGCCCTCCAAAGACAGGCTGGGCGCTTAAGGCACATTGGGCGGAGTTGATCCCGCGGTTTCTCATAACCCGAATATTATGCACTCCGCCATCTGCTTCTATAAAATCATCCACCATCAGGTGCATGTCATTGTTATAAATGTCGATGGCAACCGCTTTGAGTCCCTGAGCCTGTTCAGGAGTTCCGTAGGTTGAAATATTGATGGCATCATGAAAATAAGCAATCGAATTGTGGCAAATCACATGCCCTGATCCATATACTTTTATGGCCATATAACTTTTTAGAGGGCTTGCTCCATATAAGCCCGGACTGGCCCATCCAACCAAATGATTCCGTGGATCCCTTCCAAGGATAATATTGTCGGCAATATAAAAATTCTTTGAGCCAGCAAACTCAGTAGTGATGGCGATTCCCACCTCCTCGAATCTGCAGTTTCTGACGGTAAGGTTGGACGCCCCTATTACTTCCTTCAGGCCTGCCGAAAACGCAATATCCGTGTTTCGGATCACCAGGTTTTCAAAAATGTGGTGCCTAGTGCCCAACACATCAAAAAGCCGATGGGCACCGTTTCCGTCAAAAATAGCCTCCCCATCACCCGCACCCCTGATTACAATGGGTTTTTCTTCCGTCGCTTTGATGTTCAACACGTATGTTCCGTCAAAAGGAATCCCATGGGGATCCACATAATCCATTAAATTGGCCTTATAAAGGCCCGCATGGACCATGATAATGTCCCCGGGCTGCGCCTTTTTTTCACTTACCACCGACCAATCCCCCAACCCGGATCCAAAATAGGCAGCCTTTAGTCCTTCAAAAGACGGTTCTTCTTTCTTTCCTTTATACCCCGGAGGATATACATGCAGCAAGCGGCCTCCTTTAGCCGCTTTTGGAACATTTCGTGTTTTAACCTTAACCGTTTGGATGGATTTCCCCTCCACACCATCCGAATCCGAAAGGGTAAACCGGCATTCATATTCGGTACCGGGTTCCAAATCCAAGATACTTCCTGCAAACATATGCGGCACGGTATATTCCAACTGCTCCATTTCCCGGAAAACCCGCTCCCCTCCAATTCGCAGCAGCGGCATTCCCTCTTTCCATTCACTGTTACCTACTTTTCTGTAAGCTACTTCTACTACAGCATTCCGGTTTTCATCTCCTTCAATTTTCCACTCAAACCCCAAATTGAGTAAGGTAGGAGGTTCAACAATAAACTCTCCCGCCCGAACAGCATCATTAGCCACGAGCACAGAACAATAAAACAGCATACCCAAACTCAATGAAAATGCCTTCCCTAAATATCGGAAAGGCAAATAGTGCCCCTGAGTCAATCTTTGTCTACTTTTTTTATACCTTATTTCCATATTAACGTAGATTGAAATGCAAAGAAATTGATTTGATACAGGAGGCGACGTGACTTAACCAAAAGTCATTTTTATTTTTTCCGGCGCGCCCGCGTTTCCAGCAAAAGGACCGGGGTAGCCAAGATTTGAGTTACTATTTTCATTGTTTCATAGTTGGGTACAAATTAAAAATAATTTCCTTTAGCTAGCATTATTATTCATATGGTCAGCTAGTATAACAAAAAATCAGCTGCCGTAAAAGCGGATAGAACAAATTTATTGGATATTCTGAACGCTCGGTTTGATTTTACCAAAAAGTGATGAAGGAGTATCTTGAAAGACTTCAAATAAATGTATTTTGCCTTCGATAATTTTTTAACCAAATTTGTCGAATTTAAAATACACATATAAACATCGTAGGTTGCCCTATATCCACTTTTATCATCGCAAGCCGCAATGAATTGCCTAAAAAAGTCAATCATATATCCCTCATCCGCTGTGAACTCACCGTAGTTTAGATCAAGATACTTCTTAATAATCCGCACCTCATTGTCGTCGTTGTCAGAAAAAATAAGATTATCAAAAATATCTCTCCTCAGATTGGCAGTATACCGCCAATCTCCTGCTTCATACCGTAAATTGCCAAAGATATCAAACTGTATGCCCTGGGCGTTAAGTTGAAGACTGGATAGGATAATCAGAAGTAGTCCGGTATTTATCGCCTTTCGCCATCCCTAGCTGGGCATAAGTTTTTAGACTTTCGCAAAACCAATAAATACCCATTATAACTCAGAAAGTACCATAGCAAAGCAGCCCCTAACGACGTGTAAAAACCGATATCCAACGGACTCAAAGAACCGTGGGAGCCAAAAGCCATAAACAAGGCAGCCATGCAAATACTTCCGATAATGAAGCGCTTTTTCAGTTTGTCTTTTTTAAAATCAGTAGTCATATGATAGCGGAAATTTATATATGGTTCTGATTAAATGTTTTCAAAAGCAATTTAACAAAGATGGTTAGAAAAATCAAACAGTAAGAACTATTTATTTAGTAAACATCCATTTATTAAACCTACACAACCAAAGGTCTCAAATAACCTTTTCATTTTTACCAAGAATTCCTTAAATTAATCGAGAAATAAAGTATTTCAATCTTCACTGATTAAAAAAAATCTACCCAATATGCACCCTTATATTCCCCATCTCTTGGAAGATATAAAAAAAGCCCACCGGGAAGACGGTCCTCTTTCGGAAATTCATTCCTCAGGCGATGACTTGGCGGATCACTTTGAGGAAGTGGAAAGGTGGTTGAGTGCGGAAGAGCCTCCGCATACTTTCGGCTATTACTGCGGACTGAAAGCAGAGGATTTTCCACCCCCGGATCAACTTACCATCAGTGACATGAAACTGGTTTCAACCGCCTTCGAAAAAATGATGTTCACATGGAACCTTGACATCAGCTTTCCGGAGAAACTGCCGGTGCCGATTGTGTACAAAATGTTAGTGGAACTGTTGGACACCAAAACCATGATTGCAAGCTGTGGTTTTGTCGGCTTTGACTTTTGTAATGGTGACCCTTCGGATTGTGTTTTTAAGGAATATTGCTCATGCCTAGAACACTGGAATGACGATACCGACTTTTCAGAGCCCCTTTCCGATCCCGACGATGAAGATTTGCCTTTTTGAAATGTAGTGTTAGTTTTTTGGCTTAAGTTTTACAATGCATCAATTGAATGTTCAAAAACCGCCATTGCTTCCTCATCCTCAAATTGACGAATCAGTCCTACCAGTTTTTTCATCATATCTCTGGTGATTTCCGAGTAGCGTTCCCTTCGGACCCTGGAACCGTCCGGCAAAATAAAGTCGGGATTAAAATAATGACCTTGTTCCGGAAGTATCCCATAATAATCAAAACCGAGTTTTTAGGTTAAGCCCAATATTTTTAAGCCTATATCAAAGAAGCCGTTCCCAATGGAAAACGACTTCTTTGGTCAGAATTTATAATTGACTTTTATTCTAGTGCCCCTGAATTAGCCACTAATGGCCACCCTGGATTTTGGTAAATCACAGAATTAGAAGGATCTCCTGAATCAGATGTAATGATGAGGTGTTGAATAGCGATAGGTTCCAAATAATGCGCCGTAGCCCATTTATACCCATCTCTGGCCAAGTTAGTTGGTCCAAGAATAATCCGGTACGGTCTCATATAGGTACTTTCTGAGGGATTGGAGGCATTGGGTGTCCCTGATGCTCCGGATTCAGCAGTCACAAGGACACTCTGCTCAGTGTCCGGATCTTTATACCAATCCTGCATTGGACCCCACAGCTTAAAGCCCTCAATAATATAAGGATCTTCTTTTAGCTGATCTAACGCCCTCCATCTTTTCAGGTCCATGTATCTCAACCCTTCCGCCATCAGTTCATTCCTTCTTTCTCTTCTGATATTGTAGAGAACAGCATCATTAAGTATAGTACCTGCCGAGTAGGCACCAAAGTCGCCACTGGCTTCCTTTACCATCTCAGTATTGGAAATGGTAAAGTTAATATCCGGATTGACTCCGGCACGGGTTCTGATCGCAGACCAAAAACCGGATGCTTTACCGTTGATTGTTCCGTATTTAAGGTAGGATGCTTCAATATAATTTAGGTATGATTCCACTGCCCTAAAAACCATTGAGCCGATAGTTCCCGCTTCCCCTTCAATTTGTGAAGAATTATAACTGAATCCTTTCTTTATTCCATACCCTGTCACATATCTGGTTTCCTGGTTTCCGATAATTTCAGGAACTGCAATTTCGATCGGGGTCCCATCGGCATTGGTTTGGTCTGTAAACCGTAGTTCGCCTACGTCTTTCATGAAAATCTGCAACCTGTTATCCCTGTCTTTTTTGACATCCGAAATAAAATCATCTCCGACATATCCTGAACCTGGAGCGTAGATTGGAAGCCCATTGGCCATCAGGAAACTTTCCACCATCCCGCGGGTGTAGCCGGTATTGCCGCCGTTCTGATTGATGTAGTGGTTCACATTGTGCCTTATTCCCAAAGTCTGATCGTACGCCCGCCATAATAAAACCTCGTTATATTTTTCCATATCAAAATCCGCAAACATGGCATGATAAGGGTTTTGGGAAGAGTCATAGCCGTCGTCCATCTCATTGGTTGTGAGCGGCACGATATCTGCTACCTGTTCTGCTGCGTCCATGGCCTGTGTTAGGAAATAGTCAATTTCCTGATCGATATCTATGCTGAAGCCGTCGACCCGGCCTTCTCCCGGCCAACCGGCTCCACCAGGAACCAAGGAGGAACCATGATGGTATTTAAGCCAAGTTGCTTCGAACAGCGCTACTCTTGACTTGAAATTTAATGCAGCCAATTGGTTTATCCTGTTTTTGCCTCCAGGAGAGCTGACACTTAAAAGGCTGATTGCAGAATCAAGGTCCGAAAGTATAAACCTTGCAACTTCATTTCGGGGTCTTCTCTTTGATGCCTCCCTTAAGGCCTGCATATCATCAGGAAGCGTACTTTTAACTATAGGAAAGTCTCCAAATGCTTCCAATTTGTTAAAATACTCATATGCCCGCAGGAAATATACTTCCCCCACATAATGGCTCACATTAGTGGAATTCCCTGTAATGGTTCCAGCTTTCCATCTTGGCAACACAGTTTCTAAAAAGTAATTTGCTTCCCTGATATTGCTAAAATTCCAGTTACCGCCTGACTGAGGCACCCTTAATTCACCTGGAATCCACCTATTATGGGGAATTGTTGCTGCTTGGTTGTCTGTGTGGTTATCATTTCCAAAAGTACCTACATTCCAACCTCCGTGCGACGGAAAATTGTACCTTCCTATAGTATAGGCTGCCAGATCAGCTTCCGAATGTAGATAAGCTTCGGGCGTAACAACTGAAAGCGGTTCTCTGTCCAGGTAATCATTACAGGACGTCAAGGCCAAAAACCCCAGGCCTGCCCAGATAATGAACGTATTCTTTAATGTATATAACTTCATGATTACTTGCTTTAGAAATTAATATTAAGGCCTGCTGAATACACCGTAGCGAATGGATAGGTTTTCCCATCGTTCCAACCTGATAAGCCTACAGATTCAGGATCAAAAATCCTGGAAAGTTTGCTGAAAGTCAGCAGATTTTCTCCTGACACATAGATTCTCGCATTGGAAATTCTCGCAATTTGAGACATCCATTGAGGTATTGTATATCCAACTTGTAGATTTTTGAGTCTCAGGTATGCAGCGTTTTGAATGAAACGGGTCTGTGTCGAGTTATTTTTTCCATTGTCAAAAACCGGCCGTGGAAAGTAGGCATTCAAGTTTTCACCAGCCACTCCTGCCTGTACCATCGGAGAGTTTTCATCTCTGAAAAAGTCCATATGTTCCATAAAGCCTGCTGCTTGCCACATGTTCTGTCCGCCGGTTCCCCAAAAGTAAGGGCCATTGGGCATATAGTCTCTTTTGCCAACTCCTTGAAAAAAGATTCTGAAATCAAATTGTTTGTATTGACCGGAAAGGTCAAGAGAAAACCTATATCTTGGTGTTGAGTTTCCAAT
The DNA here is from genome assembly GCA_035460985.1 of Lunatimonas sp. Lineage (GTDB taxonomy): Bacteria > Bacteroidota > Bacteroidia > Cytophagales > Cyclobacteriaceae > Lunatibacter. Next base: position 14,263 of record DATHWC010000072.1, read on the forward strand.
AATCCTTCTGTCACCGGGATTATCTAAGGTATTCGCTCCAGTATTGATCGCCCCGTCACCATTTATATCCCTATACATAATGTCCCCAGCCTGCCAGTTGGAACCGATTTGGTTTTGGTTGGTAGTTTCTAAGTGTGTATCCATTTCACCTTGGTTTTGAGCAATTCCGACGGTTTCAAACCCCCAGATTTCCCCATTCATTCTTCCGTCATACCATTGGTTTAAATTTCCAGTTTCGTTGGGATACCGGGTAATCATCATCTGGTCATCGGAAACAACTCCGCGGATGCTATAGTTGAAATCACCAATATTATCTCTCCAAGTCGATTCCAATTCAAAACCCCATGCTTTTAAATCGGCATTATTGACTACCGGCACGCCTGTACCTAAAATAACTGGTAGCTCTTGTGCTGGGCCGACCATATCAAGGGTAAGTCTTTGAAAATAATCAAAGTTAACTACCAAACGATTACGGAACATACCCAAATCCAAGCCTACATTGTAACTCCTTACCCTTTCCCATGTCATAAACTGGCTGATAAGACCCGGCGCAGAAGCTGTGTTTGGCCTGATACCGTTGACCAACCATGTACCGGAATTGACAGCAAATGGCTGGGTCAGGTAAAACGGGTACCAACTGCTGGTATTTTGATTTCCAAGCTCACCGAAAGAACCTCTGATTTTGAGCATTTGAATTTTGTCTTCAATAGTCCAAAAACCTTCTCTGGCGATATTGTAACCTAGAGAAAATGAGTTGAACAAATTCCATCTGAGATCGCTGATAAACCGAGAGGTTCCGTCATACCTCGAATTGAATTCCACTAGGTACTTTTCTTTATAATTGTAATTTAGTCTACCAAAGAAACCTGCTGTTGCCCAATGGTTATATTGACCTGCGTTCTGAAAATTATCCGTAGCGGCATTAATGGCAATTACATTAGGAGAAATTAACCCTACTCTACTGGCATTGATATTTCTGTATTTATTAAGTTCGGAATTGAATCCTGCCATTACCTTAAATCCATGGCCATCTCCCAGGTTAAAACTGTAATCAGAATAAATATTGCTGGTGAAAAAATCTTCCTTTTGGTTGAATTCACTTACGGCTGTATGTCCGGCCGCATTCCAGAAAACAGGAAGAGGAAAAGGTTCTCCTTCAACATCATAGGCAAAAGATGGAAGTACATTGCTGTTGTTGTTGGTGTTGATTACCCTATAATTCGCACTGGCAACTATATTCCATCCCGGTAACGGGTTATAAGTAAGTTGCCCTTGCATATAGTTTAGATCTCTAAGATTTTCCACTCTTCCTCCTTCTCGCAATTGATTGATCTCTGAGGGGTCAGAATAATGACCATTTGGATCCAAGACAGGTACGTTTGGCCATCTTCTCGCTATGTTATGGTAGAATAAATCGTTCAAGTGCGTAGCTTTGGTAAAGTCCTCACGCACAAGTCTGCTATTGTACATGAAGCTCAACTTTTCTGTCAATTTAAAATCAACTTTGGCGGCGATAGAGTATCGATTGAAATTATCTCCTCCATGACGGGTCAATCCACCCTGATCCATGAAATTGGCTGAAACAAAATACTTAGCATTTTCATTACCTCCGTTCACACTCACATTATGTTCCTGACTGAAGGACATATCCCTATACTGTGCTTTGAACCAGTCGTTGTTTGCATTAGACTGTTGATAATATTGCCATCTTGCCCCATTGGCGTCTGGTATAGTAGAAGAGGTAATCATACCATCTTGGTATTGTACTATTCTGCTTAAAACTTCATCGCCAAAAATAGGAGCTCTCCCCGCATGATATGCCGCTTCGTTGTAATAAAGGGCAAATGTGTGTGAATCCATCATTTGAGGTAACCCTCTAGGTCTACTCGCACGGAAATTATTATTGTAATTTACCTTTGCTTTCCCTTCCTTACCACTCTTTGTTGTAATCAAAATGACACCAAAAGCAGCCCGAGAACCATAAACGGACGCAGCAGCTGCATCTTTTAGGACGGTAACGTTTTCAATATCCTGTGGATTCAACGCATTGAGATCTCCATCCATACCATCAATTAAAACCAAAGGTGAGGAGTTCGAACCCTGCCCGATAGTACCCGTCCCTCTAATATTGAAATTTAGTGTTTGGTTAAGTTCGCCTCCAAGACCTGAAGTTTGCAAGTTAAGGCCAGGAATCAAACCCTGAAGCATCTGACCAACGTTTTGTACTGGTCGTTCCGCCAACACTTCTCCACTTATGGAACTTACGGCACCCGTCAGGTTTGCCTTTTTCTGTTCACCAAAGCCTACGACCACAACTTCACTTAAGCTGCTTAAGTCCTCTTCCAGTACAATGCTGAAATTTGTCCTAGAGCCCACTACTACCTCCTGACTTTTGAAGCCAATGTAACTGAAAACTAAAGTCGCATTTTCGCTGACATTTTGAAGGGTGAAATTCCCTTCAATGTCAGTTACAACTCCCTTTGTAGTATCTTTGATTAACACACTAACACCAATCAACGGCTCTCCATTCGGTTCGGAAACTGTACCACTTACAGCCTTTTCTACCTGCGCTTGCGTGATTGTCCCTACAAACAGGAGAGGAACAAGCAAAAGCAACATCCATTTTGTTAATCTTTTTACCATTTTGATAGGTTTTATTGTGTAAAATTTATTAGGTGATAACTGCAGCAGCTTGTAATTTTTAGACTTCAAAATCTTTCCAAAATTAGGTCCCCGACCATTGGTAAGCGGGATTCAAAAGTCCGTTTATTGTATTTCAATCGTCCGTGTGGTGAAATATTGTCCGTAAAATGGTATCCATTCGTCCGAATCCTGAAATATTCCCGGGTTTTAGCAGCTATGACGAGCGGATACGATGGTTTAAATAGATAAAAAAACCGGTATTTTATTTTAGGCCGATGCCATCTTTGCATGCTTGAATAATTTGAAAAACTCGATGATGGCCACATTCTTTTTTCTAATGTAGTCTATTGGTTAACGATCGAAACTCCTTCAACAACAACCCAAAAATTAAAAAAATCATTTACAATAAATTTATTAGCATTATCTTATTATCAGGTTTTCGGATGTATCTTTATGATACTGAAAAACAATCTGTAGTAATGTGCATCCCAAACTCATTGATAGAATTTCGCGGCTAATTAATTGGTAATTCGTCAGTTCAAATTTTTACTTGCAGTAATCCAATGGACTTATTTTCCGCTGTAGTCAGTTACTTTGAAAGCATAGACCCGATACTTGCCGCTTTATACGCCACTTTGTTTACTTGGATTATAACAGCACTTGGGGCTGGCTGTGTGTTTTTTTTTAAGCAAATGAACAACAACACACTTGACGGCATGCTTGGATTTACCGGAGGGGTAATGGTTGCGGCAAGTGTTTGGAGCTTACTTATTCCTGCTATAGACATGAGCGAAGGTACCGGCTTTGAGAAGGTTATCCCTGCTGTTTCCGGCTTTCTAATCGGTAGTGTTTTTCTTTTGGGTATAGA
>DATHWC010000073.1:0-36582 GCA_035460985.1 Lunatimonas sp.
GTCAATGATTCAATTTCAGGGATATGGGTCTCGTGCAGATAATTCGACAGATCACTTTTAGCACGTTCCACTTTGGGCCAAGGTGTATCCAAAAGCGCATTACTCAACCCGTGAAACCCAGAAACAACCTCTTGTACCTCCTCTTGATAATTTGAAAGAAAATACATTTTAGAACCATCAGAAACAAGTAGACTGAAGCCGTTATATTGCATTTTTCGTTGCTGCAGGAATCCCAAATAATCTAATGGAGTCATTTCTCCTTTCAGAAAGTCCACAACCAATTCACCCCTACTGGAGTTTAATTCTTTTTCATTGGAAATATCTCTGTAATTGGTCAATGCCGCAAACCTTCCGTTTGGATGCATACCCATCCAGGATCCTCCTCCTTTTAAATCCCTACCCGCATAGAAGCCCTCCTCCCACAAATGAAGGGAGGCTGAGGGCCGCTCGAAATATTCGTCTCTATTGGCTACCAATACCATCTTGTAGACTGGATGATTTTGCCAGTTAAATGCAATTAAACACATTAGCTAAATTTACTCAGATTGGAGTTGTCTACAGTTTATTTTCCACTTTTTCTTCAGAAAGTGAAGGATAGTCGGTATAGCCATTTTCCCCAGGAGTATAGAAGGTATCCTGGTCCCAATCTGCTAACGGTGCATTTTCCTGAAACCTGGTTACCAAATCAGGGTTGGAAATAAACGGTTTACCGAATGCCACAGCATCAGCTTGTCCTTCAAGTATGTAAGAATTCGCTTTTTCTTGATCAAATCCACTGTTGATAATCAACATTCCCCGGTACATGGGCCGATATCTCCCAGCTATATCTGTCTCGGCAAAAGGCAAACTGGATACATCTGTAAACGGCTCAGAAAGGTGAAGATAGGCCAGATTATATGAGTTCAAGCGATCTATGATGTAATCAAAGGTTGGAATAGTCTCTTCGTCCATCGTCATGCCAAAAACGCCATGAAGCGATGGGTTGAGCCTTACTCCGATCCGGTTTTCCGGAACATATGTTTTAACGGCTTCAATTACCTCAAAAAGGATTTTGGCTCTATTCTCTATACTTCCACCATATTCATCACCTCTGACGTTGGACGTTCGGTTGAAGAATTGATGTAAAAGATAACCGTTAGAAGAATGAATCTCCACGCCGTCAAATCCTGCTTCCATGGCATTTTTACCTGCCTGCTTAAAATCTTCTATTGTCTGTTTGATCTCCTCAAGAGACATTTCCTTAGGAGTCACCGTTTCCTTAAACCCTTTTGGAGTAAAGGATTTGGCTTGGGGATTGATCGCGGAGGGAGCAAGTGGAAGCTCCCCGTTATGGAAGTCCGGGTGAGAAATTCTTCCCACATGCCACAGTTGGATAAATATCTTGCCACCTTTTTCATGAACCGCTTGGGTAACCTTTTTCCAGGCCTCTACTTGTTCACTTGAATAGATACCCGGAGTGTTAATATATCCTACAGCTCTTTTGGAAATTTGTGCCCCCTCCGTTATGATCAGGCCAGCGGAAGCACGCTGTGTGTAATAGGTTACGTGGATTTCTGTTGGTTTATTCTCGGGATTTGACGCCCTTGATCGGGTCATGGGAGCCATGATTACGCGGTTGCTTAATTTTATATCGCCCAAATCAATGGACTCTAAAACAGGTTGAATACACATGTTGGTTTAGTTTTTTTATCTAGTTCAAACTACTTGGTCTATACATAAGTTCAGAATAGCTTGCCAAATCCTTAGATCGCCCTAAAAATCAACGCATAAAAAAGCCCCCTAAAAACCTATCCGGTTCCCAAAGGGCTATTTGCTAACTTTATGGAATTTGGCTGAAAATTACCTGGATTTCACTTCCATGGAAATCAAAGCCAGATTTACCGACTCTTCATCATTTAGTGGTTTGGTCACCAAATAAAGATCCTGAATAGTATCACCTGCTGATGGATCTACAGGTATTACTATTTCGCCATTAAACCTGTTCGCGGCACCAGCCTTCATTTCATCAGGTCTAACCACTACCTGTCCCACCAACGCACCGTCAGGTTTGCCTTGACGAAGCTCAAATTGATAACCAAAGTCAAATGGCTTTTGGGATGAAAGACCGATATGAACCCCAGAGATGCCTGATAAATCGATATACTGGAAACTGGCACTTGCCGATTGATCAGCCGGAGCCAGCAAAATTGTCCTTCCTTCTACGACAAATTTAGAAATGCCCTGAAGATCCGCTTCTGAAAAGTCTAAACGACTGTTGCGCAGGTAGACGGTATTCCCTCCTGTCAGCGGTTTGATGTTATCTCCACCCTTGTCCGTAAAGGTTGCTGAGATCTGCAATACCCCATTTGGCGATGCTGCTTTGCCCAAAGTAGGCTCTACTGTGCCTGCTGGAGGAAGAGAAGGTAAAGTACCGGAGTCATCTCCCAAGGAAATAATCCAAGCGATTATTTTCTTGGCATCGCCTTCTTTTACAGCAGGATTGGCCGGCATCATCGTCTCACCCCAGACCCCAGAACCACCCTTGATGATTTTATTTGTCAGGTAGGTTACGGCAGAGGAATTGTTCCTGTATTTTTTTGCAACATCGACATAAGAGGGACCTACAGATGGTTCGTCCACTTTATGGCAGGTTTTGCAGGTTAGCGATTCCATGATACTCTTTCCAGTCATGGCATCTGACATCACTTGATGTCCCAGCGCAGCCTCCGCCCGGTCAAATCCTTCAATGTAATCCGCCATCACAAACAGGCTGCTTAAATCCGAACCCGCACTAGTATCATCCGGGTCTGTCACGATCACCTCATAGGACACGGGTTGGTTGGGAAAATAAAAACTTTGATTACCTTTCACTTGTATGTGCACAAGGGGGGCTACATTTCCCGCATAAACCTCCAGTGGCATGGCATTGGTGGTGAGCTTCTCCGTATCACTCACCCGCAGCTGTATGGTGTATTCACCTACTTGATTATATGTATAAGCTAGATTTGGCTCTTTAGTCTCTACTACTTCTCCATTCCCCATATCCCAGTGATAGGTCAATGGGTCTTTTTCAGGATCCCTTGCTTCCGCTGTTAGATTAACGGTAAACGGTAAGGCTCCTGAAGTTTGATCTACCTTGGCTGCCAAGACAACCGGAGCACGGTTTCCAGGATTGAAATCAATTCGTGAAAGGGCTGCATCCGGGTTTCTTGAGAACCACCCGTTCCCATATTCCAAGTAATACAACTTTCCGTCCGGACCCAATTCCATATCTATCAGCGCATTGTTTTTCACGTTTGGCATAAAAGGCTCCATTTTTACGTAGTCACCGTTTTCATCCATGGTGACTACCTTGACCCAGCCCCTAATCCATTCGTATATAAACAATTTGCCATCATAATAATCAGGCAAACCTCCTCCATCGGGATACATATCCGAATAGTACACTGGACCGGCCATGGCATTTCGCCCGCCGGTTCCCACCTGGGGAAATTCAGGGGATTCCACGTACGGATACCAAATAAAGGCGGGCTGTGCGGGAGGTAATTCTTTCAACCCTGTATTGTTTTTGGAAAGGTTGACCGGTTTTGCCGGATCGAAGGTAATTCCCGATTGGCCTGTGTTAAAATCGTAGGCCGTGTACGCATAATTGTCGCCCACAAAGAAGGGCCAGCCAAAGTTCCCTGCAGCTTTTGCCTGGTTGACTTCATCGTAACCCATCGGACCCCTTACACCCAAGCTGTCATTTCGAGCATCAGGGCCTACTTCTCCCCAATATAAATAGCCTGTCTTTTGGTCAACACTAATCCTGTAAGGGTTTCGGTTACCCTGAACGTAAATCTCCGGAAGCGTACCTTCCGTTCCTACTGGATAAAGATTTCCATCTGGTATATCGTAGCTACCATCTTCATTGACCTTAATTCGTAGGATTTTCCCTCTTAAATCGTTGGTATTCCCTGAAGATCTCGCGGCATCATATTGCTCAAAACCCGAACGGTCATCAATCGGAGCATAACCACGTAAGGTATGGGGGGAATTTGCTTGGTTAAATGGCGTAGAATTATCCCCTGCTGACACATAGAGTAACCCATCCTTGTCAAAGGCTATGGAACCTCCCGTATGACAGCAGATATCCCGCTGGGAATAGAATTCCAAAATTACCTGTTCGGAACCCATATTAATCTTATCATTTTCGAATTTGAAACGGGACAACCTGTTTACCCATTTATCTGCCGGGCTGTAAAAGGCGTACACCCAGTTATTTTCCGCAAAATTCGGATCCGCTTTTAAGCCCAAAAGACCCTCCTCGGCATTGACGCGTGGAGTTTCTGTTCTCCAATACACATCCAAAAGACCTGCTTGAGTGACAGTTGAGTCGCCATTTTTGTACAGCAAAACCTCACCTCTTCGCTGGGCAATCAATATATCCAAATTGGGTAGGATGGTGAATTCTGTGGGTTCAGTGAACTCACCCATAACCAATGTTTTCTTCTCGAATCTGTCCTCCTCAGGAACCCGCTTGCTGACCGCCTTGGAATAGTTAAGCTTTTGGTTTTTGCCTATTGCATAGTTGATACCTTCCAACACATGTCTCAAAAAAAGTTCTTCTTCAAAGGACTCTTTGGTATGACCTCCACCAGTATAGAAGGCTCTTCCCCCATCATATTCATGGTACCAGGCCATCGGATGGTAGCCCGTGTTCGCTCCACCCTGATAACTGTCCTCATCAATGGTCATAAGAACATTTACTGCCTCATTGAAGTTTTTATAAGTGTACCACTCATCTTTTCGCCCCCACTTTTCAGGTAAAAAGGACGTAGAAGGGTGCTTTCTGTCAACCACGTCCAAAACCCCATCTTGAACATTTGGATGCGGATCGTTTATACCGGGATGGTCCAAAAAATTGCCGCCCACCAATTTGGCATACCAAGGCCAATCGTATTCGGTGTCGGCAGCGGCATGTATTCCCACATAACCTCCACCAGCTTGTACATATCTTTCAAATTCTGCCTGCTGATAATGATCCAATACGTCTCCCGTCGTGCTTAAAAATACCACGGCACTATATTCCTTTAACACCTCTTCGGTAAATAAATCTGAATTCTTGGTGGTATCCACATCGAATCCATTTTCCGCACCCAATTTTTGGAGGGCTGCCAACCCATCAGGTATGGACTCGTGGTAATATCCGGCAGTTTTACTAAATACTAGTATTTTGGGTTTGCCAGATCTTGTGGAGCATGCAGACACCACAAGTATTCCCAGTATCAAGGTCATAAGGACCTTGAACTGACTTTTCAATACATTCATAGGTTTTGATTTTTGGTGCAATATAGGTTTAATGTTTTGCTAAGTCCTGTCAGCCATCACTTTTTGTAGATAATGAGGTGTTGAATTACCTGATTTTCTTGATTAACATGAACGGAAATTACATGTATATTTTTAATAAGTAGCTCTCCCACCTGACAGGTCAAAAATAAACCCGGTGTTAAAACTAGCTTCTTTTGACGCAATCCAACAGGCGAGTGAGGCGGTTTCCTCTACGGTCCCAAAGCGTTGCATGGGTATTTTTGAAGCCATGTATGCAAGCTGTTCCGGACCTGTATCCGCATTCATTGGGGATTGGATTACCGCCGGGGCTATGCCGTTGACGGTAATCCCTTGGTCTGCGTATTCCTTCCCAAGTCCTTTTACCAATCCGATGACGCCAGCTTTGGTGGCAGAATAGCCAATCATGTTTGGATTCCCTTCTTTACCAGCAATAGATGCGATCATCACAATCCTCCCATATTTATTGTGCTCCATATAAGGAATCACATACTTGCAGGTCAAAAATGACCCTCTAAGATTTACCTTATAGATAGTATCAAATGCTTCGGTGGTATATTCTGTAATCTTGGTTTGTGTGGGGCCTACAATGCCTGCGGAGTTGATTAATATATCAATTTTTCCAAACTCGTCCGCAACTTCGGAAAAACCATCCCTTACCTGGGTTTCCTCAGATATATCAACCCGCTTGGTCATCACGGGGTAGCCTTTTTCAGAAAATTCCTTTTTGCGAATTTCCAACAGATCTTCTTTCACATCCCAAAGGGCTACACTTCCCCCTTCTGCTGCAATTCGTTCGGCAATCGCCCGGCCGATACCGTCTGCCGCACCAGTTATTACAGCTACCTGATTCTCAAATCTTCCATGGGTCATATTGCTAATCATAAAGTTTGCCGCTAATCTACTACATGGATTTAATTTATTGACAACCGACTATACGATTTTCAATAATTGGCGCCTTTTTTTCTGGTTTTTATAACTATCTAAAATGCTAAAGCCGTTCAGGAATTGTTAACAATCAGCCAGCCGAACAAAATAAATCTGTGAAACCCGTAGGGCATTTCTTCACAAGATATATCTGATTACGGGATAATATTGAGGATCTACAGTAACATTAAAGGTTGCGGAATCTGTAGGATAATACTTCGCTGGAAATTGTATTAGTGACAGTCAAACGTAAATCATGCAGGTGCAGGATGGTTTATAAAAAAATTATTTGTTAATTTAACCCTTCTTATCTCAGTTCATGTCAGTCCACAATACCCAAATTCTCTCCCACGATGAAGCAAGTCGCCTTTACCATGAAGTTATACCCAGGATTTGCTTTGGAATATGAAAAACGGCACGATGAAATTTGGCCAGAACTCATTTCGTTGCTCAAAGAAGCTAAAATTACGGATTACCATATATTTCTAGACAGTGAATCCAACACGCTCTTCGCCTTTCAGCAGGTAGATGGAACCGGCTCCTCCCAGGATCTGGGAAGTACGGAAATTGTCAAAAAATGGTGGGCATATATGGCCGATATTATGGAAACCAACGCGGATAATTCACCTGTGACCAATCCGCTGAAAAAGGTATTCTCGTTGAGATAAGGCAATAACTTCTGATTTATGAATAAAACATTTACCCAAAATAACCCTTTCCAGATTTTAGTTTCGGTGCTTCTGATCAGTCTTACCCTTATAGGTTGCCATTCTGAGGCCCGAGTAGATGATGATTTTCCTGCGGGAGAATGGCCAGAAATCACTTCAACGGCCAAACCCTGGTCCCGCTGGTGGTGGATGGGCAATGCTGTGGATAAAGAAAACCTGACCATTCTGCTTAAAGAATACCATAACGCTGGAATCGGCGGACTAGAAATCGCACCCATCTACGGCGCCAAAGGTTATGAAGATCGATTTTTAGAATACCTATCTCCCGAATGGCTGGAAATGCTTCATTATACTATTGGGGTAGCGGATAGTTTGGGAATGGGTATAGACCTTACCCAAGGCACGGGTTGGCCGTTTGGAGGACCCATGGTAACCCCCGAAATGGCAGCGACTCGCATGATGGTGCAACAGCACTTCTGGAGAGATGGGGAGCTTGACCAACCTATTCAACTACAGGATGAGCGGGCCAAACGATTTGCTTACAAGTTGGAATCTCTGATGGCTTTTTCAGAACACGGGGAGGCATTGGAAATTACGGATAAGGTTACTCACGGAGGTGGTCTAAACTGGGAACAAACTGGAAATTGGAACCTCTGGGCAATCTTCAGAGCCCAGACCGGACAACTGGTCAAAAGGGCAGCACCCGGGGGCCAGGGCTTTACCTTGGATCATTACTCGGCGGAAGCAGTCAGATCTTACCTGTCCCATTTTGACCTATCGTTTGGTGACCGATTCCCCGGTATCCGAGCCTTTTATAATGACAGCTTTGAAGTTTATGGGGCTGATTTTACAGTCGGCTTTTTCGAATTTTTCGTGAAAAAACGGGGGTACGATCTAAGACTTCACCTTCCGGAATTATTAACCAATGAACCCAACCCAACAAGTGCACGGCTAAAATCCGATTACAGAGAAACCATTCATGAGATGCTGTTGGAAAACTTTACCCAACAATGGACCAATTGGGCCCATGAGCATAGTCGGAAGACCAAAAATCAGGCTCATGGATCTCCAGGAAACCTGTTGGATTTATACGCTACGGTGGATATTCCCGAAGCAGAAACCTTCGGCTCCAGCTATTTCCCCATACCAGGCTTACGCCGGGACAGTGCGGATATCCGCAATGTAGACCCCGACCCGATAATGTTGAAGTTTGCTTCATCCGCAGCGCACCTTACCGGAAAGAAATTGGTTTCCACGGAGACCTTCACCTGGTTGGGAGAACATTTCAAGTCCTCATTTTCACAGGCAAAGCCTGAATTGGAGCAAGCCTTTCTGGCAGGAATCAACCACATGTTTTACCACGGGATTACCTATTCCCCACAGGATGTTGAATTTCCGGGATGGTTGTTTTATGCCTCGCTAAACCTTACCACACATAACAGTCTGTGGCACCACTTTCGGGGATTTAATGATTTTGTAGCCCGAAGCCAAGCAATACTTCAATCTGGCAATCCCTCTCAGGAATTGCTTATGTATTGGCCCATTTACGATGTATGGGCAGACCCCAAGGGACTCTCCAAGATGATTACCGTTCACAATATCGACGAGTGGCTCCAGCCAACTCCTTTTTATAAGGAATCCGAAAAATTGATGGAGACGGGGTATGCTATTGACTTTATTTCGGATGCGTTGTTGGACCAAGTGAGAATACAAGGCAATTCTATTCTATCTGGAGGAAACAAGGCCAACGCGATCCTCATACCCTCATCGGAACACATGCCGGTGGAAACCCTTCAAAGGTTACTTGAATTGTCCCGTCAAGGAGCGACGGTTATATTTCAGGAAGTACCAAAACAAGTACCGGGATTTCTTGATGTGGGAGTGCGGATTCAGCAACTGGAGTCAATGTGGAAAAACATTGATTTCGATTCCCAAACTGGTGCAATCCAATCTGCGAGCTTTGGTAATGGAAAAATTATTCTCGCTAAAAATTTTGAGAGTGCGTTGAAAGCCGCGGGAATATACCGGGAGTCCCTGACCGACACGGGGTTAAAATTTATCCGAAGGGAATCGGATCAAGGAACATATTATTATTTGGTAAACCATACGGCAAAGGAAATTGATCAATGGATTCCTTTACGTCATAGGGGTGAATCAGCCCTATTACTGGACCCTCAACAGGGATCCATAGGAATGGCCGAGAGCAAAACTGAAAAAGAAGCCTGGAAGGTACGTGTTCAAATTCCCCCCGGAGAGTCCCTCATCGTTCAGGTGTTGGAAAATTCGTCTGCCAATGTCCCTGCCTGGCCCTACAGAAATAGTCAGGAAAAAAAATTGGCTCTTGATGGTCCATGGAAGCTGAGTTTTGGTGCTGGGGGACCCGAAAAACCCGAAGATCAAATGCTGGAAAGGTTGAAGCCTTGGACCGAATTGGAGGATAACCGCACTCAATCCTTTACTGGGCTAGGCACCTATGAGTACAGTCTTGCATTGGAAAAAAATCCTTCATTAATATATATTCTGAACTTGGGGACTATCCACGAAAGTGCAAAAGTGTGGATTAACGGCAGCGAAGCCGGCTATGTCTTTGGTCTCCCTTTTAAGCTTGACATTACCGATTGGGTACACTCAGGCGAAAACACTGTTCGGATCGAAGTAGCCAATCTAATGGCCAACCATATCCGGGACATGGATAGAAAAGGGCAGGTATGGCGAAATTACCACGAGATCAACTTCGTAAATATTGACTATAAACCGTTCGATGCCTCCAATTGGGAAATAATGCCCTCCGGGTTAGCAGGACCGATAAGCATTGAAATTTACCGTTGATATAACTTAGGCGGGAAGGCGTCAAATATCCTAGTTATTTGAACTTCCCATAAGATCCTTCCTAGAATATTCGGATTTACCAACATTAACTGATATTTTAGAACAAATTCACTGTATACCCAAACGGCAATTCCCTAAATAACCTGATTATGTTAACAGCTAAAACACTTGTCCGCCTAGATGAAAATTCCAGAATCCCCAAATACCAGCAGATTGTCAATTCGATCATCGAGGATATCGAAGGACAACTTCTGAATGTTGGGGACAAAATCCCATCCATCAATGAAATCAGTGAGGAATACTACCTTTCCCGGGATACTGTTGAAAAAGCCTATAATCAACTGAAAGAGAAGAAAATCATTGTATCTGTAAAGGGGAAGGGGTTTTATGTAGCAAGAAACGTTTCACATTCTCAGGTGTCGGTGTTGTTTCTTATAAATAAACTGAGCAATTATAAGCTCAAGATATACAATTCTTTTGTCAACAGCATGGGCTCTTCCACCTATGTGGACTTACAAATCTACCACTGCGACCCCAAACTTCTGTTGAATATTTTGGAGGAGCACATGGGCGCATACGACCATTATGTGATTATGCCCCACTTTAAAGATGAAAGCAAAAGCCATTATAACTTAGATCAGCAAGTCATCGCAACCCTTAAAAAAATCCCGTCCGACAGACTGCTTATTTTGGATAATTATCTTTCAGATTTAGGCGACAAATTTGCTTCCGTTTATCAGGATTTCAAGCACGATATATACAATGCCCTTTGTGAGGGAATCTTTGAGTTGCAGCATTATGACAAACTTATGCTAGTCTATCCCAAAGAGACTGTTTACCCCTATCCAAAGGAGATCCTCGATGGTTTCAAAAAGTTTTGTTCAGACTTTGATTTTGACAATGAAGTCCTAGAGACGATCTACACGGACATGGAACTTCGCCCTCAGGATGCCTACATTCTAATCGAGGAAAATGACCTGGTCAATTTGGTCAAGCAGGTCAGGGAACAGGGCTACACGATGGGGAAAGATATTGGCATCGTATCATATAATGACACCCCACTTAAAGAACTCCTCGGAATTACCGTAATTTCGACCGACTTTAAACTAATGGGAGAAACCGCAGCCTACATGATCCGAAAACACAAAAAAGAATGTGTCAAAAATATCTTCAATTTTATCAATAGAGGCTCACTATAGCCTTTACAAACTAACTTTATTTCCCAAACCTTAAAACGACGAGACATACATGTGGAATAAAAAAGCTTTGGTGCAAAAGCTGGAGGCTGTAAATGAGTATGAACAAGAGCCAATCCCAACCAATAAATTAAAAGGCTGGAAAAGTTTTTTGGGCATATATGCCGGGGAGCATACCGCCGGAACGGAATTCGTAATAGGCCCCTTATTTGTCGCCCATGGAGCAAGTGCGGTTGATTTGGTCTCGGGACTGATTGTCGGAAATATTTTAGCTATACTTTGTTGGGCTTTTTATACAGGTAAAATCGCCGTAAAGACCCGAATTACCCTCTACTACCAATTAGAAAAAATCGCCGGTCACCAATTTACCACTATTTACAATTTGGTAAATGCAGGCTTGTTTTGCTTTTTGGCGGGTGCCATGATAGCTGTATCTGCTACCGCCGTGGGTATTCCATTTGATTTGGCGATGCCGCAACTTACCGATATTTATCCCAATAGCATAGGCTGGATTATCACGGTCTTTGTCATTGGAGCCATTACAACTGTGGTGGCCATGTTTGGTTTTGATCAGGTTTCCAAGTTTGCCAATGTTGCGGCGCCCTGGATGATTATGGTCTTTATTGCGGCTGCTATTGCTTCCTTGCCCCGTCTGGGAGTAACCCAGTTAAGTGAATTTTGGCCCGTGGCACAAGAGGTGATCTGGACTGGAATTCCTTTAGCCGGTCAAAGTAAATTTACATTTTGGCATGTCATGTTTTTTGCCTGGTTTTGCAATATGGCCATGCATATCGGACTGGCGGATATGTCCATCCTCCGCTATGCCAAAAAGTGGACCTATGGGTTCTCCTCCGCAACAGGTGTGTTTCTAGGTCACTTCATAGCATGGATCGCATCAGGAATTCTTTACTCCTTATTTTTAATAGAGTCCCAAAATAGCCTAACCTTTGCGCCCGGACCTATTGCCTACAGTGCTGTGGGCATTGCGGGAGCCGTATGCGTGATTATTGCCGGATGGACTACCGCTAATCCGACCCTTTACCGGGCAGGTCTAGCCATACAATCCATCAATCCGAAGTGGAAAACCTGGAAAGTCACGCTTTTTGTTGGATTCATCACGACTATCGCCGCTTGCTTCCCGGCTTTGGTCATGATGCTGCTGGAATTCGTGGCACTATATGGGCTTATTTTAATGCCTTTGGGAGCTGTTATCTTTATTGATATTTATGTATTGGAAAAAATTGGTTTGCGGTCTAACTATGCCTTGGTATCTAATTCAAAAATGAACTGGTCTGCGGCTTTGACTTGGGCAATAACGCTAGTATTTTGCCTTGCGCTAAACATCTATGGAGGAATTGAAGTGTTCTTTCTTGGATTGCCCGGGTGGTTTATCGCCGTATTGGTCTATATCGTAGCCAGCAAGATCAACCAAAAAAGCCCCGTGAAAAAAGCCCCACAACCTGTATCCTAATAGACATACTAATGAAAACGCTCATTAAAATAATTTCATATACCGGCCTGGGATTATCAATTATACCGGCCATACTGGTGTTTCAACAAAGCATCACACCGGAAACTTGCAAAGTGCTGATGACTGCAGGTACGATCATGTGGTTTACTACAGCCCCTTCCTGGATGAACAAAACTGAGGAGGAAAGGGGGTAAACTCAACGTTCATGTTGGAAGACTATGGGATGACTCCAAACTCCCTTAGTTCATTATCTATGCGGGTATTCCAGCGTGACTGCGCAGCACTGTTCATCCCATGAGCGGTTTCCCTGTCATATTCTTCCTGAAGGCGGTTCATTTCCCGATAAGCTTCCAGAAATTCGAATGAAACCACCCGGTCAAAATTATGCGGCAATAAGGTCATTTTTGATATCTTCGATTTGAGCCTTTCTGTGATAAGCTGCGCTATGTCAAAGTGACGCTGTTCATGATTGAGGCCATACGTATTGTTGGTCCCTTTGACCCAAGAGGAATTTTTTAACATATACGTCTTGAAAACAAGATCGATTTCCACTTCTCCATCCACCAACCTGCTGTCTCCCTCATAGGCTATGCTCGCAAAAATAGAGGCAGCATAATTACCCATTCTGGGCCTTCCTGTGAAATCCGCCCAAGTTAGGGGACGTCTCGGATCGTAAAAAACCGTGTCATCTTTGAAATCTACCCTATAATCGGACATATTCACCTTTACGGAATGTGCCAATTTTTCATTTTTACCCGCTTCATTTTCCATCCAGTCGTGAAAATATTTAAGGGCATTGCTAAGCGATTTTCTGAAAATGGGCTCTATGACCGAAATTTGACGAACAGTTCGTTTGTAGGACATTCCGCCTTGAAAATCCAATAAATGCACCAAATCATCCCCCCTTTCCAAATGAAAGCCAAAATCCAAATAGACCTCACCTTCTATCACCCCCCTACTGCTGTCCACCAGCTTTTCTACGATTTTACAATCTTTAATTTTGATAACAATCGGCCGCAAACTCATATTTTGGGAAAGACTTCCGGTTACAAATGCCTCAATCGCAGGCAACATACCACCTTTTAGATCTACCAATTCCAAATTGGAACCCCTATCGCCGGATACCGGCACAAGGAATGCAACTGGGGATCGGTCGGATCGGACATCCATTACATTATGGAAGTAAAACTCGTTTGGGGTAAAGGGCAGGGGAATTGTTCTGAGCGCTATTGGTTCTATGGAGGAGGTCAAGGGACTTTGAGCAGAACTAAAAATTGGACAGCAGAGGACTATCAATACTCCTACATAGCGGAAGCAATGAGCCAATAACTCCATTGTGAAAATGGGCAGGTGCGATTCGAGCTTTTCTGCTTTCAAGAGAACCGGGGTTGATTCGGGTAGTTCCATTCCATCATATACCGATAAACAGGATTGTGCCTCTTCCGGTTCTAAAAGAAGCTGCAGAACTTTGTTTATTGGGGACTGGGTAAAGAAATTTTGGTCTCCCTCGCAATTTTAACAATACTCTCCCATACCATGTCATCAAGCGGAATTCCATTCTTCATGCGAACCCCATAGGCCTCCCTTTCGGGATCTCCCGGTATCAGCACACGGGGAGTCCCTACCAGTGGAGGAGTTTCCCGCATCACTCTAATCCAAGCATCCATTGACTTTTTAAAGTCCCCCAAGTCCTGAAAGCCTGTTACATCCCAGGCCCCAAAAAAATGGCCTATCCCTTTTCCCACCTGAGTAATTGATTGTTCATCAGACCGAATGGCAAAGGGGACAGCAAATGGGCCCCAGTTGGCACCACTCAGCACGGCAGAAAGCACGTCTACCATTGCGGCCATGCAATATCCCTTATGTCCGCTCCCTGCTATATCACTGCCTAGAGGCAGCAATGCACCTCCGTTGATCATCGCCAAAGGATCAACGGTCGGATGACCTTCTTTGTCCAAACACCAGCCCAATGGTACCGACTTGTGTTGCCTGTCTGCTATTTCCACCTTGCCATAAGCCACTGTACTGGTGGCCATATCAATGACCATAGGCGGCTCTTGCCCGGAAGGAAAGGCAATTGCAATGGGGTTTGTCCCCAACATTTTCTCCCTACCACCGAAAGGAACCACGCCTTTGGTAGTATTGGTCAGAGAAAGGCCAATCAGGTCTCTTTCTAGGGCCTTCACAGGATAGTAACCTGCTGCACCATAGTGGTTGGTATTACATACACTTACCCATCCAGATCCGTGTATTTCCGCTTTATCCATAGCCATTTCATTACATTTGGGACCAATGATCAATCCCAGGCCATTATCCCCATCGATCGTAGCGACGCTTCCTTTTTCTCGGATAATTTTCAGTTTAGGATGGATATTTATTCGCTCCACTTTCAGCAGGTCATAATAGGTGATCAGGCGGGCCACCCCGTGGGAATCAATGCCATGTTCATCGCTATAGGCAAGAACGTCTGCGGCCAACTTGCAATCCTCTGATGGAATACCAAAATACGCAAACATTTCTTCCACAAAGCTCCTAAGTGCTATAGGATTGAAAATCAACTTATTCATAGAGGGGAGGGGTTTATAGATGACAAAAAAAATTCCAGCCCATTGTCCAAATAAAGGGACAACAGACTGGATAATAGGGTTTGCACACTCGTGCAGCCATTGGCTTACATGCTTATGGTAATGGCTTTATTTTGATATCTTTGTAATAGATAACACTTTGGGGATCGTGGGCCTGCAAGGCTATAGTTCCGCTACTTAACCTTTTTTTGCTGTCGCCAATATCTCCCCTGTCTTGAGACTCGACAAACTCATTTACTACTTTACCGTTAACTTTAACAGTAATTTTATCACCTTCTACTCGAATAGTTTTAGTATACCAATCACCGTCGTTCACAAATGTTTCCCTTACATCTTTGAAACTATAAACACTTCCTGTCTTTCTCCAATCACCATGAGACTGGTTAACCTGAATCTCATATCCGACATCGGGCCATCCATCCTCCTGATAATCTGTATGAATGAAAATACCCGAATTCGCCTTTTCTTCGGTTTTGACAGTTGCCTGGAATTCAAAATTTTTGAACTCCCCTTTGTTCACTTTACCTGTGTAAAACAAATGCGCCCTTGGGCCATCTATTTTAATAGCCCCATCCACTACCTGAAAGGATGCAGCGTTAGCACCTACAGTCCAACCTTTAAGGGTCTTACCGTCAAATATAGTATACCAGCCATCTTTGCCTTTTTTCTGACCATAAGAGGTCATCGAGACGAAAACAACCAAGCACATTAAAACTAATTTCTTCATGTTATTAAGGTTTATTAAACTGTAAATAATCTTAAAAGTACGCTTTTATGAAGTAGTTTTCAAATTAATCTTTTTAAACGGTATATTATTCATGAAATAAAAAACCTGTACTCGACAGTAAATAGGTCGATTGCAATACTCTTAGCTGCTATTCGTTAACCAAGTACAAATTAAAAAATTAAATAGTTTTGAATTTAAAATGCTAGCCGTATTTTAGAGAAATTTTTAACAAAGTTAGACCTACGATAAAAACACATACTTTACCCAACACACCATGAATCAGGAAGAGAAAACTTCATACTCCCAGGAAGAACTCAAGGAATTTGAGGACCTCATCCAGGAAAAATTGTCTTTAGCAAAGGACGAATTGTCCCAACTTAAAAAGACGCTAAGCAAAAGCAACGACAGTGGTACCGACAACACGGCATCCACTTCCAAATTGCTGGAAGACGGTGCCGATACGTTAGAGCGGGAAAACCTAAGCCAATTGGCGGCTAGGCAGCAAAAGTTTATTATAAACTTGGAAAATGCCCTCCGTCGCATTAAAAATGGCACATATGGCGTATGCGTTGACACCGGAAAACTTATTGCCAAGGAGCGCTTACGGGCAGTTCCGCATACTATGCACAGCATCGAGGCGAAACTGGCAAAAAAATAACGGGTGGATTTTCTGCACAGACACATAGAAGCGCTTATCTTTTGTTCGAAGGAGCCTCTGGCTATGCCTGATATCCAACGGTGCCTGAGCGAAATGTTTGAATCAGAGATACCCGATGAGCACATCGAACAGGCAATAGATGCACTTCAGCAAAAATACCTTGCTGATGATTTTTCGTTTGCGTTGGAAAAATCCGGGGGTGGTTTTCAATTTTTAACTAAACCCGCGTATCAAAATAGTATTTCCATCCTGCTCAAAAACCAATCTCAAAAGCGACTCTCAACTGCGCAGCTGGAGACCCTTTCAATCATTGCCTACAAACAACCGATCAGTAAATCCGAAATGGAGCAAATCAGGGGCGTCAATTGTGACTATTCTGTACACAAACTGTTGGAGAAGGAATTGGTCATTATTACGGGTAAGTCTACAGGTCTCGGAAGACCCCTGCTTTACGGAACCAGCCAGAAATTCATGGATTACTTTGGAATCAATGATATCAAAGACTTGCCGCAGCCAAAAGATTTCATTCAGGAATCAAATGAAATCGGGGAACAGAAGGAATAATAAAATCCATTCTTTATCCTTTTTTATGCCACAATTTATTTAAGATAGTATTGGGGCAGAATTAACATAGGGTATCTTGACGCTACCAGTCAGCACATCATTTGTGATAAAGGGATGAAAATCAATATTTTTACTTCCCAAAAAACCCAAATGCCACAACAATAACGTATCTTTGCACTCCGAAAAAAAAGAGGGATGTATTTCCCTATCAAATCCACTGTACACAAATAATACAGCAGAGATGCTGCAAGACAATGAAAAAAGACAATAAAGAGAACAAGCCGTCCCATTCATCCGCATTCGGTGACAAAAAAAAAGCCCGCACACCCAGAAAAGGTTCTTTCGGGAAAGACCAAAAACCGGAGAATAGCTCAAAGAAACTATATCTAGGGAGAGGAAAGGATCAAAAACCGATATATGAGTGGTCTGATGTGGCACCGGAAAAGAAAAAACCAGCTTTCAAAAAGCCTTTTTCACCTATCAAATCAAAGGCGAAATTTAAACCGGATGAAAGAAAGCCGGAATACTCTTTCAAGGCAGTAGATGGTAAGACCAAAAATAAAGATACCGACGAAATTCGCCTTAATAAGTACATTGCCAATGCAGGTATCTGTTCGCGTCGGGATGCGGATAAGCTGATTGAAGGAGGAGAAATCAAAGTAAACGGACAGGTAATCACCTCACTTGGCTACAAAGTACAGCGGGGAGACAAGATCCTCTACAACGGCAGGACGCTTAATCCGGAAAAGCCAATGTACGTCCTGCTCAACAAGCCCAAAGATTTTATTACGACTACCGATGACCCCTATGAGCGAAAAACCGTCATGCAGCTCGTAGAGAATGCCTGCGACGAACGTATTTTTCCTGTGGGCAGATTGGATAGAAACACGACTGGATTATTGTTGTTTACCAACGACGGTGAATTGACGGAAAGTCTGGCACATCCATCCAACAATATCAAAAAAATCTATCAAGTTACATTGGACAAGCCACTTTCCCAAAAGGACGCTGATGTCATAGTGGAAGGGCTGGAATTGGAGGACGGACCTACGAAAGTCGATGATTTGCAGATACTTTCCAAGGATAAAACTATCTTGGGGCTCGAAATACATTCCGGAAAAAACAGGATAGTGAGGCGGATTTTTGCCCATTTCGGATATGATGTAGTCGCCCTTGATCGGGTTACATACGCAGGTTTAACAAAAAAAGATCTGCCTAGGGGGAAATATAGATTTTTGACGGAAAAGGAAGTTATTAATTTGAAATATTTACGAAGAAAAAAGTAGCCGATTGGCTACTTTTTTTTGTTCGTCCGTTGAGTCGGAAATACAAGCGGTGACTTGTTCCTTCTTTTGAATGATGGCAATTTTTATCAATAATAAAAATACCTCTCTGTATCGTCTTTACTAATTGGAAATCCTTGAGAATTATACGTAAAGGAATTCTCAGTAATTTGAACGGATTCAATGGACTCGTCAACTTCAAAATGAATGATATAAGTCTCTTTAACAATATTGTTTGAATTGGTATATCGTCCGGGTATCATTAACAAATTAAAAGCCTTATAAGGGTTAATTTTGTCGTCAAACTCATGCTCCGTAGTTGTTTGAAGTTTTGAATCATCATTTGAGGAAGACCAGTAGTGAAGCTTTTTTATTAGATTGTCGTTATTGTCAAATAACGCGAAGTCAATCAGTTTGTTGAAGTTTTGGTTATTTAGATTTAGCAATTCCGATTTGTTTTTAGGTCTTCCCATGTCGATATAAAGATTATCCCTCCAATCAAGTTGCGTTTACTCATCAATCCTTTTGCCCAGCATTTCTTTCCCGCCCTGAATCAGGGTCAAGCTCTCCACGGCACCATCTTTCAGTTGAAAGGAAATCTTTGCTGGAATAATAGTTAGGTAAAAAAGCGGGTCGTTCTCAGGGTAAATCTCAGCCCTTTCCTGCCCTGTTGGTTGTCCAAACAACTGATTTCCTTCTTTAGTAATAGAGATTTTAAATTCGGGGGATAACTCGTAGGTACCTACATATTGTTCAAGGGTCGATTCTGGTATGTCAATCGCATCACCTTTGAATTTCACATCCGCCAATTCCGAGCTCGGGTCGAGTAAGTAGAAACCAATATCATCGGAACCTGTGGATGAATTGGTAAGAAGTACCACACCTATGCCCGTTTCTTTTACAAATCCAGCAAAAGTTCTGTAGCCACCGGTGCCACCATTATGCCAGATTACATCTCCATTGCCTCCCTTCTTTATATGCCAACCCATTCCTACTCCCATTTCCCCTGCTTTTTGATGTCTGGGATTATGGGTTAATTCCATAGCCTCCGCCAAGGGATTTGTTACGTAACCCAAATTTGCAGAAATAAACTTGGCCATATCTGATGTTGAGCTTCTAATTGCACCCGCACCTGCAAGTGTGGGGATGTCCCAATTCTCAACAACGGATCCGCCACTGTGACCAAGGGCTAAGTTTTCTTTCATTCTATCAGTCATCCGGATTCTTGTATCCTCCATTTTCAGGGGGATGGCAATAGTTTGAACCATTAATTCCTCATAAGTATTGTTCGCATTCATGGCAAGCAGATGCCCCAATAGACCTTGGGCTATATTTGAATACTCATATTCAGCACCTACTTCACGGACTGGTTGATAGTTTGAAATAAATTCATACATCTGATCTTCGGTATAGTCAGCAAAAGGATTGCTAGGGTTGGCGGGGGCAAAATTGTCAGGCATTCTGGGTAAGCCGGAAGTATGATCCGTTAGGTTGCCGAACGTAATTTCTGTATCACCCATCACAGGAACCTTAATATTGTCCGGTAAAAAGCTATTTATCTCATCATCCAATTTGAGTTTCCCGTCCAGTACTTGTTGCGCAAGAAGTATCGCCGTGAACGCTTTGGAAATAGATCCTATTTCATAGATGGTATTTTCATCCACTGCTTTACCGTCTACGGCAGTTTTTCCGAAATTATGATAATGAATTCCCGTGGAGTCGATTACGGCTATGGCGATACTTGGCGTAGCATCTTCGTTTATGCGTTTTTCAATAGTCTCTACCACTTCTGGTGGCAGTTCCTTAAAAGCTTTCTTTATAGGAGCCTCCTGACATTGAAAGGTGACAAGAGCTATCAGCAGTAAAATTAGTGGTATGCTAAAGTGATTCATAGGTGCTTTGGTTTAAGATTTAATCATTCTAATGAATTGGAACGATTGCATATTACTCTCAGCCTAGGTTTTTAACTGGCAAAATATGGAACACTTCAAATTTATTAAACTATTTTTTATCTACCGCCAATTTTAAGACGGAAAGCAGGTGGCTTTGTAACTCTTTTGTGCTTAACGCCCCAGTAATGTGACCGCGCTCCATTGTTTTTAAAGGATACCCTTTGTAGGTTTCTTTCTGAACATCAAAATCAATAAGTTGATCGTATCTGGCTAGTAGCGGGTATACATTCTGCGTCTGTTGTTTTCGGAATAATTTCTCAAAATTGAGTAACCTTCTAACCTCCTGGGGATCCTCTAACGCCCTATCCGAAGCCATTCTTCGGTATTTACTTTTCAAAAAAACCTCCCCAAGATATGCCCCTGCCATCAATGGTGCGTAAGCCGTTGAAGTATTGAATATTCCCCTGTGCAAATTAGTAACCCACCCACCCAGGCTAATTCCACTTGTTATAATAGGGGCTGAAGTAACTTTCCTAATCTCATTAATAATCTCCTCATTTAACGTAACCGACGTAGCTATCATAGCAATAAAGTTGCTTATTTCTAACATACAATCCTGATAATATCCAATCGATCCATTGTGAAATGGAGCTCTTACAACTATTAAATTGGCATCGCCCCAATTTTTGTTGTTTATAAAGATGGAGTTAAATGTGTTTTTAGCTGATTTTTTAAATTCGAAGGGGCGTTCGTTATTTCCATGATGGTAGATAATGGTTGGAGAGTTACCTCCTAGCCATTGAGCGACGCGGAATGCCGGATCAAGTTCTCCAATTAATGTTTCGGCATGAACTTCAAAAATACCATTTCCTGATATTTGGGGAGTTTTTAGATTTACAGCAGCTACATGATCTTCGAATGATTTACTTTGCAGACCGTTGGAAAAGTACTTTTTTTTACCCAAAATCAAAGCACCTAATAAAATGGTAAGGTTATCTAAGAAAATGTGCCTGTTCATAAGCTATATCTTCATTTAAAACTTACTGGCAATTAGTTAAGGTTGACGGTTTTACTCGCCTATTCAATCAAAAAGCGATTCGTCAATTTCACCTAACTCCGACCTTCCACTCTATGTCACGGTGAATTAAGGGAGCCGCTTCTCAATACTGCGGGGAATTGTCCCAGAACGATGAGTTTAAACCTGCGCCGTGGATAAATACTATTCCTGTATTAATATCCATATTATTGACTTCAAATTAGTGAGACCACCATGGTTTACAAAGATGACTTACTTACAATATAAGTGTAAATCGGATGAAATGAACCAAATGGTTTGTCTACCGACTAGTTTCAATAAAATAATTAATCGCAATAAGCATTTCAACCCCGTCTAAAGTTGATCAATATTTGTAGTTTATTCATTTACCGGAACATAGTAGAGCGTAATTGCACCTCCACCAAAGGTTTTAGTCTTCACAAGTCTCAGAATAGTCCGGTCGACCATGTTTTCAAATAATGGCAAACCTCCTCCCGCTAACACAGGGTGGACACAAAGTTGGTATTCATCAATCAAGTTAATTTTCATTAGCTGAATAATCAAACTCCGGCTGCCAACAAATATGTCCTTACCCGATTGTTTTTTGAGCACTAGAACTTCTTCCTCAAGCGTTTGCTTCGACAATTTAGCACTGTCCCATTCTGTATCCTTCAATGTATGCGAAAAGACAATTTTTGGAATTTTATCCATAGCGATCGCGAAGTCGTCCATCGATTTGTCTCCGGATGGATTTTCTAACAGCGTTTGCCAAAATTTCATAAGTTGGAATGTAACCCTGCCGTATAGAATCGCATCCCCTTCATGTAATAATGACTCATAATGGTGGTGTATTTCTTCATCCGGAACTATAGCCGTATGATCGCAAAACCCGTCGAGGGTCATATTGATGGCCGCAATTACCTTTCTCATTTATACTCTACGGAAAAATTTAACCTTTTAATTCCTGAAAAACGTTGCCGAATTATCTCCGAGACCGTTCGTAATGTACATATTCCCAAGCCTAACACTATTCTCATCAATTTTTAAAATCGGATGTTGCGTTGTAATTTCTTGGTTTTGAAAATCCGACTTAATTATAAGTGCGTATCAAGAATCAAATTGGAGGGTAATATAGGAACTTTCTGTAGATAAGAAGTCCAATTTCTCCAAGCTAATTGTCTTTCATATTCATCTGATATATCCTTCATCTACTTGCGTAAAAAGGTTTGTTTCAAAACGATTGTTGCTGCCAATGTCTCGCAACAATTTTATACATCCTAATTTGTCCCATTGGGAAGAGTGATATTTGGCAAATATATAAACGCTGTTATCCGCATTTTTGTAGTGGAAGGCTCAGATGTACTTTTATATTACACCTCGTTGACGTTTACAGAATTGTTTGCATACTAAATAAAACCAATCCCTATATCCCCCTCACCAACTTAAATCCACTTCATAAAATACTTTATCAGCTTCTTAGTCTTCATCGTATACGGAGGATAAAAGGTCTTTGTCGGCGAAAAACCTGGCCGCTGCTTGAATACCGCCTTCTCATTGGAAAAGGCAAGAAACCCATAGTGCCCGTGGGCCTTGCCCATCCCGCTTTGCCCTACCCCACCAAATGGCAGCGAGGGATGTGCAAAGTGTACAGCACAATCGTTGAAACACAAAGCCCCGCTACTGGTCTTGGCCGCTATCTGCTCCTGGATATACTCCTCGGTTGAGAACAGATACAGGGCAAGCGGCTTTTCACGGCTGTTGATTATTGTCAATGCTTCCTCCAGCAAGGTGTAGGGCTGAAGCGGTAAAATGGGCCCAAAAATCTCCTCGGTCATTACGCCGGTGCTTTCGTCCGCACCTTCAATCAGTGTAGGTGAAAAGAAGTTTTCTGCTTCATCGATCTCTCCTCCATAAATTACCTTCGCACCACTTGCTATCGCCTCTTCCAGCAATGTCTTTAGCCGATTCCAGTGTCTACCGTTAATGATTCGACTGTAATCGCTGCTCTTACGCATTCCCTTTCCTTGGGGATTTCCCATGGCTTCAAGGCTTTCCTGCAAATAGGTCTTAAACTCCCCATAGACACTTTCCTGCACCAGCACATAGTCTGGTGCGACACAGGTCTGCCCGCAATTAATAAACTTTGCCCAAGCGACTTTTTTTGCTGCATCCTTCAGGTCACAATCCTTGTCGATAATCACGGGAGATTTACCGCCCAACTCTAAGGTGACACTACTCAGGTGTGCTGAAGCAGCCTTCATAACCACCTTGCCGATTGAGGGGCTGCCTGTAAAAAATATATGATCGAAAGGCATGGACAACAACAACTCCGACACCTCCACCCCGCCTTCACTTACCGTTATTTCTTCCGGTTCAAAAAGCTCCTGTGCCAATCTCCGGATCAACGCCGCAGTGTGGGGTGCCATTTCGGACGGCTTGAGCCATGCGGTACATCCCGCAGCTATTGCCGAAACCAACGGGCCAATGCACAGGTTAAAAGGGTAATTCCAGGGGGAGATGATAAGCGCACAGCCTTTGGGCTCGGGGCTGATATAAGCAGAACTCCCAAGCATGTGCAAGGGAGTTTTTACCTTTTTGAGCTCCATCCAAACCGCAAGGTTGGAAATGGCATGGCTGATTTCTCCCTTGACCATGGAAAGTTCCGAAATATCCGCTTCGGATGCAGATTTGCGTAGGTCCGCATAGAGAGCCTTCCGTACATCATCCGCATTTTCGGTGATCCAGCCTTGAAGGGTTTTAAGTTTGGCAACTCGCTGTAGGACCGTAGAGTCCCGGATTTCTAGAGATTTTTGTTTTTGGGTCGCAAAAGTAGCATTGGTATCTATGGTGTTTATCATCGCGGGGTTTGGTTTAATTACCTAGAGGTACGTTAAAGAAGTAAAAAAGGACGAAAAATCCAACGATCGTCAACCCATTACTTGTGCGGGTATCTGAAATATTCGCCATTGGTAAAAAAAACTTGTCAAATAAACATTTACATAACCAAAAGCGTTTATATTTACGACAACCTAAATAATCGCCCAATGTATTACAGTATCGATGGAATGTTTCAGAAGGAAGTTCTTCCTGAAAAACACCGTATCAACGTTATCAAATCTTACATTAAAAAGATAAAAGAAGATACCAGAAACAAGAAAAGGAGTTAACAACTCCTTTTTTTATGTTCCCTTGCTACTTAAAAAAAAACCGCAAAGAATGCAAAGGAGGCGCATAGTCCGCAACCATATTTTTGAAATCTGGTCGTCCTAAAAAGGAAAAATAATCCCTGAGGACACAGAGAAGGAGCAAAGTTTTTTAGAAAAATCATCGTATTCTCTACGCAACTTGGTGATCTCAATAAATCCAGTCTCAAAATTCCCCCTGCTGTCAAAGGAAAAACTAGATTCATAGCAGGCGTCAAGGATACAAAATTTCTTTAAAATCCCCTGTAACCCCTTTTCTAACTATTTAGAAAGCACGCTTTGGGGCTTAAATTAGATACTTTGTGTGCTATGCGCCCTATGTGGCTACTTTTTTTTGTACTATGAAAAAGACCATTATTTTGGCAATTAATTCAAAAAAATCTCTGTGTCCTCCGTGAACCTCTGTGGTCTTTTTTCCTCGCAGAAATTTATTTTATTTTCCTTTATGACACCTTACCCTTCAAAAATGTCTTCAACACTTCCAGAGCCTTTTCAAATCCCCTATTATTTGGTACAATAAGGTCAGCGTCGTGTTTGAAGGGTTCGATGTATTTTTCATAGGTAGGCATCACGTGCATTTCGTATCGATACAGTACATCATCCAGGTCATATCCCCGCTCAACTTTGTCGCGCACTATGCGGCGTTTGAGTTTGATGTATTCCTTGGCGTCTATAAAAACTTTCAGGTCAAGCAAATTGGCCAATTCGGGATAATAGAGCACAAAAATACCCTCCACCACCACTACAGGGGCTGGTTTGAATTCAAGCATTTTAGGAGTTTTGTTGGGGTTGTTGAAGGTATATTCTTGTCGGAAAACCGTTTCTCCTGCCTGTATCTTCCGGATATCACCGGCGTATTCCTCAAAATCGATAGAATGGGGGGTATCAAAATTATAAATCCCTTTGTTGTCCAGCGGCTGTAGATTTCTAGCTTTGTAATAGTTATCCTGAGAAATCAAGCATACCTGACTGGAATCAAACGCATGGAGCAGCTTATCCAGAAAGAGGGTCTTCCCCGATGCGCTTCCTCCAGTAATTCCAACGATATAAGGCTTCTTCATGGGAGACAAAAGTAATTCAATTTTTGGAATAGCCCCCGATAGGGAACAGAAAATGGCCCATATCCTTCAAAAGGAAAGAACCCACCCTGGATATTCAAATTCTTTTGCTAATCTGAAAGTGAAAACTGCTATCGACTACCAACTAGACAACGATATATAAATACCTCACTCAAAAATCCCTTGTCAATAAAAACTGAACCAGTTTCGCCACCGCCCTACCCCGGTGACTTATCTGGTTTTTTTCCTCCATGGATAGCTCTGCAAAAGTCTGGAAATACCCGTGAGGTCTAAATACCGGGTCGTAACCGAACCCTTTTTCTCCAAAACGTTCCTCAGTAATCACTCCATTAACTTTTCCTTCAAAAGAATACTCTTTGCCCTGCAAGATCAATGCAATTACCGTACGGAAAGAGGCGCGTCTATCGAGTTGCCCTTTCATCTTTTCAAGCAGCAAATCAACATTTCGTTCATCGCTGCGGGGTTCTCCGCCGAATCTTCCAGAAAACACCCCCGGTGCACCATCCAATGCGACAACTTCCAACCCAGTATCGTCCGCAAAGCAATCCACACCATAGGTTGCAGATACATATCGGGCCTTTTGAAAGGCATTATCATATAAGGTATCTCCAGTCTCCGCCAGTTCCTCAGTACATCCAAGTTCCGCAAGGGAGATGATACCGACCTTTCCCGATAGTGCGGACTTGATTTCATCGAGTTTCTTGGTGTTGTTACTGGCAAAACATATGTTTTTCATGTATTTATAACGGTTTTTAATTTGTCACATGGAATCTCGCAATGATGATCATCCCACAGTGTGTCGCTTGCGTCATGCTCGATTTCATGCCCGAAAATATCAATTTTTTGGCAGGGATGGGCAGTTTTTTCCGTAATTTCCCATCATGAAAAAAATCACCGTCTACTGTGGTTCCAACAAAGGTAGGGATTCGGCCTTTGAAGCAGGCGCAAAAACCCTTGCTAAAGAGCTAGTCAATAGAAATCTCGAACTTGTCTATGGAGCTGGAAAGGTGGGATTGATGGGTATCATTGCGGACGAAATGCTGCGGGCTGGTAGTAAGGTTTATGGAATTATCCCCCAAAGTCTAGTCAATATAGAAGTCGCCCACTTAGGACTGACAGAACTTACAGTTGTCGAAACCATGCGGGACCGAAAATGGCTGATGGCTGAAAAAGGAGACGGATTTATTGCCATGCCCGGAGGTATTGGCACACTTGAAGAACTCTTTGAAATAATGACCCTCAATCAATTGGGGTATATCCAAAAACCACTGGCCCTATATAATGTTAAAGGTTACTACGATAAACTGCTCGACTTTTTGGGATTTTCCTCTCAGGAGGGTTTTCTGAGGCAGGAACAGTTGGATAGCCTCATTGTCTCCGACGATGCGGAGCTGCTGCTGGATCGAATGGCGGCTTTTACCCCAAGATATACGGCTAAATGGGAGGTCAAATGAATTGATACTGCCAGAAAACCTTCCAGGTTTTTACCCAAAGGTTCAATTTCAAAATTACTTTTAAATTAACCTAGAAGGTTTTTAATCCAGAATTGTCTTTGCCAGCAAGGCTGCCAATTGCTCCAAATAAACCTGGTCAGTCTTATCAAAATGATTTAGGTGTTCAGAGTCCACATCTAAGACCATCAACAACTTTCCTTCCTGTATCACAGGAACAACGATTTCGGATCTGGAGGCAGAACTGCAGGCAATATGTCCCGGAAAGGCATCCACATCTGCTACGAGTTGAGTTTTCCCAGTTTCCCAAGCGGTCCCACAAACACCCTTTCCAAATCCAATCCGGGTACAGGCCAAGGGGCCCTGAAAAGGCCCCAACACAAGTTGATCACCCTTCACCAAATAAAACCCCACCCAGAAAAAGTTAAAAGTTTCCTTTAGAACGGCACTGACATTGGCCAAATTAGCGATAAGATCAGTCTCATCACTGATCAATGCCTCAACCTGCGGAAGCAAAGCTTTGTAAACTTCCTCTTTTGAGACATCGGATGGAATATATAGGCTGCTGGACATATAATTTTATAGATTTTATTTTTATTTTTTTCGCCTCAGAAATCAATCTTCTCCCACACTAAAAAGAATGGAGCTAAATTTCGAAATCACCTGTAATAGACATCTAGGCGGTCTCCCATAATATCCAGTGTTTGGTTTGGAACCCGGTTCAGATGCGGGCTGGGAATCCCCGATCCAAAGGTTACTTTTCCAGAAAACACCCGCGCCTCATCCCAAAGATCCTGACTTATAAAATGTTGCAACAGGATACTGCCTCCCTCCACCAACACACTCTGTACCTTTCGGCTGTGCAAGTCAGCCAAAAGATCACCTACCTGAAAATCCGGCATCAATTGGACATAGCGCAGATTTTCCAGTTCTTCCTCTTTGATCAGATTATAGCAGATGGTCGGCTGGGTTTGGTCAAATAGATGCCCATTGGGGTCCAAAGTCAATTGCTTGTCGATCACAACACGTACCGGATCCCTCCCACTCCAATCCCGGACATTAAGTTTGGGGTTATCATAATGGGCCGTTTTCGTACCTACCAATACAGCATCTTCCTCTGCCCGCCATCGATGTACAAGTTGTCGGCTGTGGGCATTGCTGATCCACTTGCTGTCGTAGTCTGATCGGGCAACAAATCCGTCCCGGGTCTGTGCCCACTTGAGTAGTACATAAGGGCGGTTCTTTTCCATTTGGGTAAAAAACCGCCGATTTTGACTTCGTGCCTCTTTTTCGAGAACCCCAGTTGTAACAGGGATACCGGCATCCCGCAATTTGGCAATTCCCATTCCGCCTACCAGTGGATTCGAATCCACAGCGGCGATAATAACTTCTTTGGCCTTTTTTTCAACCAACAAATCGGCACAGGGTGGGGTTTTGCCTACATGTGCACAGGGCTCGAGTGTAACGTAAACGGTGGCATTTTGAAGTAGTGCCGTATCCTTTACCGTTGCTATAGCGTTAGGTTCCGCATGTGGTCCGCCATAGCGTTCGTGGTAACCTTCGCCGATGATTTGATCGTCGACGGTAATGACACAACCAACCATCGGATTAGGACTGACGTTGCCCCTACCCAATTCAGCAAGTTCCAACGCACGGCGCATATAGAATTCATACTTTTCCATGGGTAATCTGTTATTCAGTAGGGGCTGGTTTTAACGAGATGGTCCCCAAATTTATAACCGAATCAGCAAAAGTTGTAAGATTGAGGACACTGTCAAGGTGAGAGGTTCTTGGACGTATTAGAATTCGATAGGGATTAGAAGGTAAGCCCCTCAGTCTAAACTCACCGGTTCCGCTCGTTATTGTAGCAAAAGTATCCGCTTCATGGATGGCATAGACATAGGGCCTAGCCGATGAAGGCTGCACGATGCCCCTTACTTCTGACGTGCGGTCCAAGGTAAAGGCCCTAAGTGCAGGCTCCAATACAAACGTACCCGACGCGCCGGGCTTGACAGAAGACGCCACGTCAAAATCTATATAAATATCCAACGCAAAATTTGCGGCGGCATTGGACTGAAGATCCATCGTGAGGATATTTTCAATATTGTTGACGAGTTGAAGGGGGAACCGCTCACCGTTTTTTATAAAATAATGGGTATCACCTAGTAGTAATCTAACTTGGGAAACGATTCCAGCAGGCACCTCTTTCCTTCCCAGAAGTAAACGTTGACTACCCACAAGGTCTGTTAAGCGGACGATTTTATCCACAGGGGTATAGGGCAAAAATACCCATTCCCCATTCTCTAAGCCCCTACTTCCCGCAGGCAACAGTTCTACCCCCAATATTTCTACCCATACCTCGTCAAAATCCCCTGGCGCATCTATAAGTAATACATTGATAAGTGCCTTGTTGTCGGTACTGCTATTCTCACAGCCTGTAAGGAGTCCAAAAAAAAGAAGAAATAACCCCGTTGTAATTTTTACAGACAACTGTTTCGGAAAATTCACTGGCAAATGATTTTTTGGTTGAAGGCTTGTTTACTTTTCAACGCAAAAATAAGGGAATGGTTGATAGCAACCTACTGTTTCCAGATCCTACCGTCTTCGGTAATGAACCAGTGCTTGCCGGGATCATCCAATGACGGAGCGGAAAGTTTAAAGCGGGTACGGCTAACTTCAAATTCAACTTCGATTCCGGCCTGTACAGTTACTTCTTCCGGATTCATTTCTTGGACTGTTACGGCATACCTCGAATGCTCCTTGTAAAAGGCCCTCTGTCCATGATACAAATCTCGAAGACTGGTTTTTATATTTTCGTCAGCATGTTGTACGAAAGGAACAGTACCTGTACCCACCTCCGCTTCGGAAAACTGCACATATCCCCAGCGGTCAGGAATATGCATGTTAATCAAACCGATTGGTGACCACACCCAATTATCCTCGGGAAAGGATTTTGCGGTTTTTGGATTGATTACTTTTGTATATAGATTGTCCTTCACCTCCAGTTGCCACTGCACGCGGGAAAAATTGATCCTCCACTGATCCCCGTCGCTAGGGGGCGAGGAACGCTGCGTGAGGGAACTCCATGGAATGGCCATCTCCACAGACCAGTATTCATCGGTATCAGAGGGGTCGTTTAAGGTTCCTTCCAAATAGACAGCATATTCGAAGTCGTTGATATTCCATCCATTGATCGGCTTACCACCATCCTTGTAGGGTTTTGTCAGTAGCAGATCCCAAAGCGTGCCTAATGCGTTGATTTCCCATTCATAATAATTATGAGTATCTCCATCGGGATCCAAGAATACTTCAATATCATTCTCATGAAATATAATCGATTCCCGCTCCGTATATGTAGCCCAAAGGTGAGATTCATCCAATTTTACTCCGATATAAAAATAATCCTTATCCCAAAGCATCTTCATGCGGGTAAGTTGGGTAGGTTTGGGCATGACATTCCCTTGAATATCTACAAAAGCGTCTGACCAGGGCGCCAAGTCCCATACCGGATCATTCAATTTACCATCAATAATAGGTTTGATGGGGCTTTGGTAGCTGACATATGTTTTTGGAGGTGAATTTGTTTGGGCTAAATTTTCTGTTAAAACACCTCCTGATAAAACCACCAAAGTACATGTTTGAAGGAATTTTTTCATTTGAATTGGCATCGGTTAATTATTATAAATTATTGATATAATCACATATTCAATAATAAGTGATAGGTTTTAGATTTTATTAAACGTCTAAAGTTAAATGTTTCCCGCCCCTCTTTTTCATTTTGAAAAACCGCGAATGTCCGCTTATAAAATTAAAACTTTACAAATATGTCGGATTTTCTACCTTTAATAATCGGTTAACTCCTTCTTTTCAACTAAAGGGAGTAACGGAGCTACTTGATTTCGACAACGAATATAATTTATTGAAACATAATATTTGACCAAAAATGATGAATGGTACCATCTTCAAATGCCCACTGTCCACAAACATTGTTTCAATTGTCCTGCTTTTGGTATTGACAAATTGCAAAGGCGTTGACAATAAGGAATCAACTGCAAGCCAGCAACCTAGAGAATTCCCGGTGATCCAGGTAGTGGCTAAAGACACCATATTACATCGGCAATATGTTGCAGAAATCATGGCTATCCAAAACGTGGAATTAAGGGCACGTGTGCCCGGCTTTTTGGAAAAAATTTATGTGGACGAAGGCATGGAGGTTCAAAAAGGGCAGCTATTATTCAAAACGAACGATCAGGAACATAGAGCCGAATTGGCTAAAGCTGTGGCCAATCTATTAAGCGCACAGGCCGAAGCCAGAGTCATGGAGTTTGAGATAGATAACCTCAAAATCATGGTGGACAAAAACGTCATTTCCAAATCGGAATTAGACATGACCAAAGCCAAATATGAAGCCATATTAGCCAAAATCGAAGAAGCCAAATCAGCAGAGCAAAACGCCCAAGTACAACTTTCATATACCGAAATTCGAAGCCCTTTCAACGGAACCCTAGATCGTTTCCCACAACGAACTGGTAGCCTTATCGACCAAGGGACCTTATTAACTACAGTATCTGATGTAAGTTCGGTCCATGTTTACTTCAATGTCTCGGAAATAGAATACTTGGAATATATCAAGTCCAGTGCAGATGAAAGAGCCCAGAATAATGTGATACAATTGGTACTTGCAGATGGTTCTCCCTACCCATTCGATGGCCTTATCGAGACGATGGAGGGAGAGTTTAATGCGAATACCGGATCAATAGCCTTTCGGGCAAAATTCCCCAACCCAAGCAAGATTTTAAAACATCGGGCCACCGGAAAAGTGATCCTCTCCAATACTATAAGAAATGCAATCATTATCCCTCAAAAAACGGTATTTGATATTCAGGACAGAAGTTTTGTGTATGTCGTCGATGAAAACAATCAGGTACAAATAAGAAGTATCTTTCCAAAAGCACGATTCTCCCATTATTACATCGTCGAATCAGGCCTGGAACCCGGTGAGCGGTTGATATTTGAGGGGATTCAGACCATAAAACCGGGCATGTCCATTTTGCCGCAGCCAATCGCCTTTGAAACGGAGATTGACGATGAGTCGGAGGCCTCGATTGTCAACACGTCCTTCCAGTAATTATTCATCAGCTAAGGTTTAAGTATGTTTGATCTATTTATAAAGCGGCCCGTCCTTTCCATTGTAATTTCTCTGTTTTTCGTTTTGCTGGGGATGCTTTCGTTTTTTTCATTACCTGTAGAATTATTTCCGGATATTGCTCCGCCCTCCATTGCCATCAAAGCCAAATACAGGGGTGCAAATGCGGAGGTTTGCGCCAAAACAGTGGCTACCCCACTGGAAAAGGTTATCAACGGAGTACCGGGAATGACCTACATGACCTCTGTATCCAGCAACCGGGGTACCACTATCATCAAGGTTTACTTCGAGGCTGGAACAAATCCTGATTTGGCGGCTGTGGAAATCCAAAACCGGATATCTACAGTAGTCAACGAACTACCGGAAGAAGTGGTGAAAGCGGGCGTAACGGTGGAAAAACAGGTCGAAGGCCTTCTGATGTACCTGAATGTATTCAGCGAAGACACCTCCTTGGATGAAGCATTTATTTATAACTTCACCGACCTGAATGTCTTGCAGGAACTTCGGAGAGTAGACGGTGTGGGTTTAGCCGAAATTATGAGTACCAAGGATTATTCCATGCGTATCTGGCTGAAGCCTGACCGGATGACTTCCTATCGGGTTTCTACTGATGAATTGGTAGAAGCTATTAGGAATCAAAACGTAGAAGCAGCTCCAGGGCAGTTGGGTATAAGCTCTGGAAAGGAATCACAAATGTTGCAATATGTTCTTCGCTACACGGGTAAGTTTTTTGAACCCAAACAATACGAAAACCTGGTCATTCGTGCCAATGCCGACGGATCAATCCTGCGATTAAAAGACGTAGCAGACGTTGAATTTGGGTCCTTGAACTACGGTCGGATTTCCAAAACGGACGGCAAGCCCGCCGCATCCATCATGATCATACAGCGGCCTGGATCAAATGCCAGTGAAGTAATCGCTAACGTGAAAAAACGCATCGCTGAAATCAAAGGGGACACCTTTCCCAGCGGAATGGATTATCAGATTTCCTATGATGTATCAAGATTTTTGGAT
This sequence comes from Lunatimonas sp., assembly GCA_035460985.1. Lineage (GTDB taxonomy): Bacteria > Bacteroidota > Bacteroidia > Cytophagales > Cyclobacteriaceae > Lunatibacter. The sequence continues at coordinate 33,037 of DATHWC010000073.1, forward strand.
GCTTCCATCAAGGAGGTATTGGTTACCTTGGTCGAAGCGTTTATCCTGGTATTTATCGTGGTCTTTATATTCCTACAGGATTTCAGATCCACCCTTATACCTACACTGGCGGTACCGGTGGCACTTATAGGTACGTTATTTTTTATCCAAATGATGGGCTTTTCCATCAATTTGTTAACCCTGTTTGCCTTGGTGCTAGCGATAGGAATCGTAGTAGACAATGCCATCGTCGTGGTAGAAGCTGTTCACGCCAAAATGCAGCAAACCGGCATGGAACCCATGCCGGCGACTTTTGCGGCAATGAAGGAAATCAGTGGTGCCATCATCGCCATCACCATGGTCATGTCTGCGGTCTTTGTTCCGGTGGCATTTATGTCCGGGCCAGTAGGCATCTTCTACCGCCAATTTTCCATTACCCTGGCCATTGCAATCGTTATTTCCGGGATCAATGCCCTGACATTGACCCCTGCTCTTTGCGCCATTATGCTTAAGAATCACTACGGTGAAGATCACATAAAAAAAACGGGCCTGTTACAGCGGTTCTTTGACTGGTTTAACAGGGTTTATGGCTATTTCGAAACCAAATATTTCGGATATGTTACATACCTTACTCCCAAAAAGGGGTTGACAACCCTAATCCTACTCTTCTTTTTTGTGGGTACATGGGGACTTAGCAAAATTCTCCCCACAGGTTTTATACCCACAGAGGACCAGAGCATGGTCTATGTGAACGTAACTACTCCGGTAGGTGCCACTGTGGAGCGTACAGAGCGGGTTCTGGATGAAATGCAGCGGATAATAGAGGATGTTGATGCGGTGCAAACCGTATCCAGCTTGGCAGGATACTCTTTGTCCAATGGTCTTTCCGGCGCTTCATTCGGCATGGCCATGATCAACCTCAAATCCTGGGATGAACGGGAAGAAACCATTCAGCAAACCATGGAAGCCTTTAGGGAAAAAACAAAGGATATTTCTGATGCCAAAATTGACTTCTTTTTACCACCAACTGTTTCTGGATTTGGGAACTCAAGTGGATTTCAGATGCGAGTATTGGACCAGACAGGCACTGGGAACCTAGAAAGACTTGGGACTGTAACCGATGATCTAATCGCAGCGCTGGAAGCTGCGCCGGAAATCAACAATGCCTATTCGGATTACGATCCCAGTTTTCCTCAATTTATGGTGCATATCGACCAGGACATGGCTGCGAAAAAAGGCATAACTATCCAAAAAGCTATGAGTACCATGCAGATTTTATTGGGAGGAATGTTTGTGACCGATTTTGTCCGCTTTGAGCAGATGTACGATGTGATGGTACAGGCAGCACCAGAATACCGATCCAAACCCGAGGATGTATTAAAGCTTCACGTAAAAAATAATGTGGGTGAGATGGTGCCTATTTCGAGCTTCCTTACCATGGAAAGAGCTTACGGTCCAGAACAACTCACCCGCCACAACATGTACAATTCGGCAACCGTAAAAGGCAGTCCCGCACCTGGCTTTAGCAGTGGAGATGCCCTCGCCGCCATTGAACGCATCACTGCTGAAAATCTCCCGCAAGGATTCAATTACGACTGGTACGGAATGTCACGTGAGGAGGTTACTTCCGGGAATCAGGCCATTATTATTTTTGCCATTTGCCTTCTTTTTGTTTATTTATTATTGGCTGCGCAGTACGAAAGTTTTTTACTTCCGCTTCCCGTCATTCTTTCTTTGCCTACGGGGGTATTTGGGGCATTCTTTATGTTGTACCTAGTTGGCCTGCAAAATAACATTTATGCCCAGGTGGCACTGATCATGCTTATTGGCCTGTTGGGTAAGAATGCCATTTTAATCGTGGAATTCGCCATTCAAAGACGCGCTTCAGGCCATTCGGTAGTACAAGCGGCTGTGGAAGGAGCCGTATCACGTCTCCGCCCCATTTTGATGACATCTTTCGCTTTTATAGCAGGTCTTATTCCCTTGGCCATGGCTACAGGTGCTGGTGCACTTGGCAACCGATCTATTGGCACAGCAGCGGCTGGTGGAATGTTGATCGGAACCATTTTCGGTTTGATCATCATACCCGGCCTGTATGTAATTTTCGCCCAACTCACCGGCAAAAACAAACCTGTTGAAACCCCTAAGCTTGTTGAACGGGAAGAACAATTAACTGTCTGATTTCACATTTTAGCTGTATTTACATGAATAAATCAGTAACATACCTCATCATATTGAGTGGCATATTCGCCTTCTTAAGTTGCAAAAGCATGGAGGTTCCAATCATGCCGTCGTTGGATGAGGTACCGGATGCTTTTTTGAACTATCAGGATAGCAGCAGCATGGCGGAGATTCCCTGGAGGGATTTTTTCAATGATCCAAACTTAATCAACCTGATAGATAATGCATTGACAAATAATCTTAACCTTCTAAGCACAATAGAACGCATTGAAATAGCAAAGGCACAATTCCAAATAGGAAGAGGATTGCTCTTTCCCACTATGGACGCCATAGTACGGTATCGGTCAGGTGATATTCGGCCAAACCTGTTCAACGGGACCGTGAATGGCGATCGCAATGTGATTAACCGTGTCGAAAATAATTTTGTCGGCTTTCAAAGCACCTGGGAAATTGACCTGTGGGGTAAACTTCGGGATAGAAAAGATGCCGCTTTTCTGAATATTCTGGCAACAGAAAAAGGAAAACAGCTGGTCACCACCACGCTGGTTGCTGAAATTGCCACCCTCTATTACGATTTGCTGGGCCAGGATATAGAACTTGAGACTATAGAAAAAAACATTTCCTTTCAAGAAATGGCGTTGGAGTTGATCAAAATTCAAAAATCCGCCGGAAGAGCCACCGAATTGGCGGTTCAGCAATTTTCGGCCCAGCTCCTTTCCACGCGAAGCATGCTGTATGAAAAGAAGCAGGAAATCATTGAAACGGAAAATTACCTCAACTTCTTACTTGGAAGATTTCCTCAGCCGATCCCCCGGGCCGAATCCCTGATGCAAATAAAACTGCCCTTTGTCGCTGAAGTAGGTATGCCATCCGATATGTTGCTTTTAAGACCTGATATCCAACAAGCCGAATTCGAACTTCGGGCCGCCGAATTGAATGTTGAGGCCGCCAGAAAAGAATTTTTACCTTCCTTTTCTCTTACGCCCTACATTGGTCTGAATGATCGAAGCATTCCAGCGGCTTTTCAGTTTCCCGGTGCCGTTTCAGTGGGTCTGTTGGGAGGAATAACGGCTCCCATTTTTGCGCAAAACCGGATCAAATCAGAATTCCAAATTGCCACCTCTTCCAATAAAATCGCACTATATAATTATCAAGAGGCTATACTTAACGGGTATCAGGAAGTTATGAACAAGCTTCAGCGAATTGAAAACCTGAGGAATATATACAGTCTCCGGGACCAGGAGACAGCCGTATTGCTGAATGCCGTTACTACGGCTGATGAATTGTACCGGGGAGGATATGCGACCTATTTGGAAGTGATTACCGCACAGTCGCGGGTTCTGGAGGCAGAATTGAGTATGACCAATACCCGCAGACAAATGTTCT
>DATHWC010000074.1:0-5263 GCA_035460985.1 Lunatimonas sp.
GACTTTTGAGAAAATGCCTCGCAAATAAAAATAGAAATTTGATTACATAGATAGGGATTTGATGGGTTTCACTTGTTAATACCTGCTTTTTTCAGGAAAGACTACTTAAATGTTGGCTTTTTTATGGTGAATTCCAAATGAATATCTACATTGATTATATGGGAACACCTTCTAATCTGAATCTAGCAAAACATCTACAAGCTTCAATACTCTGGAAATCAGTCTAGTTCAATCCCCCTTTCTACATTAGCTAATGAATATTTCTACGCAGTTATAAACGAAAAATCTAGCCAAAAAATCAGCTTTCATATAAAATTTCTGTTAAATCCATCTATTGTTTGTGCTTAAGACTTAGTAATAAATTAATGTTTGGTATAACCCAAACTAAAAATTATTTTATACCTTTGAGATAAAGCATTTGCCTTTTACCCCACAACCAAACCAGTTACCCCTTGGAAAATAGGCTCAACATACTCTTGAGGGATAATTCCAGCCCCACTCCTTCCGCTTATTCTAAATCCAGCGATACGGAATTGTGGGATACGTTTAGGTTGGGGAATGAGTCTGCGTTTATTACAATCTACTCAACCTATTTTGATGAGTTGTACCGATATGGAAGGCGATTTGTCCGACAGGAACAATTTCTCAAAGACATTATCCAAGATCTTTTTATATCCCTGAGGAAAAATCGGCCCACGCTAGGCGGAACGGATAACATCAAATTTTACCTATTTAAGTCGCTTAAACGGAAAATCGTAAAGGAAGAAAAGCGATGGATCAATCAAACTCACCAACTTCCCGACGAATTTCAATTTGACGTGTATTTTTCTCCCGAACAGATGCTGATTGACCGGCAGATAAATGAGGAAATCGCAAGCCGGATAAATCTAGCACTACAGCAGCTTAGTCCCCGCAAAAAAGAAGTTATTTACTATTTTTTCTTTGAGGAGCTCAGCTATTCCCAAATTCAGGAGATCATGAAATTGGATAATATTAAGTCGGTACGAAACTTGGTGTACAAGGCACTGGATTTTTTGAGAGATATTTTAGGTTAATTTCCAGAATTCGGAAAAAAAAATCGAAAAAATAGATGTCATTTTTAAATTTCGAGGCTTTGTGGGGTGTAAACCTGTGACTGACCCATGCACGCAGTAATTGAACTTTTATCCCAAGCGGAATTTGTACGGTGGGTACAAAATCCCGACGAAGAGCTTGATGCTTTTTGGAAGCAGTGGATGATCGCCCATCCGGATCGGATAGGTGATGTAAAGCTGGCTCGTGAGCTATTATTGGGAATGAAGTTAGGACCAATGGATAATCCCCCCAAAGAAATTAAACAAGACGTTCTATTAAAAATCCTTCAGGATGATAAAAAGTCTTCTTCGGTGACTCCTAAAAAAGATATTGATCCTCCAACAAATTATTTTGGATGGGATAGATTCAGCCAGTTACAGCGGGTGGCCGCGGTTTTATTCATAGGATTTTTTATTGCTTTTATATACGGGCTTAGCAATCTAAACCTGGAAGAAGAAATCTCAGAGCCAATAGCTGTGGAGTGGGTAACTAGAAAAACCCAAAATGGAGAAAAACTGAAAATCACCTTGCCTGACAACTCAGAGGTTTGGTTAAACGCATCCACAGAAATCTCATTCCCTGAGAGGTTTGAGGGGAATGAAAGGTCGGTCACACTAAATGGAGAAGCATTCTTTGAAGTCTATTCAGATAGTGTACAGCCATTTGTAGTATCGGCCTCCGGACTCTTGACGAAGGCAGTCGGTACTTCCTTCGCCGTCTCTAAAGATTCCCAAACTCAAAAGACCAAGGTGTCATTAGCTTCCGGAAAAGTTCAAATCATCCATCCTGATGCTGATATCAATGAGTGGTTAGCACCCGGACAACAATTAGTTTTCGATGAAAAAAACCGTAAAACCCATATTGGAACCTACGAATGGAAACGGGAAATTGGCTGGAAGGAAGGTTGGTTGGTTTTCAAAAAGGCAAGTTTTACAGAAGTAGTGGATGCACTTGAAAAGTGGTACGGGGTCAAAGTTAGAACTATAAATAATCCAACCCGTAAATGGGATTATTCCGGTGATTATCAAAGACAAACCTTAGATAATATCTTGGAAAGCATGGCTTACATAGAACAGTTTACATATACAATAAATGACAAACAGGTAACCATCAAATTTTAAAATATGAAAAAAAAACCGGAAAACACCAGTTAAAAAAAGCCAACTGAATAAATCAGTTGGCTCAGTGTCGGTCAATGCTTGCATAACCATTGGGGAATGAGCCGCAAGCAAAGACCTTGTTTAGTGAAATAATCCAATAAACCTTTCAAAATTATGAAATTAAAATTACAAAAGACAATTTATATGTTGTCCAGATACTTCTTGTATGGGTTCGTGGTACAACTGTTGATATTCAACTTTGTGTTGGCAGTCAATGTCAATGGTCAGTACAGATCCATTAGTGACGTACATGTCAAAATTGACCGGGAGACACTGACTTTGAATCAGTTCTTTGGAATGATTCAGAAGCAAACCCCCTTTCAATTTTCATTTGATCAAAAAGACATAAATAAGCACTCGCTTATCTTTTTGGAGAAAAAAGATGGAACTGTTGAGGAATTTTTGGCAGATGTTTCTAGGCAAACCTCCCTACGATTCCGTCAATTAAATAACAGTATTGATGCGGTAAAATTCTCGGAGGATATTGAGGATTTTCCTGCAATTGTGGATATAAATATCCGAGGCACTGTCAAGGACGAAAATGGAGACCCCCTACCCGGAGCGACAGTGACCATCGACGGTACAAGTCGGGGCACAGTTACCGACATAGATGGTAATTATACCCTCGAAGTACCCGATGATGCCGTTTTGGTTATATCTTTCATTGGTTACAAAGCGATAAAGGTACCGGTGGGCAATCGGACTGTGATTGAAACAACAATGGAACTTGATGAGTCCAGTCTACAGGAAGTCGTAGTCGTGGGATATGGGATGCAAAGACGGTCTGACCTTACCGGATCAGTCGGGTCCTTGAAGGAAGAAGCTTTTAATAAAGGAGTAATCGTATCTCCGGAACAGTTATTACAGGGTAAAATTGCCGGGGTGAATGTTACGGCAACAAGCGGTGAACCTGGGGCAGCGTCCAGAATGACCATCCGCGGACCAGGATCTGTAAGGAGTGGCAGTGGGCCTTTGTTTGTAGTGGACGGAGTTGCACTTGATAATGCTTCCTCCACTACCGGCGGCGCAGATTTGGGCGTTTCAGGTTCAGCTCCAGCCAATCCGTTGAATTTTCTTAACCCAGCAGATATTGAATCTATTGATGTACTGAAAGACGCTTCCGCTACAGCCATATATGGTTCTAGAGGTGCCAATGGGGTAGTTTTGATCACAACGAAAAAAGGGGACGCCGCAGAGCCAAAACTTAACTACAGCAGCAGCTTCGCTTTTTCCCAAGTTACGAAAACCATCGATGTGCTCAATGCGCAGCAGTTTAGGGATTTCACCAACCAATATGGTGACCCAGACAATATAGGTCCGGCAAATACATTTTGGCAGGATGAAATATTCCGGTCGGCGTTTACACATGACCATAACATCTCCTACGGTGGAGGAACTAAGAACGGAAATTTTTTCGCATCAATCAGTGCACTTGACCAAGAAGGTGTCGTAATGCAAAGTTCCATGAAGCGGTATACTGCCAGGATGAACATGAGTCAGCGCTTTATCAATGACCGTTTGAAGTTTGGAATCAACTTGACTACCAGTAACACCCGAAATGACTCGCCTCCTATTGGTGACAACGCTGGCGTAGGTGGAGATGCATTGTCTAATGCCCTTACCGCAAATCCCACCTATCCAACCCGCAATGCGGATGGCTCTGCTTACCTTTTCCCAGAGGGAATCAATCCGCTAATGATGATGGATATGTATACTGAATTTTCAAAAGTCAATAGGGTGTTAGGTAACATAGATGTAGGTTTTGAGATTTTCAAAGGCCTGGAATACAAGTTGAATGTGGCTGTGGACAATTCACAAGGTTCACGAATAAGCCAAATCAGCAGGCATGCGGTTCAGCGTCTACCTCACCCAGGGGGTCGATTACAGGATGCGACGACAGAAAACGGAAATTTTCTGACGGAAAGTTTCTTGAATTATAGGTTTACGTTAGATGATGGAAAACACGATTTTAGTGTTTTGGCAGGATACTCCTACCAAAAGTTTAACAATTCCTTCAGGTTCTGGAGTATCAATAATTTCGCAACTACAGAAATTGAAGCTTATAGGAATCCGGGAATAGGTTCTGACCTTTCCATCGGAATTAACAGGCCCGGTGGCGGAGCTAGTGAAAATGAGTTACAGTCTTATTTTAGTAGGGTAAATTACAACTACGATGAAAAATATTATCTGACAGCTACAATGAGAGCGGACGGTTCCTCCAGATTCGGTGCTGATAACAGGTACGGCTATTTTCCATCCTTCTCCGCAGCATGGCAGATTTCCAATGAAAGTTTCCTAAGCAGTGCGGTGTCGCTGAGTAATCTCCGGTTGAGAGCTGGTTGGGGGAGAACGGGAAACCAGGATATTCCATCCTACATCACACAGCAATTACTGACCGTAAATACAGGACCGGGCTCAGGTTATGCCCTTACACCGGGTGCCAATTCAGCGGTATCACCGGGAATTAACTTTGTTCGGCTGCAAAACCCAGGTATCAAATGGGAGGTTTCCTCACAGACTAATGTTGGAATTGACTTTGGATTCTTTGGTGAGGAACTGTATGGTACCGTGGACGTTTTCCGAAAGGTCTCGAGTGATATACTCTGGGAAACTTTAACGGGGGTTGATCCGATTGTCGCTACGTCTTCCTTCTGGAGCAACTATCCGATGGAAATCGAAAATACAGGTTTGGAAATAGCTCTGGGCTACCGGAAAAATATTGGCACCGATTTTAGGCTGGACTTGGGCGGAAACATCAGCTTCTTACGCAACAACGTCAGCAATTTACCTGTATCCATACTGCGGACAGGATTCATTGGTGGACCTGGACTTTCTGGTGTTCAGGTAAACGGGTTTTTGAATGATTACCCAGTAGGTACATTCTGGATCCATGAGTGGATTGGATTGGATGAGGCAGGCAATAACCGCTTCCGGGATGTGGACGGAGATGGCTTGATTACTGATGCCGATTTTGTCAACGGAGGTTCCGGACTTCCACGTACCATCTTTGGATTCTATACCAATGCTTC
>DATHWC010000075.1:0-47376 GCA_035460985.1 Lunatimonas sp.
GTACGGATTACCCTGGGGGCCCCAGTTGTAACGGTCCTCGTTGGTGAACTGGATTTTTGCGGAATGCTGAATAACCACATTTCCAATTCCCCAGGATTTTCCAACTATTTCATTGGAGGCATTTCGGATTATATGGGGCAATAATAAGGCGGCAGAAACTGTCTCTGGACTGTTTGGATTTCGGTTAACCTCTTCAAAGCCCTCGTCACAGCTAATGAAAACAAGGGCGTTCAACAGCATTAGACCTGTGAGTAGTATATGATTGATATTTTTCATCTGTTTATAATTTGATTTTTAACGGTCAGATGGAATCTCGCAACGATAATCATCCCACTATGTGACGTTTTCGTCATGCTCGATTTCATGGTAATTAATTTAATGTGTAACGCTTACGCGCGGCTAAATTACAACCTGACGGTTAAAATCCATACCCTACGGGTTAAAATCTAGCTTAGCGGGGATCGTTAGGCTGGAGATCCAACATGCGATGCAGTGCTTGTTGGCTTTGTTTCACTTTACGCATAAAATGCATACTGGAAAACCAATAATTGCCCATACCCGCGACTAGACATAACGCGGCTAATTTCAAATCAAGCTGCAAAGTCAAGAAAAACAACATCATAAAAAAAGTGACAACAACCCAAAACCCGATAAAAAAAACGGTACTTGGGAAAAAACTATAATGAAGAAATAGGATACATCCTTTTCGGGTAGTCTCTACCTTACCCCGAATTAATGGGATAAAGCTGTCGGCATTTTCGGTTTTGAGAGAAAGCTGAAAGGTGTTCTTGTCGACGGAACCGTTGAACAGATGCTTTTCTTGGGATTCAATTGATATCGGATCCGAATAATTCATTTCCCTTGTCACCCGCAAAGCTTTCTTCATCACCTCCTCGGCAGGAAGTGGTGACACTAATATTTCACTATATGTAGGAGAAAGCCTCACCATAAAACAACTATCAATTCCGAAATATAGTTTAACCTTTCACGGCAATGCAGGAAATCTCCACCTGCACGTCTTTGGGGAGCTTACTTACTTCCACAGTTTCCCGGGCAGGCGGATCTGATTTAAAATATCTACCATAAGCCTCGTTTATTGTTCCAAATTCATCCATATTCCGGACAAAAATCGAGCATTTTACCACGTCCGAAAAACCAAATCCGGCCGCTTGAAGAATTGCATCCAAATTTTTCATTACAGCATGCGTCTCCTCGGTAATGTTCTCATTGATTAATTCACCGGTTTCTGGATCAAGTGCTATCTGACCGGATACAAAAAGGACACCGTTCACTTTGACTGCTTGGCTGTAAGGGCCGATAGGTTTTGGCGCAGTGTCCGTATAGATAATTTCTTTTGCCATTGGGAAAGATTAATGGTGATATTTCCTCAAATAACGAATAAGAACGTCAATATTAAAAGAACAATCCAAAATTTTGATCCCGTACGAAATTAAACAACAGTTTCCACTAATTTAAACCCCTCGCCGTGTAGTGTGACGATTTGCATGTTTGGGTCTTCTCGAAGCAATTTTCGGATCTTACTAAGGTAAACGTCCATACTACGTGCATTAAAATAACTGTCATCGCCCCAAATTATCTTGAGCGCATGGGATCGGCTAACTGTCTGATTAAGCTCCGACGCAAGCAGCCGAAGTAATTCGTTTTCTTTGGAAGTGAGCTTATGCTCTCCTGAGGGACTCTCCAGCATCTGCCTGTCATAATGCAGGGTGAAGTCACCAAATGTATACGTTTTGAGCGATTTTGTCTCGACTTTGGTTGCAGAACGTCTCAGTATGGCCGAAATTCTAAGCAGTAATTCCTCCATGCTGAATGGCTTGGTGATATAATCATCCGCTCCGATTTTTAAACCTTGTATTACGTCATCCTTTAGGTTTTTTGCCGTCAGGTAAATAATTGGAATGTTTTCTTCCACTTTTTTTATCTCTTTCCCTAGTGTAAACCCGTCCTTCTTAGGCATCATAACGTCCAAAATACAAAGTTGAAAAGTGTCTTTCTTAAACCTATTCCATGCTTCTTCTCCGTCCTTGCAAAGCAGTGTATCATACCCCTTCATATTCAGGTATTCATGTAAAATATCCCCTAAGTTGGGATCGTCTTCAGCTAATAAAATTTTGGTTTTACTCATTGTTTTTTTGGTAAAATGATGGTAAACGTACTGCCTTTGCCTGATTCACTGTCTACTAGTACCGTTCCTTTATGCGCCTCTACCATGGTCTTCACATAGGAAAGGCCCAATCCAAAACCTTTCACATCGTGAAGGTTACCTGTGGGCACGCGGTAAAATTTGTCAAAAATCCTTTTCAACGCATCCCTGTTCATGCCTATGCCCTTATCTTTAAAAGCTATGTGGACGGTATCCTCCCGTCCTTCTATTTTCACCTGTATTTGAGGAGATTGCGGTGAATATTTGTTTGCATTATCAAGCAAGTTGTTGATAATATGGGTAAGATGAAACACATCCGCTTCAATTTCAAGTTGATCAACCGTGGAAATTACTTCAATATCCCCCCCCCTATTCTCCACTATCAATCCAAAATGGACGCATGCAGAATCAATTAATTGGTTAATGTTAACCTTTTCAAATTTTAGCTTAAAATCTTTCTTGTCCAACGCCGCAGCCTGCAATACCTGCTCTACTTGGGTTCCTAATCGTTTGTTTTCCTCTCTTATGATTCCCAAATATCTATTTCGAAATGATTCCTCATGACCAATGTCCGGATCCTGCAGAGCTTCGATGGCCAAACTAACAGTAGAAATCGGCGTCTTAAATTCGTGGGTCATATTGTTGATAAAGTCATTTTTTATTTCCGAGACCTTCTTTTGATGAATAATCACCCGAATGGCATAAATAAAGCAGTAAATGATTATTCCCAAAAACAGCAAGGAGCTCAACAAAGGAATCCAAATCTGTTTAAACAAATAGTTTTTCTCATTTGGAAATTTAATGACCAAAAAACTATTCACTCCCATCAGATCGCTGGGAAACAACTCGGCGCGGATAGTACTCTCCATTAGGGGAGCCAGGTCATTTACCGTTCCGATTGTTACCAAATCATCGGTATTACTCAGAATACCCAATTCGAATGGCTCATCTATCCCCCGCTTTAACAGCTGTGAACTAATCTCTGTTTTGACCAAACTGGTGTCAATTCGAGCAAAAATGTTCTGTTGACCGGGATTCAATAACTGATGGACAACTTCTTCAACAAGAGCTATTTTTATGTTTGTTTTGACGATCGTCTCCGCCACATCTCTTGAGACATTGTACTCTTCCACCAAGAGAGCCTGTCTACTTGAAGCATAATTTCTTTTGCTGGCAAACCTGTCCTGATTGTCAATAAATTCAAGCCATTTTTCCTTTTCCTGTAGGTAAATGGCCATTTCGTCCGGAGTGAACACGGAAGACGCCGCTAACGGAGGCATCAAAAAGTATTTTTCTATGTCCCTAAAGTCCTTTGGCTCTCCTTCTTTAGTAGCGATCAACCTCTGGAAGGTGGAAGAAATCTGAGGCATGGGCTGACTGAACATGGAATCCACCATTGACGGGCGTTGCATAGCGACAGGTCTGCGTCTAATTCGTAACTCAATCGGCTCTATTTTTTGAAACAAAGCGCGTTGTAAGGTAGTGTCCATTGCCAAAGAATTCCTCAAAATATCACTGGTCTCCCCTTTTTCCAATTTATCTGAAGTAGAAGCTAAAGCCTGGAAAACATTCTGTTGGAACCGCTCCTGATTGATTTTCAAAAGGTTGCTTACCCAATACAACTGAAATCCCAGAAGACCCAGGCAGCCTAAGGACATCATGAGGATGATGATTTTTATATTGGTTTTTGACATGCAGCAAATTTAACAGATATGAGACAGATAATGAGTCCGTTAACTTATTTTAACACTACAACAAGTAGTATATAGAAACAAAGATGGGACAGAAAACAATCCCTTGGGTTTAGAATTTTATTTTTCCGACGCCTTTCGGGGTTTTTTGTTTTACGGGCAATATCTATCTTTGTCCATTTAAAAATTGAACCATGGAAATGAACGATCAATCCTACAAGATACAGGGAGTATCTCTAACCGATCTGGCAAAGCAATATGGCACTCCGCTCTATGTCTATGACGGAGAAAAAATTCTTAGCCAAGTGGAGGCAATTAAAAACGCGTTTTCCAAGGTCAAACTCAAGATAAAATACGCCACCAAGGCACTTTCAAATATCAATATCCTAAAACTGATGAAGCAAGCCGGCACTGGCGTGGATGCAGTTTCGATTGAGGAAGTACACCTTTGCCTACATGTAGGCTTTGAGCCTCAGGAAATTATGTATACACCAAACTGTGTGGACTTTGCTGAAATTCAGGAAGCTGTGGAACTGGGCGTGATGATCAACATTGATAGCATTCCCATGTTGGAACATTTCGGAACAACCTATGGAGGGACAATCCCTCTATGTATCCGGCTGAATCCCCACATCCTTGCGGGTGGAAATGCGAAGATTTCTGTCGGCCATATTGACAGCAAATTTGGCATTTCCATCCTGCAACTAAAACATATATTGAAAGTAGTCGATGCCTATGGCCTGCTAGTTACCGGGCTTCATGTACACACAGGTTCGGATATCCTGGATGCGGATGTATTCTTGAAAGGCGCCGAAATACTTTTTGAAGCCGCTAGAGAATTTAGGGATCTTACCTTTTTGGATTTCGGCGGTGGATTCAAAGTGGGATATAAAACCGGAGACGTGACTACGGATATCATGGATGTAGGCAATAAAGTCTCTCAGGCATTTCAGGAATTTTGTGCAGAATATGGGCGGGAACTTGAGATATGGTTTGAGCCTGGCAAATTCCTTGTCAGCGAATGCGGTTACCTTCTTGTGTCTGCCACTGTGGTCAAACCCACTCCCGCTACTACTTTTGTAGGCGTAAATTCAGGATTGAACCACCTTATTCGGCCCATGATGTACGATGCCTATCACGAAGTGATCAACATCTCAACGCTTACCGGACCCGAACGGGTATACACCATTGTAGGGTATATCTGCGAAACAGATACCATCGCCGCCGACCGTAAGTTGAAGGAGGTGAAAGAGGGTGATATTTTGGCCATCAAAAATGCGGGAGCATATGGTTTTAGTATGTCTTCAAACTATAATTCGCGACTTAGGCCCCCGGAGATTTTATTGCTGAAAGGTAAAACTCATCTGATCCGAAAGCGGGAAACGTTTGAAGACCTCCTGAGGAACCAAATCGTTGTGTCACTGGACTAGCACATGACCTTAAAGCCTCTACCGAATTGATATCGGTCAGAGGCTTTTTATTTCACATCTTTTTTCAATCCTTATATAAAAATCCCCTTAGCCTGATATAATACATATTTATCACTTTTATACACAAATTATTGCAATTAAAATTTTATTTCAAATTTTTAAAAAATAATAGCAGAATTATTTTTGTCAATGCCAATATTATTCCATTTATTATAGGAGTTTAGATATATTTAAAAATATCATTAAGATGTATTTGAAAAACATAAAATAATATTCTAAATATTGAAATACATTAAACTCAATTTGTAAAACAAAAAAGTAGGGAAATGATACGGCACCATCCATGAGTTCTTCATTTTAGTGAGGTAGTGAGAATATGGGAGAAATAAGAATTTCAGGGCAGACAAGGGTAATACGGGCAAATTCAATTGACCCAGTTAAAAAGTGTGGTAAGGATTCCTTTGACAAATAATTAAACGCAACAAAATGTCACTAATGGCAATCAAATCAAAAGCAATAATGCAAATCCAACTGGATCAAAATGACGCGGAAAAGATAGGAGAGGATCTTTTGGAGTATGCTGAGACGCTCTGCGAGGCATTGGGGATGGATAACCAGAAGATTAAAAAGGAAATGACAAGTAGTGATCTACCCCATTTGTTTAGAACCTTTAACACGTATTTTGGTGAATATATCGAATTGTTAGATACGGACAATACAGTTTTAAATAAATGATGAAGAATGAAAAACAGCCAAAACCCATGAATTCTGAGGGAAAGGCTCAACTTAATTCATCAAGTAAACTTTTAGAAAGCTAAGCTATTTTTGAACAAGTTAGGATACCTTTACCTTATTCAATCAGAATCATATTATTGGATAAATGGGAAAAACCATCCGTCTTATTTTAGGCGACCAACTAAATAGCTCTCATAGTTGGTACCAAAATATTTCAAAAGAAAACCTGTATGTAATGATGGAAATCCGACAAGAAACGGATTATGCACACCACCACATACAAAAGGTTCTGGCTTTCTTTACAGCGATGAGGGGCTTTTCTAATCAGCTAAAGGCTTGTGGGCAGGAAATCCTATACCTTCAACTTGATGATCCTAAAAACACCCAGTCGCTTACCGACAATCTGGACTGGATAATTAAAGAGAGCGATGGGGACAAATTTGAATACCAACTCCCTGATGAGTATCGCTTAGACACCCAACTGGCGGGTTACACCAAACGACTTTCTATTTCTTCAGGATATTTCGATACGGAGCATTTTTTGACACAACGAGGTGACCTGAAAAACTTCTTTGGCGGCAAAAAGACTTATTTAATGGACGAATATCTGGCAATTTTGGAAAAATTATAATCAAAACGGCAAATAACTTATATTTGCCTCTAATGAACGTCAGGATTCTACTCCTTCTTTTTTTCCTAACTGGGCCTTGTTTTGAAAGCCTGGCACAAACTCAGCTAAAGCCCCTCCGGGTTTACCTTACACCGGACAGTACCTCCTATGCAGGCGTGAGGGTAAACGGGCAGGTTTGGATGCGTTACAATTACAATAATCCCGGAACCTTAATTAATGGAGAAGAAGCCTCCCGTTTTTTTGACATTTCAGTAAGACGCCTCCGATTTCAGACATATGCCCGGCTAAATGATCGAACCAACCTCACCCTAACACTAGGGCAAAACAATATTAACTACCTGACCGCTAGATCCGGTGAAATTCGTCTTCTTGACTTCTATATCGACCATAAACTACACCGATACCTGACGGTGGGGGGTGGACAGTCAGGCTGGAACGGTGTTTCCCGATACGCTTCCCCACACACCGGCAGAATGTTGACGCTCGATGTACCCGCCGTGGTGATGCCCACGATCAATCAGACTGACAATATCCTGCGTAAACTCAGTGCCTATGTGAACGGGCAATGGCAGCAGTGGGACTATCGGCTCGTATTTAGCCGGCCCTATGCTCCTGTTGCCAACACCCAAATCGGGCAGGTATCCAGCTTCTCCTATGTAAAAAGCGGGGTGCAGACTGCCGGATACTTCAAGTATCAGTTTTTTGAGCACGAATCACTGGTGTCCCCCTTTCATGTCGGCACCTATGATGGGACCAAGAAAGTGCTGGCACTGGGGGCTGGCTTTGAGACACAACAGCGGGCAATGTGGCACCTGAATGCCGCTGCAGACACGGTAATTACCCCCATGAACATGCTTGCATTGGATGTATTTGGAGAGTTGCCTTTGATTAACAAACAAGCACTAACTTTCTACGCAGGCTACTTTTATTATGATTTGGGGCCGGATTATATTCGTGTAATCGGACTAAATAATGTCGGCGGCGGGGTCAATTCCGAAGGCACCTTCAGCGGCACCGGCAATGCCTTTCCCGCAATCGGGACAGGCCATATTGGCTATTTTCAATTGGGATATCTTTTTGGTTTTGAACGACATACTGAAAAAATACAACCCTTCGTTTCCGGCCAGTATGCCAGCTATGATGGATTACAAGGACCGATGACTTTCTACGAGGCGGGTATAAACCTACTCCTGGATGGGCAGCGGTCCAGGCTGAGTTTGGCATTTCAGAACCGACCCATCTTCAACCATACGTCCCTTTGTGACATTCAGCAAGTAAATCGAAGAAATACAGTGATTCTGCAATATCAGATACGGTTGGAGTGAGGAAGGCTAACCATTACTTAATCTATTCGATCAAGTGGGCCTTAATAAATTTCAATCTTTTTGATATCATTTTCTTTTTATATTCCGTAGGGGTCGGTACGGTTCTGACTGTAGTATATCACTTCCTTAGGTCTCTTTTCATTTTTTCCATTACGTGCCAAAAATGTGTTCGTCGTACCTACCTTGTCCAAAATCTCTTCCTTGACATAATCCCAATACGGGTTTGCCACTTGCTCGATTATGCTTCCCAGTATCAGGTAGCCTAAATTGGAATAGTGGAAGGTTGTGCCGGGATTGGTTGCCAAGGGTACATTGTCGAGCCTCCAGGATAACTCATTCATCATAGCTCCCATCCTGCTGTCAGTTGGAGAGATACTTACCTGTCTGATCTCCGGCGTGGGTTTTTGGACGGAAGAGGATTATAATAAAATTGTATTTTTTTATATCGATGCCTTATTATCTCTTACATTTTATTTTTAAATAATAAAATTTAAAAAAATAATCTAAACTATATGGAATATGTAACCAATTTTATTAAATTTCATTGTTTTATATTAAAACTAAATTTTATTTAACCCCAAATAATTAAAAGGTATGAAAAGCTTTATATTGTATTCATTTATCGTCAGCGGGCTCTGGTTGACTTCCTGCCAGACTGACCAAGCCCTAAATGAGGCTGATCCCTCTCTAATACTAGGCGAGGATGTGGTTTATATGCAGCTGGATCTTGATCCAATAGGCCTAAACAGCATTAATCCAATGGGAAGAATTCAGCATGAATCAGGATACAGTCTGATTTTACATAAGGCGGAGTATATTACCGCACCCGGAAGTGCTCAAAAGGGAATAACGGTCATTTTCAGCGATAGGGGAAATAAACAATTGGCGGATGATTTTTCTCCATTTGCCAGTTTGGATGGCTCCAGTGATATTTCTTACTATTTGGACCAAACAAGACCTTCATCCAGCATTTCCCTTTCACGGACCGAATCAGCCTTGCAAAGAGTTGTAAATACTTGGGAGAATGTTCAGTGTTCCGATTTAGGATTAAATCGTGTGCCCAATTCTCCTACATCGATAGGAATCGTTGCTGCGATTTTTGGGTTTCCTGGAGAAATCGCCTATGTAGCAGACGTAGTCCACGCTGGATGGATGCCCGGGTCCTTTTTCGAAATACTTGCCCCAGGAGGTTCTGGATTTATCCTAGGAGTGACCTTTACTTTTTTATTGATAGATGGAGAGGGGAATTTGTTAGACACCAATCAGGATGGCAAATGGGATGTTGCACTAAGGGAAATATATTATAACGACAATTTTTCTTGGAGTGATGACGGTACCGCCATTGACGTGGAGACGGTTGCATTACACGAAATGGGACATGGCCTAAGTCAAGCTCATTTTGGCAAGGCTTTTATCAAGAAAAAGGGAGGCATTCAATTTGCACCTAGGGCGGTCATGAATGCCGCATATTCAGGCATACAGACCCGCATCTCGGGCACTGATTTGGGTGGACATTGCAGCAACTGGGCCAATTGGCCTAATAAATAAGGTTTTAACCGTATAAAATACCCGGAGTAAGGGCATGTCCTTGTTCCGGGTTTTAATATAGATATCGGTAAATCAATTTCTTTTTTGAATTCGATATAGTTTCTCAATCTTTAATTCGGATTGGTTTTCCAGCAAGAGCGAGTTAATCATGGGGAATAATCCCCCAAGTCCAAAAAGTACGACGGAAAGCAACCAGATTAGTTTGGACAGGTGCTTTATCCATTTTTGATTGTCCACATACCAGGTTGAGGCTCCCTTTGCCTTGGCCAAGATTTTTTCGTAGGTTGTTGTAATGGTATTCAGGTTCCTTTTTTTTTACATTTAATGATTCCCATTTAGGAGACTGTAAGACAACTATTGAGCCTGAGTTCGTCTCGACCTTCCATCTGAAAAAATGATTTGATAACAGGTTCAGCCAATGAATCAGAAATAAGCGGCTTCCTGAATAAAACCTCCTTACAAACCTTTTAAATATATTCCCGCATAAACGCCCGCAGCTTAACTATTGAATCCAGCAAATTCAGCCCTATCCAGCCGTGGCCTTCGTTGGGGTAAAAGTAGAATGCGTGGGGAACGTCGAGCTCCTCCAACCTATCCCGCAGGTCCATTCCTTGTGAATTGGGAATCAGAGGGTCTTTCCCACCATAGAACAAAATCGTAGGAGGGGCATCCGCACCAACACGATGAAGGGGACTGGCTGTTTCCAACTGGCTTTCGGTAAATCCAAACTGATCCAACATTTCCTCCAGCTCCTCATTGGTACTGCTTAAATAGGCCTCGTCCGTAAGGTTGGTAGGGCCAACAATGCTGCATACCATTTCCACCTGCTTTCGGGTATCATACCCATAACTCCAGAGCAATGCCAAATGCCCCCCGGCACTCGCACCAATAAATCCGATTTCTTCTCCGATCACATATTCGTCCTTCCTCTCTCGGAGATCATCAACTACTGTGGAGATATCTTCAATTTGCATGGGATAGGGAGATAGGCTTGGTCCGGACAGCCGATAGTTCATGTTTACCACGGCTAGCTCAGGAAATTGCTCCCGCAGGAAATCCCTAAATGCGTTCATATCCACTTTGGAACCGGAATTCCATCCGCCGCCGTGAATTAATATCATTGTTTTGGTGGAAGAAGTACGGTCTGCGGGTAAATAAATGTCATAAACCTGACGAGGTTGACTTCCATAGGATACATTGGCCAGCGCCGTATATTCCAGAGGTAAATCCGGTTCAGGAATAGAATCCGTAATGGAGCAGGAGAAAATAAAAAAAGGAAGGAAGAAAAATAAAGCTATTTTTTTCATAATAAATGTTTAAGGGAAACAAAATTAATCTCGTTGATTAGATTCATAATTTAGCAATTACCTAAAATCCGCATCATTTTCCTGCAACCATCTGGTCCTTATCCATTTTTACCTTTTCAACCGCAAATTCTTCGGTAAAGGGAACCTCCAGTTCAACAATGAGGCCCTCTTCCAAATGGGTAATTAGTAAACGCATTCCCAGTACATCCCGTGAGATGGCAAATTCCTCATCAAGGTGAAAAATTTCGTCCCGCCTGTTTTTTAAATGACTGAGATTTTTTTCCCGGTCTTTATCTATTTGGATATTGATTTTTTTCATCCTAGCCGTGGGAATCAATTGCTAAAAAGATAAAAATGAGAACTTATTCTTCAACTTACAATATACAAGCTGAATAAATTTGAGGCAGTTGGAATTTACGCCTCCATGACAAGAACACTGGAGTCTGCTCGGTTAAATTTGCAGGCACTAGGAACTCAATTTTGGCTAACTAGCCGACTCACTATAATTCCGGATTGCGACTTGTTGGCACTTAGGTAATCATGGAGCGGCCTTTCGGAAACTTCTACCACCATCGAACCTGTACTTGCGTGCAGAAGGTGTATCCTCCCCTCCTTCTCTATCGCAAAGCCCACATGTACAATGTCCAAGTTCGGTATGGATGTGGTGATCGCTATCAGGTCCCCGGACTGTATTTCAACTTCGTATTTACTGATATCTGCTTTTGGGATATAATAGTAGGCACGCTCGCCAATGGCAGCCTCAGTCTCCCGAAGCGCTGCCACGTAATCGGGATTGCTTAATTGCGCATAAAATTTGGTGTTGGAGGACATAAAGGAAGGCGAATTTTCATAGCGCTTCCCACCAATTTCCTTCGTTACATCCAACAGAATACCCTTCTCCTGATTTTGAAATATCCAGTCTGAGAAATAGTGCAGCCTCGATGGATACTCCCCCAGCTTCCCCTGGTGGTACCTGATCAGTTCCAATTCCCGCTCGTAAGCCTCAACCGTAAAATCTCCGAGGGTGGCAATGCGAGCCAATGCCACTACAGTTTCTACGAAAGTAGTGCAGTCCAGCCCCATCAAGTTCACGACCAGTTTTTCCCTCCCGGGAAGCTCCAAGGTTTTCTCCACATAAGGTGTCTGGAGAAACCAGCTGCCAATTTCCGCAATCAAAGCATTTATGGAATGGTTGGAATGATCCATCTTGGAAAGTCTAGTCAAGGTGCTATCAAGTCGTGCCCGACTTTCGGGGGTACAAACTGTCTGCCCTTCCACCCATAAGGGTAGAATCAAAATGACGGTGAAAAAGAATCCTGCGATATGTTTCAAATTTCTAGATAATTGAAGTTTTACCTATAACGGCTATCTTTTAAACTTAATATAATCCGAGACCAAAGGCTCCAAGCCATTCTGCCTAAAGTCACTTGCGATTTGTCCCCGGTGATAGGTGGAATGATTAACGACGTGGAAAAGTATATCCCGAACACTGTTGGTAAACGTCTTACCAGTGGAATTGGTATATCGTACGACGCTCCCTAATTCGAAAGTATCCAATATCGAGAGGGTATTGGAATAATTGTGTTGGTCGATTTCCCTCTCTCCATTAATTTCACGGCTTTCCCATACGCCAAAGGCAGCATCTTTCTGATCGACCCGGTTGTTCCAAATCTGATGGGCATTAAGGATATGGTTGTACCACTTAATGGATTTTTCAGATACCTTACCCTCATTTTCCATCATGGTTTCCCATAACTGCTGATTGGCTTGGTGTCCATAGGCAAATAGCTCTTCGAAAAATTCCTTCATATGTATAAACAGATTTAATTTTTGGATCTATTATATAATAGAGCGTTATCAGGTTAAGATAACATAACTCATAGCTTTTTACAAATAGGAAACGTGAATGTCATTTTTACAAAACATTCTTTACAGTACCCCAAAATATAATACTTGCCACAGCCTTGCTACCTTACCAACCCGTTGCTCCAAATTTTCAAATTCCCGGAACGAAAAACCTCCTAAATCCCATAAAATAATCCAAATCCTTTTCCGATTCCTCCACCCCTTCAGGCAATGGTTGCTGGGCAAACTGCTGGAAATAAAGCAGGCAGGCGTCCCGCCACCATTCCGCTTCGCTGACCTGTATCTTTAAGAAAGATTGGATATGGTCAAAACGCTCCTCGTCGATTTTACCCTCCAATGAATCCCACTCAGCCTGCATCCATCTTGCACCTTCCACACCCCGCTGGTAACGAAGTGCCAATTCTTCCCATAAGGTATTTCCAGTAGAAAGTTGTTTGTCCCATGGTACCCGGTGGAACCAAAGCAGGTAATCCAATGAAGTGGTTTCCAAGTCCTCCCATTTCTTTTGCACTTCCGGGCTGTATTGCTCTAGGGCATTGCTGCCTGCTGATGTCCGATCAAAACCAATCCCATCTTCGGAAGCCCGGTGATAGTAGGTGGCTGTCCAGTCATCCCTACGGCCGCCTGTCACCCAAGGGCCTGGACCCCAATGGTGGCTCCTTGCCATGATATGATGCAGACCCAGTGGGGTCATATAATCCACCACAATGGGATGGGAATTCAACATGATGTTTTTTGCGGTAGAAACAAATGTAGGATCGGTAGTAAAGGTCATCTTCAGCCAGTCCTCGGCTATTTGATCTATATTTGCCTCCGGATCCCATGCCAGCCGACCGAAACTGTACCAGTCAGCCTGAGCCGTTGGGTGCCCGGTCCAGTTGCGGTCTGTTCCGATATTGGCCACGCCTGTGATCGCCGTGTGTTTGTATCCATGGAGACTGCCGTCCAGTACCTTACTCACCGTACTTCCTTGCCCCTTGGCATAGGTATCAGCTTGCAATACTTCTTTCCAAAGCGAAGCCAAGTTGACCCAATGGGTATCCTGGCCCAGATATTCTTTGGTTATTTGAAATTCCATCATCAATGGCGTTTTTGGCATAGCTCCAAATAAAGGGTGGAACGGCTCCCTCGGTTGAAAATCCAAAGGACCGTTTTTAACCTGCACAATCACGTTATCCAGAAACTTTCCATCCAGAGGATTAAACTCATCATAGGCTTGTTTGGTACGGTCTGTCGGGGTGTTTTCACTGTATACAAATGCGCGCCACATAACCAGTCCTCCGAATGGTTGCAGGGCTTCCGCCAGCAAATTAGCTCCGTCCGATTGGTTGCGGCCATAGTTGTGCGGACCGGGTTGTCCTTCAGAGTCAGCTTTTACCACAAATCCCCCAAAGTCTGGAATGTATTCGTAGATTTCCTTCGCTTTGGCCTTCCACCATTCCTGCACAGCTGGATCCAGCGGATCTGCAGTAGGCAACTTATCCAGCTCCATCGGCGCACTAAACCTAGCTGTCAAATATAATTTGATTCCATAAGGTCGAAAGGCATTGGCAATAGCGGCAGCCTTCTCCAAATAAATCGGTGTGAGCACCAAAGCATTGGCATTTACATTCGTAATAGAAGTGGCGTTAATACCCAAAGAGGCATTGGCACGGGCATAATCAATATATTGCCGGTCAATGTGATTTGGTAGACGGTGCCAGTTCCAGATACTGAATCCCGCATAACCCCGCTCCACCGTCCGGTTCAGGTTGTCCCAATGATTCAGCATTCGGGTCTGTATTTTGGGGTTTTCCAATCGATCCAATTCATCCAACTTCTCCCGTAGTTGAATGGCTTTCAGCAAAGCAAAAGTACCATATAGTAAACCGACATCAGTTTTGGCAGTTACGATCACTTGGCCACCCACATTGAGGAGCAGATAGCCCTGATCCCCAATTTTATCTAACTGATCGTTAAATAAACGTGTATTTATTTCCGGTAAATCCGAAATCTTCCCCAATAAAATCTTCCCATTGCCTGATGAATCGATTCTGGGAGTCAGTGATCCTTTAAAGAATCCTTCCGTTGCCAAATGAAATTCCTTACTAATCACCTCATGGGTGGGAGATTGGCCGACTAGGCTGATATCAGATAGATATCCATGGTAATAATGGGCTTCGGCGTGGGTTTCGAACGGTGCATATTGCAGCCAAAGCTTATAACCGTCATTGGCAGAAACTGTAAAAACCAGTGGCACAAAAAAACATGCGAAAAAGAGAGATGTAAGGAATCGTGTAAACATAGCTATAGGTTTGATAGGATAACGTTTCGGAAAAAATCCAACTCTTCCGATATTGACACAAATTAAAAGTTTTTCATTTAAAACCCTAGAGCGATTGCCGATTTAATAGCCTGGGGACTTAAACTCTATTTGTATTCCCCAACCCACTTTTCGGGTGATCATTTGTCAATCTTTGCAACCCTTGACCACTACGTCCGATGTTGCTTTGCGATGCTAATCCCATAGCTCTATATCAACATCTTCGATTTTCCCGTAAATATTAATTTAAAAGAAATCCCACAACTATATGCGTCAGTAGGCCCCATAACCGCTATCTGTGAAAGATGTAATTTTTTAAATAAAATATACAACATAATTATGCTATCATTCTTTACGTTTGTGCCATAACTTTTTTATATTGCTCAATTCTTTGGGGCTTCTATCTCGCAGCCTTCCAATTAGCCCAGTGCTGTGATTTTCATCTCTCAATCAGCCTGATTTATATCAATTACCATTACCGTTGCCAGAAATTGGAGTCTTTGCCTTTATATTAAGTCCAGACGTTACCTATGCTAAATGTTTCAACATCTTCCGTTTTTGAGGGATTTTCCCGACTTAGAGAATATTTTCACAAAGACCATCTAAATACGCTGGACAAGGAAACCCCTTATCGGGGGGAATTATACAGTTCTGAGCAAAATGACCGACATGGAAAGATTCTTGCAAAATCCCACAAATTACAAGTGGGAAGTTCAAAGGATCAGCTGCTGGGAAGATTGGTTGAAAATGAGAAAAAACTTCTGGAAGTAAGGGACTTGCTCGTAGACGGAATCAAATCCGGAAAAACCATATCTCCGGCCGGGGATTGGTTGTTGGACAATTTTTACCTGATCGAAGAACAGGTGGTTCTTGCCGGAAAACACCTTCCAAAAGGCTACAGTGAAGCACTCCCCTATCTGGCTGAAGGGAGCTCTGCGGGCATGCCCCGGGTGTATGATATCGTGCTGGAGATAATTTCGCATAGTGATGGCAGAATAGACCAAGACAATCTAAGCAGCTTTATTTCCTCCTACCAAACCCAGACATTCCTTACCCTGGGTGAGCTATGGGCAATACCCATTATGCTCCGTTTAGCGGTCATCGAAAATCTACGCCGAGTATCCCGAATGATTGCCTTGGACATGCTGGATAACAATTTGGCGGATTTCTGGGCAGGGAGAATGTTGGAGACTGTTAGGGATGAACCTGCCGATTTGATTTTGACCATTGCGGATATGGCCCGGTCATCCCCAATTCTTGACGGCCCATTTGTGGCAAGATTTACCCGCTACTTACAAGGAAAAGGACCTGAGCTACAGCTTCCTCTAAGTTGGATGGAACAGCAGTTGAACATCCTGGGAACAACTGCCAAAGACCTCGTATGGCAAGAAAATCAAAAACAGGCTGCCGATCAGGTATCCATCAAAAACAGCATCGGAACACTTCGTTTTTTGGGAGCTACGGACTGGCGGAAATTTGTTGAATCTCTTAGTAGTGTGGAGAAGGTTTTTAGAGAAGAGGAAACAGGGATTTATCCACAGATGGATTTTGCCACTCGAGACAGTTATAGACACGTAGTGGAGCGCATTTCTAAAGCAAGTGCGTACACTGAGACCGAGGTGGCGCATAAGCTGTTATCATTTATTAAAGAAAAAAAGCAGCGCGGAAACACATTGCCGAAGCAAGAGCACTTGGGGTATTGGTTGGTTGGCAAAGGACGGCCTGAAATCGAACTGCTTTTTAAAACCCAATATCCTTTGAATGATCGGCTGAAAAATGCGGCTGGAAAAATGCCAGTATTTCTGTACTTGTTTTCCATCATCTTTCTGACTGTAACCATTTCCGGCGGCTTGTTTACCTATGCGGTTCTACAGGGTGTCTCTAGTACCCTGGCGCAATTGATTCTTATTCCCCTTTTTATCCTAGGAGCCTCGCAACTGGCCGTTTCTTTGGTTAATTGGTTATCTACCATCTGGGTGGTTCCGCAAGTCTTGCCTCGTATGGATTTCTCCAGAGGAGTTCCCGAAACCTGGCGTACCCTTGTCATCGTGCCCACTATGCTAACTCATTCAGAGGCTATTGACACCTTACTGGAAGATTTGGAAGTACGTTTTTTGGCCAATTCCGGATCAAATATTTTCTACGGTCTGTTGACCGACTTCGTGGATGCGGACTCTAAGGATTTGCCAGCCGATGAAGGTTTGCTAAATCAGGCAAAAAATGGGATTCAATCCCTTAATCGTAAATATGAGGACTCGGACCAAGGGGTTTTCTTTTTGCTGCATAGGCCTAGAACTTGGAATGAGCAGGAGGGCAAATGGATGGGTTACGAGCGCAAAAGGGGGAAACTTGCCGCACTTAACAGCCTTATCATGGGGAAGGATAAAACCCATTTCAGTCTAATGATCGGGGACTTGCCATTGCTTTCATCAGTAAAGTATGTCCTTACGCTAGATGGAGATACCCAACTGCCCAGAGATGCCGCGTGGAAGCTAATCGCCACCATGGCACATCCGCTAAACCGTCCCATCTATGATTTTACCAAAAGACGGGTAACAGATGGATACGGTATTTTACAACCTAGAATGGCCTCCGCCATTCCACCGGTGTCTTCTCTTTATTTGAGTATGCAGGGCAATGTAGGCGGAGTGGACCCATATACCAAAGCTTCATCAGATGTGTATCAGGACCTTTTTGGCCAGGGCTCATTTATAGGAAAGGGCATTTACGATGTTGCTGTTTTTGAACAGGCCATGGACAGGGCATTTCCGGAAAACAGAATCCTAAGCCATGACCTACTCGAGGGATGCTACGTCCGCTCTGGTATGGTGAGTGATGTGTTCTTGTATGATGACAATCCGGCAATCTATGAATCGGATATAAAACGAAGCCACCGATGGATCCGTGGAGATTGGCAAATCGGAGCTTGGATGTTGCCCTTGGTGCAAAACAGCCATCATATTCTCGTGAAAAATAGGCTTTCTGCGCTTTCCAAATGGAAAATAATTGATAACCTTCGCCGCAGTTTATTGCCCGTAGCCCTGCTCTCCCTGTTGCTAATGGGCTGGTTTGTGCTGCCATATCCTTGGCTTTGGACCTTTATCGTCACTGTAATAATTTTACTCGCCGCCATGGCTGCCGCTGGTTGGCAAATGGTTCATAAACCTAAAGACATCTCCCTAAAAAACCATTTGTTGGAAGTGTGGGGCTCTGTTAGGCTTACTTTGTTACGATTCGTTTTCGGCCTATCGGTATTGCCCTATGAAGCCCTGCGATTTACATCTGCCATTATACTAACCTTATTTAGACTTCTGGTAACGCATAAGCACTTACTTCAATGGACACCATCTGCTTCCATATCCCAAAGTTCGAACTATCAACCATGGTATGGATACAAGACCATGTGGATTTCTCCCGGCCTTGCGGTTGTCACCTTATTGGGGCATTTGTACATTGAACCTTGGACCCTGCTGGTTTCCGCACCATTTTTACTTCTGTGGGCTGGATCTCCTTACCTGTCCTGGAAGCTGAGCCGTACGCTAAACGAAACCACGGAAAGCATTAGTGAGGATCAACGCAAATTTCTTCACCAAACCGCCCGAAAAACCTGGGCGTTTTTCGAAAAATTTGTAACTGCTAAGGAAAACTGGCTCCCCCCAGACAATTTTCAGGAATCTCCCGTAGAAAAGATTGCCCACCGGACTTCTCCCACCAATATGGGCATGGCCCTCCTGGCAAACCTCACTGCCTACGATTTCGGATATATTTCAGCCAAAAAGGCGATTGAAAAAATTGATCAAACCGTAACTACGCTTGTAGACATGGAGCGATATATGGGGCATTTTTATAATTGGTATGATACAAGAACACTGAACGTACTTATGCCCAGATACATTTCTACTGTTGACAGTGGAAATCTGATAGGCCATTTACTCACCTTGCGACAAGGTTTGTTTGAACTTCCCTCCCAGCCCGTTATTTCCAATCTTAATTTTGATGGAATAAAAACTACAGTGGAGGTATTGGAACGCTATCTAAATGTGCACAATGATGTGTTGTTGATAGATATTTCGGTTTACCTAGATCGCATGTTGACAGAAGAGACGCAATCACTCTCAGTCATCGACCAACGTCTCGATCACCTCATTGATCTGACAGAAAAAATATCCCAAACTCCGGATTTAGGACTATTGGCAGTCCAATGGCTCGATAGGCTGACAGGGCAAATAAAGGATATAAAGGCGGACCTTAACGCTCAAATTCCCTGGCTACACTTATTGCCAGTTCCCACGGATCTTTCCCAGCTTCAGGTGTTGGATAGAATACCTACCACACAGTCTATTGTCCCACTCGTGGCAACCGCTATCAAAACGATTGACCAACTTGAGGCGATTACGCTTCCGTTCTCAATTCAGACTTACCTGATTCAGTTGCGTGAATCCATTAATTACGGAAAGGAAGAATCCGAAAGAATGATCGAACAGATTGCCCGCCTGGGAAATCAGTGTGAGCAATTAAGTACGGTATCCTACGATTTTTTATTTGACTCAAACACCAGTTTGTTAAGTATTGGATTTAATACGGAAGATCAGCGCAGGGACGACGGATTTTACGATCTCTTGGCTTCCGAAGCCCGATTGGGAATTTTCGTGGGTATTGCACAAGGCAAACTGCCGCAGGAAAGCTGGTTTTCCCTAGGAAGATTACTGACCAATTCGGGAAGTGACCCGATTTTGCTTTCCTGGAGCGGATCCATGTTCGAATACCTCATGCCGCTGTTGGTAATGCCCAGTTACAAGAATACTCTTCTGTATCAAAGTGCAAAAGCCACAGTGAAATTGCAGGCCGACTACGGAAGGAAACGAGGTATTCCCTGGGGAATTTCGGAATCCGGCTATAACGCTGTGGATGCCAGCCTCAATTATCAATACAAGGCTTTTGGCGTACCCGGTCTTGGCCTAAAGAGGGGGCTGGAAGAGGAACTCGTTATCGCTCCATATGCCTCCATGATGGCACTTATGGTTTCGCTGGGTAAATCCTGTGAAAACTTACAAGTATTATCTTCCAATGGATTTGAAGGGGAGTTTGGCTTTTACGAAGCCATTGATTATACGCCCAGTCGGCTTCCACGCGGTAAAGATTACGGAATTATCCAATCCTATATGGTTCACCACCAGGGAATGGGATTCTTATCTCTTTCATATGCCTTACTGGACAAACCGATGCATAGAAGATTCTTATCAGAACTTCGCTTTCAGGCTACCATATTACTGCTTCAGGAAAAAATTCCAAGAGCTACACAATTTTTCGCCCATACGGCTGAGCTTAACATTGCACCGCAGGTAAGGGTGGAGAATTTCTCCCGCTCCATTCCCACACCTCACACGGCCTTGCCGGAGATTCAATTGTTAAGCAACAGTCGATATGTGGTCATGTTGACCAACGCAGGCGGGGGATATAGCAGGTGGAAAGACCTGGCAGTTTCCCGATGGAGAGAAGATACCAGCTTGGATAATACGGGTATATTCTGTTACATTAAAGATATATCCAATGGGAAGTTCTGGTCCAATACCTACCAGCCTACCCACCAGGTCCCTCAAAGTTACGAAGCAATTTTTTCCCAAGGCCAAGTCGAATTCAGGAGAATAGATGACGGCATCATCACCAAGACTCAAATTGTCATCTCTCCGGAAGATGACATGGAACTACGTAGGATTAAACTCACGAACAAGTCAACGGTTACAAAGGTGTTGGAAGTAACGAGCTATGCCGAAATAGTCTTAGCCAGTCAGGCCTCCGACGAAGCCCATCCGGCATTCAGTAACTTATTTGTACAAACTGAAATTCTAGAAGACCAGAAGGCTATTCTTTGTACTAGGAGAGCACGTTCCAAAGACGAAACCCCGCCTTGGATGTTTCATTTGATGGATGTCTATGGCGCAGAAGTGGAAGCTGTGTCCTTTGAAACAGACCGGATGGAATTTATCGGTCGGGGCAACACCTTGGTACACCCACAATGTCTTGACAAATCACAACTTTCTGGCAAATCCGGAGCTGTACTTGATCCAATACTGGCAATCCGCTACAGAATCCACTTGAAACCCGAGCAGACAGTAGCCTTTGACATGATTTTTGGCATTGCCGAGACCCGGGAGGGATGTGAGGGATTGCTGCGAAAATATAAGGATCACAACTTGAGAAAGCGGGCATTAGAGCTTTCATGGACCCATATGCAGGTAATGCTGCGCCAGATCAACGCTACAGAGGCCGATGCGCTTGTTTTTGATAGTTTGGCTTCGTTCATCATCTATCCCCACCCAAAGCTCAGGGCAGACGGTACAGTAATCCAATCCAATTCCCGGGGACAGTCTAGTCTTTGGAGTCATTCCATCTCCGGGGATCTACCCATTGTCCTTGTACATGTTTTTGATCCAAAAAACCTGACATTGATCAAGCAGTTAATTCAAGCCCATGCCTATTGGAGCTTAAAAGGGCTTTCTGTAGACCTTGTAATCTGGAATGAAGACCATGGCTCCTATAGACAGCTGTTGCAAGAGCAAATTCTGGGTTTAATTAATACGGAGGGTGCCCATCCCCATCCTTACGGCAAGCAGGGGAATATTTTTGTCAAAACCGCGGATCAGTTATCCTATGAGGATCGGATACTCTTTGAAAGTGTGGCCCGGGTCATTCTGCACGACCATAAAGGGACCTTGGCTGAACAAGTAAATCAAATCCAAAAGTCGGTTCCATTACCGGATTTAATAGAGCCATTGATGTTCCCATCCAACAGTCCTTTCTCCCAGAAACCAGATACTACTGATCTACTTTTTTTTAACGGACGGGGAGGATTCTCTCCAGATGGAAAAACATACAAAATCATTCTCACCGAAAAACAAACCACGCCGGCACCTTGGGTGAACGTATTGGCTAACCCTGACTTTGGAACTGTTGTTTCCGATTCCGGATCGGCCTATACATGGGCAACCAACGCACATGAATACCGAATCACCCCTTGGAAAAATGATCCGGTTAGTGATCAGGGAGGCGAGGCTTTTTACATCCGTGATGAAGAAAGTGCACATTATTGGTCTCCGTCTCCATTTCCTACGCGGGGAGAGCAACCATACATTGTTACCCATGGCTTTGGATTTTCCACGTTTGAATATGATGAAGGTGGCATTTGTTCGAATCTGACTGTCTTTGTCGATAAATTGCTTCCTGTAAAATACCTCGTTCTAAAAATTAAAAATAATACGGAGAGGGAACGGAAACTATCTGCCACTGCCTACTTCGAAATGATTTTGGGGGATTTGAAATCCAAGACAAACATGCACATAGTATCTGAAAGAGATCACGAAACCGGTGCGCTACTTTTTAGAAACAAATACAACTCTGCTTTTACGGACAAGGTGACCTTCGCGGTGGTCGGGGGAAGTAATCAAAGCTATACCACCGACAGGACTGCTTTTTTGGGACGTAATGGGAGCATCGCTTTACCACAGGGCATGAGCAGAGCCAAATTATCCGGCAGAGTCGGCGCCGGCCTTGACTCTTGCGCGGTACTTCAAGTAAAAGTAGACCTGCTAGCTGGGGAGGAGAGGGAAATTATTTTCCGGTTAGGAAGTGGGGAAAATTTGGCTGCCGTAAAGGAACTTCTTGATGGATTCCAAAATTCCCGATCCGCCAAACAAGCATTGGCCGAAGTAAATGAGTATTGGAAGGAAACGATGGAGGCTGTCCAGGTGACCACACCAGATGCCGCGCTTAATGTACTCGCTAATGGGTGGTTGACCTACCAGACACTTGCATGCAGGATTTTTGCAAGAAGCGGCTTTTACCAATCCGGAGGCGCCTTTGGATTTAGGGATCAGCTACAGGATGTTTTGGCATTGCTTCATACCCGGCCGGATATTGCAAAGAACCAAATTCTCTTACATGCTTCTAGGCAGTTTGTACCGGGAGATGTGCAACATTGGTGGCACCCTCCTGAGGGGAGAGGTGTTAGAACCAAGTGCTCCGATGATATGCTTTGGCTTCCCTATGTAGTTGCCCGATACCTAAAGGCAACTGGTGATAACACCCTATTGGACGCCGTGGTTGGTTATCTGGATGCGCGAGAACTTACACTTGAGGAAGATTCGATCTACGATTTACCGATAGTTGCCAATGCTTCAGGTACCCTTTACGAGCATTGCGAAAAAGCCATCCGCTATAGTTTACGATTTGGCAGGCATGGCTTGCCATTAATTGGTTCCGGGGATTGGAATGATGGTATGGATCAAGTTGGGCACGAGGGATTGGGAGAAAGTGTATGGCTGGGATTTTTTCTCTATGACATATTGAAGCAGTTTGCTCCTATTGCGTCACAGTATAGGGATTTCGACTTCGAAGAGGATTGCTTAAGAGAAGCCAGTATTTTGAAGAAAAACCTGGACTCCGCAGGTTGGGACGGAGAGTGGTATCGGCGTGCGTACTTTGATGATGGTACTCCCTTAGGCTCAAAAGTAAACACCGAGGGCCGAATCGATGCGATCGCCCAAAGCTGGGCGGTATTGTCAGGGGCTGGAAATCCAGAAAGGGCGAAATCTGGAATGGACTCCTTGGATAAATATCTGGTCAACCGAAAACTTCAACTTATACAACTGTTGGATCCACCCTTTGATACGGGTGAGTTAAACCCTGGCTACATCAAGGGATATGTACCCGGAGTCAGGGAAAATGGTGGACAGTATTCGCATGCCGCCATCTGGTCACTAATGGCTTTTGCCGCCTTGCAAGACCGGGAGAAGGTTTGGGAATTGTTTTCTATGATACATCCCATTGGCCACGGTTCAGACAGCAAATCCATCACCAGGTACAAAGTAGAGCCATATGTCATGGCTGCGGACGTTTATGCAAACAAATCCCATGAAGGAAGGGGGGGATGGACCTGGTATACCGGATCCTCTGGTTGGATGTATGAGTTTATCTTAGGATCCCTGTTGGGAATAAAAAAAATCGGTGACACACTGGTCTTCCAACCCTGCTTCCCCCTTCATTGGCCATCGGTCAAAGTTGCCTATAGAGTGGGCAATGCCTTATATAACCTGACAGTGGTCCAAGATGTATTAATTTCGTTTTCATCTTGGGAAATAGATGAGCGACATGGAGAGGGCAACATCATTTCTATACCCGATGACGGTAGGATACATGAAGTATTGCTCACCATTGGAGTAAAAGACATTGTTGATACGGGAGTTGAGTAATAGGAGGAATTTGCCGGAAACCACTTCCGGCAAATAATTTCCATCCGCTTCCATTGCGGGTTCGTCAGCTAAATTCCACTGTCCATTTCATTTTTTTTTATCCTGTTGGCTTAGTGTTGTTCATTTGAAACATCATACTAACGACATGTACAATGAAAAATCTATTTTCTTTATTTGCAATTTGTCTCTTATCTACAAGCAGCATCTTATCTCTCGCCCAAGAAACCCAATCGGCTGACCTATATCAGTCGGTAAGAGGAAGAGTATTTGATCAGGTTTCCAAGGTAGGCCTTCCAGGAGCTAACATCCTGATTCCGGGCACAGATCCTTTGATCGGCGGAACTACCGATGAGTATGGTAATTTCCATTTGGCCAAAGTACCTACAGGAAGGGTGAATTTGAGAATTAGCTTCTTGGGATATGAGCCAACTACCATTCGGGAGCTAGTTGTAACCTCCGGCAAGGAGGTCGCGCTCGAAATTTCACTTGCCGAAAGTCTGGAACAGATGAACGAAGTAGAAATCACCGATTCCGGAAATCCCCAGGATGCAGGAAACGAATGGGCAGTCGTCTCAGCAAGGGGATTTGATATGGAAGAGACCAACCGGTATGCAGGTAGCAGAAATGACCCCGCAAGGATGGCGCAAAACTTTGCCGGCGTAAGTGGTGCAAACGATTCCCGAAACGACATCATTATACGCGGCAACTCTCCTACCGGAGTTTTGTGGAGACTGGAAGGCATTGACATTCCCAATCCAAATCATTTTGGTGCCTTGGGTACTACCGGAGGTCCTGTCAGTATTTTGAACAATAACCTGCTTGGCAAAAGTGATTTCCTAACTGGAGCTTTCCCCGCACAATTTGGCAATGCCAGTGCAGGAGTATTCGATTTGAACATGCGCAAGGGCAATGCATTCAAAAGGGAACACTTATTCCAAATGGGTTTTAACGGCGTGGAAGCGGGAACAGAAGGGCCTTTGGGAATTGGAAACGGTGGTTCATACCTGATAAATTATCGGTATTCCACGTTAGCGATGATGCAAGGTCTCGGATTTTCCCCCGGTACTGGCGATGCCATACCCTATTACCAAGACCTGTCGGTAAAAGTCGATATACCAACAAAAAGTGCCGGGCGATTCACCCTTTTCGCCGTAGGCGGAAAAAGTAATATAGACCTGATAGGCTCCGATATGGACAGCAGTAGTACCGACCTGTATTCGGAAATCTCACAAAACATTTATAACTCCGCCAAAATGGGTGTGGCTGGAATCTCACATACCCAATACTATTCAAACAATACCTATGGAGTGTTTTCCCTTTCTGCTGATTATGCCTTTTCCGGAAATGTCGTGGACTCCCTCAGTATGGAAACCCGGGCAGCGGTTCCCTTTTATAGAAATCATTATGGCCTTTCAAAATACCGGGCGCAGTACCATCTCCATAGCAAGGTAGACAGTAAAAACAATTTCAGCGTAGGGATGAACTATGACTTGCTCGGCTTTAACCTTCAGGACAGCATTTACCGGGGAGCATCAGGGCAGTTCGTCAACTTACGGGATATGCAGGATTACTCCGGTTTGGCGCAGGGCTTTGTGCAGTGGCAGCATCGGTTCAATGCAGCGTGGAGTGCCACAGGGGGGGTACACTACCAGTATTTTACGCTGAATGGATCTCAACAACTAGAACCACGAGCTGGATTGAGCTACCAACACACTCCACGCAGCTCGTTTCAGTTGGGTTACGGCCTGCACAGTCAACTGCAAACCCTCCCAATCTATTTTCTCGAAGCAGAACTCACTGGAACGCCGGGCATGCGCACCAATGAAAATCTTGATTTTACAAAATCCCATCATTTCGTAGGCGGTTATCAGCACCAAGTAACTCCGGATATCCGTATCAAAGCGGAAATATACTACCAGCACCTTTTTGATGTTGCGGTGGAATCCCAATCCAGTAGTTTTTCCATGCTGAATGCAGGAGCCGATTTCGGCATTCCGAATGTGGACAACCTCGTCAATGAAGGTCGCGGAAGAAACTACGGGTTGGAATTAACCTTGGAAAAAAGCTTCAGCGGATCTTCATATTTTCTGGCAACTGCATCGCTCTTTGATTCCAAATATCAGGGGAGTGACCAAGTATGGCGAAACACCGCTTTCAACAGTCAGTATGTTTTTAACGGACTATTCGGTAAAGAATGGCAAATCGGATCCAAGAATCGAATCTTGGGTCTTGATCTAAAAAGTACCCTTGCCGGTGGACAATACATCACACCCATTGATCTTGCAGCAAGTCAATTGGCAAATGAGACTGTGTTTCAAGTGAGCTTAGCCTATTCAGAAAAAAATTCAGCCTATTTCCGTACCGATTTGAAGATTAATTACCGGGTTAATAAAAAAGGGCTAACCCATGAATGGGCATTGGATATCCAAAATGTATTCAATAATCAGAATCTCTTTCGCCAAACATACAATCCCATGACCCAACAAATTGTAAAGAGCTACCAACTGGGGTTTTTCCCCATTCCACAATACCGACTGACATTTTAAACCAAAATTCACTTAAATTTATCCAAACCACTTAAATAACAACTTATTATGACACCGACAGCCAAATTAATGACCGGAGTAATTCTATTGACCATGCCAAGTATTCTTTATTTTGGAATTAGGGCTGATAATAAGTTAATTGTCAACATATTTATCTAACAAAATTGAAATATCATAAATAATCACAAAGAATAGTATCAGGATGGAAATTAAGGAACCCTATGACCGATACCTGATGATGCTTGGCTTGTCTATTTTGTCCAGTGTATTTATCTCCGAAGGTCCTTTTCTTAGTGCGGTGGGAGTTACCCTATTGTTTACGTTCGCCTACTGGGAAGGAAACTATCAGATTGTGAGCTTTGCCCGTACCAAGTATCCGCTATTTGAAGATTCTCAGAAGAGAATACTTATTCAAGGAGGGATGGCACTAATCTATACCGTTTCTGTAGGTCTACTTCTCGGATTTCTACTTAAATGGATTGATATTGCACCTGAACGACCAGATTATTATAAAAGCCTAGTGATTCAAGGATTGATCATTACGGCAATTATATCCATGATATACGAAACCGTTTACTATTTTCAACTATGGAAAGAATCCCTATTGGAAAGCGAACGGCACAAAAAAAATCAGGCCCGACTGCAATTCGAAAGCCTTAAAAACCAAGTCAACCCGCATTTCCTATTTAACAGTTTGAATTCCCTTTCGGCTCTAATTCCCGTAGACCCGGTGCGGGCGGAGCGTTTTGTACAGGAGTTTGCCAAAAACTACCGGTATGTGCTGGAGGTGAAGGATAAGTCGTTTGTACTGTTGGAGGTGGAATTGGAATTTGTCAAATCCTACTGTTACCTTCAGAAAATTCGATTTGAAGATCAGTTGATCATTTCAGAAGAAATCGATTCAGCGGGAAAAAACTATTATATCCCACCACTTATTTTGCAAAACCTGGTGGAAAATGCCATTAAACACAATAGTATCAGCGAAAAACATCCACTCCATATTCAAATTCAGCTTGCTGGGGATATTTTACAGGTAAAAAATCGGATTCAGGCTAGACAGGGAATTGTAGACTCCACCAAAACAGGGCTCAAAAATATACGGGAGCGCATGAAACTGGTTAGTAACCGAGTTCCAGAATTTTATGAAAAAGACGGGTACTTCTTTGCAGAAATACCCTTGATATTAGGCGAATAATATACGTATGAAGACAATAATAATTGAAGATGAAAAGCTAGCCGCTGACCGGCTGAATCGGTTGATAACGAAAGTATCAGCAGACGTTACGGTCGTAGCTACCCTTAGAAGCGTAGAAGAAGCGGTCAATTATTTACAAAGCCACACTCCGGATCTGATTTTTTTGGATATCCATTTATCAGACGGGAGCAGTTTTGAGATTTTCGACCAGGTACATGTCACCTCACCCATTATTTTCACCACAGCTTATCACGAGTATGCATTGAAGGCATTTAAAGTAAACAGTATTGATTACCTCCTCAAGCCTATCGACGAAGCAGCGCTCTCAGCCGCCTTGGACAAGCTTAGGCAATTAAAGAATGAGTCAAATACTACTCCAATGGGGGAAATTGAGGCACTCATTTCGATGATGAAAAAGCAGGAAATTTCATATAGACAGCGGTTTTTAGTAACGTTTGGAAATAAGATTAAAACCATAAAATCCACAGAAGTGGCGTATATTTTTGCTGCTGACAGGGCGGTTTTTTTGGTTGATAAGTCAGGGAATAGGTATGTCATAGACGAAACCTTGGATCAACTTCAAAACTCCTTAGAACCTATGGATTTTTTCCGGGTAAATCGAGCATTCCTAGTAGGAATTGACTCCATTGAACAAATGCACAGTTATTCCCGAAGCAGAATCAAAATAGAGCTGAATCCTCCCTGTCCCAAAGAATGCATTGTCAGTACCGAAAAAACTCCGGACTTCAAAGGTTGGCTTTCCAGATGATCAATCTTTAAGTATTTCCCTGTTGTAACAGGAAGGCAGTAATATGGGCAAGGTCTTGGGAACTGAGCTGTAAAATATCGGGAGCAGGCATCAAACTGGCCTTCAACTGCCGCCTTGCAGCAATTGCTGAGGAAGGCAAGGTATAGCGCTTACCGCTGCTATCCATTACCGTCACTACAGGTCCGGCGGACAATAAAATCCCATATAGTATGGCACCGTTTTTCAACTGAATAAGATGGGCCTCCGACCCGAAAGCTACTGCTTCATCGGGATGGATGATTGCACTTAGAAGCGTGTTTCGATCAAGTTTGAGGTGGATATTACTTAGATCTGGGCCAATTTCATTTCCCAAGGAGCCGATTGTATGGCAAACGCTGCAGTGCTGAATAGCAAGGGTTTTGCCAGTTGCAGCATCAGCCTTCAAGGCAGTGATTTCCTCCAGCTCATAAGTTGAAGCTGATTGGGTTGGGTAAATTTGACGAATTAAAGCCTGGTGGGCTGGAAACATTTCCTGGTCAAACATTGGCTGAATTTGTCCCCTAAGGGAATCATCCAGCTTTCCGGTATGGGCCAACCACAGAAGGTGCAGCCTTCCTTGTGAGCTTTCAGCTAAAATTGAGGCGGATTCAAGACGGGATTCGAGGGACGCCAACGTATCTGCCACTTGATGACTTAGTGCCAAAGCAGCATCTTGTGGTGCCGGGAGTATAGAAGCCGGCGCCTCCCAATCCATCAAATACGCCTGCCAATTATTGGTTTTGCGATATTGCAGCCACCAAAGTGCCTCTTCTTTCTGGCGGGGGTCCCCTAAATCCGCCAATTGCCTCATCGCCTCTGCTGCCTGGGGATGATCCATAAAAGCTAAAGTTGTCAATGCTTTGTCTTTCTGCAGCTTTCCTACCTTTGGAGAATGAATGCGTTCGACGATAGCATCCAATGCTGCTGGGGGATGGAGTTCAAACACCAAGTTGCCCAATGCATCCGGCCACTGTTCTGGATCCGGGTGGCCGTAATGGGCCAATAAATGCGGGTAAATTTCACTTCCCTTTCCCTGTAGTCCTATACCCAGCGCATTTAAGTACCAAGGATCATGGCCGTCATATCCCTCTAACAGTTTTTGAAATAGGGACAACGATTCCGAAAGAGAAAGTTCCTTGAGAGCTAATGCCACTTCCCGTCTGACTGCCGCGTGCTTTGAAACGGAGCCTCTTTTTCCTAATTCCCGGATCGGCATAGGGTCATTCTGGCGCAAAGCCCGAAAAGTTGCCACAGCGATTTCCGGATCCGGATCTTCCAATAAGGGAAGTATATATTTCCTCCCATCTTCTCCCAAAGCTGCTAATAAGAATACCGCTCTGGCCCGGTGAAAAGGATTCGAATCCTTGAGTATAGGCAGTATTTCAGGAATAACAGGTACACCCTGTGCCAATAGTGCCTGATAGCCCTGGGAACGGACATGAATGGCAGGGTTTAACAAGGCCTGTACCTGACCTGCTGTTGTTTCCAACGAGATGTTCGGTGCATGGAGTTTTTTCTTTTTTGGAGCAATGCGGTAAATCTTACCGTAGCCTTCCTTATCCATCATTTGATGCCCTCCAACTATCGGATCGTACCAGTCTGCCACATAAATTGCCCCATCGGTACCTATGGCAACGTCGCTGGGGCGAAACCATTTGGTATCATCGTCCTCCACTTCGTGCCATATATAGTTAATATTATCCGTGTCTACGGACGAGATAAAATTTTGCCTGTCGGATAACGGGTATCCCGCTCCAGACAGCCTAGGATAATACCCAAAAATAATATTTCTTCCCGCATCGGCGGCTAGCAATAATCCGCGGTATTTTTCTCCCAATGCGTCACTTTCCACTCGGACAATACCTGTAGGAGAACCAGCCCCGTAGATATCTCCGGATGGAAGGACTCCGGGGTCATCCTGGTGCCAATGCGCCTCCGGTACAGTCTGTCCCGGTCTTCTGTCTGCCTGCCATGTCCGCTCACCTGTTGCACTGAAGAAGCCGGCATTGCTGCCTTCCATGATCCAGGTAGTCCTGCAAGATGCGGTTTGGTCATCGTTGTCGCTCTGCCACATATTGCCAAATGAGTCCACGGCCACTTCAAATGCATTCCGGTAATTGTGGGAGAGCACCTCCATACCCGTTCCATCCGTATTGACTCTAATAATCAAACCACCGGTGTACACCTGCCCGTCATCACTAGGCTGGTTCGGGATATTTTCGGTAGCGTAAGGTGTGTATTCATTGTATACGCTCCCTGCACTGAATGTAAAGCCAGATTTGTCAGTCACTTTGTGTGGCCCGGCGTTGCCCGCAATAAAGTACCATTTGCCATCAGGTCCCAACACCCCTGCATGCAATCCATGATCATGGTCCCTTCCGCCAAATCCGGTCAAAAACACTTCCTTTTTGTCCGGAATATCATCACCGTCTACATCGGTGTAAATGATGATTGAAGGAGAACAGGAAACGATCACCTGATTGCCTACCACCGCAATGCCCAAAGGAGACCTGAGGTCTTCATCCTGCACGAAAACCTTGGAGACATCCGCCTTACCGTCACCGTTACTGTCCTCCAATATGACAATCCGATCGCCAGATTCATGGACCATATGTCCATCTGCATTTCTGAAATCCCGATAATTGACAGCTTCTGTCACCCAAATTCTACCCCTTATATCCACGTCTATGTTTGTCGGGTTATAAAATTGGGGAGAGGATGCCCAAAGAGTCACTTCCAGATCATCCGGTACAAATAGCAGAGGTTTTTCGTCTGATGGGGTACCACAAGACACAGCCGATAAGAGGACGGACGCAGCGAAAACAGCGAGCTTATTCATTATAGGTGGTTTTTTTAGGTATTCAAAAGTTGATGGAGGTAGTTCCTATTGCTGACATAAGAAGGGAACATATCGGCTCCTTTAGGAACGGCACCTTCAATGATAACCCAGTTGGCATATCCAATTTCTTGCAAGGTTTCCTTTACCCTTGGAAAATCAACTATGCCCTGACCTAGCAAGTTACCGTTTTCTTTGGCATGAATTTCACAGATATATTGCGTGCCCAGTAGCCGCATTTCCCGATAAATATCGTATCCCATCTCTGTAGCATTGGCCACATCATAATACACCCGAACGTTGGAAGATCCAACTGCTTCAATGATTTCCAAGTGCTCCTCGGCACTCAGCCACGATTCTATCGCCAGGTAAATGTTTTGTTTTTCCGCCTTTGGAGCGACTTCTTTTAATTTGCGAATTACCTCCCTTTTTCCTTCAGGATCATCCCTTAGGTCCCCCTTTCCAAAAAATGCCAACAAAATAACCTGACATCCCAATACCTGCGCAACGTCTATGCAGT
Source organism: Lunatimonas sp. (assembly GCA_035460985.1). GTDB lineage: Bacteria > Bacteroidota > Bacteroidia > Cytophagales > Cyclobacteriaceae > Lunatibacter. The sequence goes on from DATHWC010000075.1 coordinate 32,132, forward strand.
CATGTACCCACTCCTGGGTGATTGCTTCAGATTTATAGGGTACGTTATTTAACTCACCAATAGCCATACTGGCAATTTTAACACCTGTGTCGCGGGATGCTTTTAAAAAACTCTCTTGAATTGCGGGTTGACGGAGGTGCATGTTGTTGCTAACCTGTCCCAGACTAATTTGCAGTCCATCCAACCCTATTTCTTTGGCCAGTGCAAAGGAGGCTACATCGCTAGTCTTGCCGATGGACCAATCGCAGGCTCCAAACAAATAATGTGGATTAATTGGTCTTGCCACTGCATTAATCAAAGAGGTAGTTGAGACCAAGCTAAGGATCATGCTGCGTTTGAGAAAGGATCTTCTTGAAGGGTTTATGTTAAGTGGCATCTTACTATCAAATTTCCCTTAATATAGAAAAATCCCCTGAAAGATAACACCCGGATCATACGAAACTACCCAAAAGTCTCCTTTAATGGCTTTTTCACCATAAGATTTAATGAATACCTAAAATTCGCAGTATTTTCCTGTAACAAATAAAGAAAAACCTTCCAGATTTCACCGGTTTAATTCGAACAACGAGCTGATAATCGCCAAAACCTGGAAGGTTGACGGACTAATGGAATGTAAAAACAAGACGAAGCAGTCGCTTCCTTCTTGTTTTTATCGCACGGTTAAATTTTTGCTATAGCAAGGGCCGGAACTGCTGTAAAAAGCGAACATCGTTTTCCGTAAATAGCCTTAAATCATTGATCTGATATTTAAGCATGGCAATACGCTCTATACCCATCCCAAAAGCAAACCCAGTATATTTTTCAGAATCTATGCCGCAGTTTTCCAACACATTGGGATCTACCATCCCTGATCCACCGATTTCTACCCATCCGGAACCCTTACAAATATTACAGCCTTTTCCTCCACAGATTAGGCAGGAAATATCTATTTCCGCACTGGGCTCCGTAAATGGAAAAAAAGAAGGGCGAAACCTTATTTTTGTTTCCTTGCCGAACATTTCTTTGGCAAAGTGATATAAGGTCTGTTTAAGATCCGCAAAGCTTACATTTTCATCCACGTAGAGGCCTTCAACCTGATGGAAGATGCAATGGGCACGGGCAGATATGGCCTCGTTGCGAAATACCCTTCCGGGGGAAAGGGTCCTAATGGGAGGTTTTTCGTTTTCCATGACCCTTACCTGCACCGAAGAGGTGTGGGTACGAAGTGCCACATCAGGATTTTTTTCTATGAAGAATGTATCCTGCATTTCCCGTGCAGGGTGATTTTCCGGAAAATTTAACGCCGTAAAGTTGTGCCAGTCGTCTTCAATTTCCGGACCTTCGGAAAGATTGAAACCAATCCTTTCAAATATCTCTATGATCCGCTGCCGCGTGGCTGTCAAAGGATGTATTCCCCCAACGGGCAAATTACTTGGTGGAAGGGTCAAGTCCAAGCCTTCGGAGTTCCCTTTTTTTGTACCCTGGTTCAAAGATTGTATTAGCTCCTGAAATTTATCCTCAGCTGCTTGTTTTACCCCATTTATAAGTTGCCCAAAATTCTTTTTCTGCTCATTGGGAATGTCCCGCATCATGGCAAACAACTCTCCTACTACACTTTTCTTACTGATAAAGCGCATCCGGTAAGCTTCTAATTCGTCCGGGGAAGTGACAGTAGCAGAGGATATTTCAGCTAGAATTTGCTTAATCTTATCTGTAGGCATAGACAACGGCATATTTTATAAGGTGCAAATCTAAAAAAAAAATTTAGGGGACTACTATATTATTGGTTACATGTGTGTGAATTTACAGTATAAACCCTGTTTTTAAGGTTCCTGCGATTGTTCCTCCTCCTTCCGCGGTATTTTGGGTTGGGAAAGCCCAGAACTGCCCATCAATCCCGAAAAAGTTGCTTTCCAGAGATAATTAAACACAAATTTGCTTTTATCCCTTGGCTCATAAATCGTTGAAGTAATCAGTCTATTAAAGAGTTTCCTTGGATTATTGCTCCTTAAGGCCAATGCATTGACCACAAAGGTGAGGATTTTTTTCCTGCCTGTTCCATGCTCCAGGGTTCTTTCGTCCAAAAGTCGCACCTTAAGGTCGTTGTAACGTAAGGACATGGAACCGATAGCATGATTATCATCAGCCGTAAAATTCCATTCGCCTCCACGTATAATCCCGCTTTCTACAGTCACAAACGCATTGCTTTCTAAAATCGAATTAATGAGTGAGAGTTCAAATTCACCGATTGAAGCTTCCACATGTATAGGATATGGAGCTTTAAACCCAAAGACTGAATTTACATTGAGTTTGGCCTGTCCATTGAGAAGTAGTGACCCATTCAGGTGCATCTTGTTATTTTCCATATCCCCGTTTGCCAGGATAAACGGATCAAGAGTTGCGTTGAGATTGGCAAATTCGATTACTCCCGGTATCATCCCTTTTTCGGGAAATTCTTCATATTGAATATTCCCATTAAACACCTCAATGTGACCTATATTGACCTCCGAGGATATTTCCATCAGCAATTCTTGGGGCATCTTTTTCAGAACCTCCTCCTTTGGCGGCATACGTTTGTCTTTAAAAATTACAGCCTTAGGGTTAAATACCTGCATGGAGTTGGCTATGATTTTTTTATGGTTGATAAATTCGTCTAAATTAAACTTATCGAGCAGGATTTTCTCCACCTGTAGCTCGGCAACATCCACACTCAAACCAACCTTTCGGCTGTATTCGAACTTACCATAACGAGGCATATAGGAAAAATCCTGGAGCTCAAGCTGTTTCTCCGAAAGGAGAATTTTACCTATATAGATCAAATTCAGGCTGTCAGGCAATTTGATTTCATAGTCGGTAAGCTCAAATTGATAGTCATTGTTAAGAAGGAATTTACTGTCAATGGTTTGTTGTTCGGTCAGGTTAAAATTGAGGTCATTTAACAGAATGCTTATGTTGCCAAAGGAATTCAGGGACTCATTCGAATTTTTTTCACGGACGCTTAGTTTACCCCCCAAAATTTCAAAGGACTCAATATTGAGAACCTCAATGATTTTTTGTCTTAATTTTTCTTCCGCCTCTTCGGGTTTTACTATGGAAGTAACTTCATTTCGGTCTAGATATAAGGTGACATCCGGATTCGTAAATACGATGCTTGTTATATCTAGATCTCCGGTTCGCTGGAAACTCTTTAGAGATTGGGTGCGGATGGTAACTTTAGGTACGCTTGCGGCAATAATGGGAATACCTATGTTGCCGATCAGGCTTTGCGGGATGATGTTGAGGTTTTCGAGTATAATTTCATCGCCTCGGGTATTCAGTTCAATTTTAGAAAAATTTACGGTATGGATACTGTCTCTTAAAGCGAGGGTAAAATTGTCCACGTCCATGGCCATGTTATTAAAAAACGCGGCGATATCTCCCTGAGCTAGTTTTGCAGAGTCGAGCATAAATCCAAAAAGAGTTAGATTTAAGCCCGTTTTGATGAGCTCGATATTCTTGCCCTCCTCATCATAAGAAATATTCAATTTGGCATTTTCTGCGTTTATCTCATCTACTTTTACAATATCTATGGTCTTGGGGAGGTTTCGCACACTTCGTCTTGCAGTTCTTTCCCCCTCATTGTCATCGTCGACTTCCCTATTTATTATTAGATTAACATCTGCTTCTGATAGGCTGAGTTTATCAAGTGCAAGCGTGTTTTCAAACAGAAACGCCTCCAAGTCCACTCCCGTTATACTCATGTTGGGAATGGTAGCGGTAATGGAAACTTTAGAATCGATGTCCTGTTGGGGACGAAGGCGTACATTGAATGTACTGATTTCTTCTTTGGCTGAGTTGAAGGCTATACGATCCGCTACTACGGTATACTTTCCATCTGCGATGTTAAAAACATAATTATTTAAATTCACGTCCACTTCCTCAGAAAAAAGTGTCCGGGAATCTAAGAGGTCAACGTTTTCATCCAAGTAGAAATTTTTTATGCTAATGGAAATATCGTTTTCCGCAAAGGAGCGGAAATTTTCGTTGGCGAAATTGTCATAGATAAAAGAGCCATCCTCCAGCGTTAATGAATCCACTTTGACGGTATTGAAATATGCAGTAAGCAAATTCAAAATATCTGCGCGCTCCATTTTGACGGATTCCGTGTCTTCTTCTTCGTCAGATTTTTGAATATATTTTATCCACTGGATGACTGGGGAAGGAATATTAATGTGCTTGACCAAAAGTTCTTCATCAAAGTAGGCTTTATTGATGTCTACGCCTTTTGCTGTAAACCGGGGGATTTCGATATCCAACATCGTTGTTCGCCCATACCGGGACAATAATCCAATTACATCGTTAGTTGCGGAGGGCTTTAGATGAAATCCTTCAATATCAATTAAGTCCAGCTTGGTATCAATCAGGATCCTGTCAGATGAAAATAGATGTAGGTTGTCGGAGAGTTTCAGTGCGTAGTCCTCAATCTCCAGCCTTAAATCATCGGCAAAAAAGATTTTATCGGTTTGTTCTGAGATAATGGTTTCGTCCAACTGGAAATTTTCCAAAATGAGGTTGATCTTGCCGAAGGAAAGGCTATCCTGGCGGACACGAATATGATTATCGAGAATCAGGCGTCCCTCTGTTATTTCAAGGCGCTTGACATAAACACCCGTTAGGAAATCCTTAGTAAGGTCACGAAGTGGATTGCCACTACTTTTTGCTTCACTGCCCTGGAGGTCTTTCAAAATTACATCTGGAGAGGTAATGGTCATCTCCTCAATATCAACGATGTTCTCATTGTAGATTTTTCTCAAATTTGCCCTGGTGAAATTGAGGTAAGGAATTTCAATTTCAAAAAGCGTGATATCCGGGACATTGCTTTCATCATAAATTCCGGTCAATTGAATTTTTTCCATCGACACTTTATCCGAAATGGAAGATATGTATACATTTTCCCCTGAGACCCAATGTATGCCATCAGCAAGCGCCAATCGAACTTTGGAAATGTCCAACTCAGCGTCACCGGCATAAAAAAATTGATTTTGGCGACGCAATTCATCAGGGCCTATGTATACCCGCTGCATTTTAAACCAAATGTCTTCTGCCTCAATCCTGTTTTTGTTGGGATCAGAAATTCCCCGCTGAAGAAAATTACCAGATCGTATATTCAGGTTATTGATGGAAATCGAAGCAAGAATATCCTCAATCAGTTCATAAAGCTGGGTATCACTTTTCGCTTCCCCATTGGTGATTCTGTCTGTGTATAGCGTAAATGTGGGGCCCTCAAGCTTCAAGGTACCTATGCCTACATCGGAGGTATAGAACATTTGATCAATATCTGCATCAGTCAGTTCTAAATTGTCCAGTTCAATTTCGTAATAGGTGTCGGAAGGTTTGTCAAGGTCGGGAGAAATGATTACCCGCTCAGCTGTGATTCTATTGTCCAGAGAGGATATGCTAACTGCTGTAGCCGAAACGGTATGAATGCTGTCAGCCAGGAGAATTTCAAAATTTTTCAGGTCGAATACAAAACCGTCCGCATTGAATGGAATGGGTTGGGCCGTTTGGGCAAGTTTTAAATTTCGTACATAAAGGTTGGTCTCATCTGCCTTGATTGACTTCTGGCTGATAAAATTCACCAACAACAAATCCGCATTGTCAATAAAGATTTCCTTTATGACGATATCTTTTAAATTCTCCCCAAGCGAACGCTGAACTTCAATTTCAAGTTGTCGAAGAGGAGTTGTCTCCGAAGTACTTTCCAATTCATCCGTGGATTGCCGTGACTCAACAATTGGTTTTTGAAGACGGATTTCTCCTATTGTAAGTATCCGGTTCTGAAAGCTAAATCCGATCTTCCTTATACTAAACTCTGGAGTGCTGACTCGGTAAAAGGGGATGTCTTCTTTTTCAAAGAGAACAGGATCTACCGGATCTAAGGTAAATCCATTGATATAGAAGCCTCTTTCAAATAGGGAAAGGTGAAACTCTTCAAAATCCACTTTGTATTTTCCATCCGAAACGATTTCGATTTGCTGCTGAATATATCCTCTTAACAAAAAATTCGACCCGAAATAAACCACAACCTGAAGCACAAGAAGAATCGATAATGCTACTGCAGCAACTTTCAGGTACTTCTTTAACCGATTGGTAAATAAGAGTTTTTGCTCAGGTGAAATACGCATAAGAGATCAATGAAGCACAAAATTAAATTAATATAATTCAAAAAAACACTCATCCTCTTTTGATCAACAAAAAAAAGGAAACATTTATTTGAAAGGTAGCTATCTTTCAGTCATAAACGTTTCCCTTGACTATTAGTTGGCTGTAGGAGAAGGACTCGAACCTCCACGAAGCAGTTAGGCAACACATTGAGCTCGATGTGTGCTTTATCCTGTGCACCAGTATTAGCTACCGGATCCTCCACCCCCGAGACAGGAGGGCTTGTCTGCCAATTTCAACATCCTACAGTATATAAAGCGCTTTTGCTTTTGGTGGTCCAAATGTAACAAAAGCTTCGTTTTAAGAAAATTATTTTATAAAAAAAGGTAATCTTTTACAGGATAACGAATAAAACCGACTTATAATTATTAATTCAATAATTAGACAATCTTTTAATGAGGCCTTTTTATTGATTCCATAACCTATTTTAAGGTACATGTTGTACATATTCCTCCCATTTTTGTAAAACCTCCTCCATGTCTTGAGGCAGTGGGGATTCAAAATACATAAATTCTCCAGTTTTTGGATGAATAAATCCCAACGATTTGGCATGTAAAGCCTGACGGGGGATTATTTTAAAACAATTATGGATAAACATTTTGTATTTGGAAAACTGAGTTCCTTTTCGAATTTTATCCCCTCCATATGCGGCATCATTGAAAAGTGGGTGACCAAGGTGTTTGAGGTGAATGCGAATTTGATGAGTCCTACCTGTTTCTAGTTTGCAGGTAAGCAGGGAAACATAACGCAAACGTTTGATAACCTGCCAATGGGTAATGGCATGCTTCCCATAGTCACCTTCTGGAAAGGTATCCATTATTTTCCGGTTTTTCGCACTTCTACCTATTGCCATATCTACAGTTCCCGATTCTGCACTCGGTTCTCCCCAAACCAGTGCCAAATAAGTCCGTTCAATACTATGGTCATAAAACTGTTGGGCAAGATGGGCCATTGCCACCTCTGATTTTGCAATTACCAAAAGTCCGCTTGTATCTTTGTCAATACGGTGTACCAGTCCAGGACGCCCGGAATTGCCAGGCAGCTCAGGAAGCTGTTTAAAATGATAGGCTAATCCATTTACCAATGTCCCAGTCCAGTTTCCATGGGCTGGATGGACTACCATGCCTGCCGGCTTGTTTACCACGAGCAATTCATCATCCTCATAGATAATATCCAACGGGATCGGCTCAGGAAGTACATCCGTATGTTTGTTTTGCCGGGCAACCCAGTATGTAATCACATCTCCGGGCTTGATTTTATAATTTGCCTTCGAAGGAAGGTCATTGACTTTTACCACTCCCGAATCAATGGCCTGCTGAATTTTGTTTCGGCTGGCATTGGCTGTTTTGTCTGTAAGGAATCGGTCCAGTCTTATTGCATCCTGACCCTTGTCCACCGTAATTGTATGTTGGGATACAAAAGATTCCTCTTCTTCTCCACCGTCATCGTCTGATTCAAAATCTTCAACCATAATGCAAAATTAACCCTTGATCATTGAGAATTTTATAAATTTGAATAATATTCCTTCGAACCTGTGCTAAAACCCAACGAAATCCCAACCCAGACGCTGTCTTTCCCCCTTTTGCTCGAAAAAAATGTTTCGGTGTCTATACTTCGGTTAGACTTGGTACATTCTGAGTTATCAGGAAATAAATTTTTCAAATTGCGCCATAACCTAATGGACGCCCGAGAAAAAGGCTTTCGGCAAATTCTAACTTTTGGTGGAGCCTATTCCAACCATATCTATGCCACAGCGGCGGCAGGTAAACTTTTCAATATGGAAACAGTCGGAGTCATAAGGGGAGAAATAATCCAACCCCTCAATCCTACCTTGGATGCGGCTGAAAAGTTCGGAATGGTGCTGCATCCCTTGGATAGGGGTACCTACAGGAAAAAGGAAGAGACACAAATATTAAATCAATTACGCCGAAGGTTTGGTCAAGTTTACGTGATTCCTGAGGGAGGCACCAATTCACTTGCCATCAAGGGGTGTAAGGAAATTCTTCTCCCGGAACATGCTGACGCTACGCATATAGCCGTCTGCGTAGGCACTGGGGGAACGATTGCCGGGATAACTGCGTCAGCTTTGGCACATCAATCGGTAGTGGGTTTTTCGGCTTTAAAAGGAGAATTTATAAAGGAATCAATCCGAAAGTTAATGGAGGCATACGACATAACTCCGAAGTGCTCCTTGGAAATTGTTAACGATTACCATTTTGGTGGCTATGCGAAACACACACAACACTTAATAACGTTCATACAGGACTTTTACAAGCACACAAGTATACCCCTAGATCCGATATACACAGGTAAAATGGTTTACGGAGTATTTGATAAGATTCGCGGTGGACACTTTCCCCCAACTAGTAAAATTCTAATCATTCATTCAGGTGGCTTGCAAGGGATAAAGGGGTTCGAAGCCCGCTGGGGTACCTCCCTTTATCCCTGAGAAAACTGCTAAACTGCCTTGGCGCTTTCTACTTTGTTCAGTATGCCATGATAGTCGAGATCCTTCCATTTTTGGGCTATAAAAGGATCTCTCATCACCTTGTCTAGTACAGCGGCTTGGATTTTCCCCTGCGCATAAGCCTCTGAATATTTGATGTCCGAAAATGTCACCATGCTGTACAGCGGCACCCACTCTTGAGGAAACAGTTCATGAAGCTTCGCTTCGATTTTTTTGCGAATAAGAAACTTTGGGTCGGATACGCTATCACTCATTTCCTTAAAATTATCCATCGCCAATTGACAGATGGCATCCGTGTCGGGTTTTCTTGATTTTTGGAATTTCTCAAATACCAAATCCCAGGAAAATGTCCCATACTTGTCGATCAAACCATCTAAAATATAACAATCTTCAAATCCACAGTTCATACCTTGACCGTAGAAGGGGACCATCGCGTGGGCGGCATCTCCGATCAGGAGGCAATTATTTACCGTCCATGGGTAGCATTCGGTATTGACAAGGGATGCGGTTGGATTTCTAGAGAACTCGGCTGTTAGATTTGGCATGAGCAGGAACGCATCGTTGAAATATGTCTGAAATACATGGATAACATCCAGATCATCCCGTATTTTGTCAAAAGAAACTATAGATTCCTCAAATGGCAAGAAAAGGGTACAGGTAAAAGACTTGTCAATATTGGGTAGTGCAATTAGCATAAAATTACCTCTTGGCCAAATATGGAGCGCGTTTGGATCCATGGCAAATTCACCCTCATCGGTAGCCGGAATGGTTAACTCTTTATAGCCGTGAGAAATATATTGCTGGCTGAAATTAAACCTCGTCTGACGTTGCATGGCATTTCTCAGCGAAGAGAAAGCTCCATCTGATCCGATAATTACAGAAGCATCCAACTGTTTCTTTTCTTGATTTGGAAGGGAAAACGTAACCATATTCTGATGAACATCAACATCCTCCACTGTATGTTCAAAGTACATATTTACCCCGGCCTTTTCCGCCTCATCAAGCAAAATACCATTTAGAACATTTCTTGAAATCGAATAGATGGCTTCATTGTCTTTTCCATAAGGTTGACAATAAGTAGTACCATGTTCGTCATGAATTCTCCTGCCATACATGGGGATAGTGAAAGGCTCCACTTTTTCCTTTACTCCAGCTTTCTCCAATGCTTTCCAGCCTCTAAAGCTGAGAGCCATATTTATAGACCTGCCTTCGGTCGATGTCTGATTCTTTCGCCAGTCCTTCCGCTTTTCGTAAATGGAAGTTTCCAGGCCTTTTTTCTTGAGGTATATTCCCAGTAACGAACCAATAAGGCCTGCACCAAGTATGCTGATTTGATTTTTCATGATAGATACGGTTCAGTTGGTTTGATTAGGATAAACTATAAAGCGGATTTTCTCACAGATGTTTCAAAAACCTTGGCGAAATTATAAACATCTTCAAAACTATTGTAAAGCGGGACAGGGGCTAAACGAATAACATTGGGATTACGCCAATCGGCCACTACGCCAGCAGAAGCCATACTATCAAATATCTCTTTTCCACCCTTGTGGATAAGAAGAGAAAGTTGACAGCCTCTTTTATTTGACTCAGAAGGGGTTATGATTTCTAGTAGATGGGTTGTATTGCTAATCTGATATATTAAAAACTCTAAATAGCCGGTTAATAGTTCACTTTTTTTTCTCAATTCCAGTACAGAGGTTTTATTAAAGATATCTAGAGAGGCTTGCAGAGCGGCTAGCCCCAAAACGTTGTCATTGGACAAAAGCCAACCATCTGCCCCAGACATGGGCTTAAACCCCTTTTTCATTAAAAATCGCTCACCTTCGTCATGCCCCCACCACCCTGCAAACCTTGGGATTTGACTGGAATTTCCATGCTTTTCGTGCACAAAAATTCCCGAAACATTTCCCGGTCCGGCATTGAGGTACTTGTAACTGCACCAGGTGGCAAAATCAACATTCCAGTCGTGAAGCTCCAACGGGACATTGCCAATGGCGTGTGCCAAATCAAATCCAACAGGAATATCAAACTGATGCGCTGCCGAGCTAATGGCCTTTATATCAAAAAGCTGACCTGTATAATATTGAATTCCAGAAAGCATCACAAGAGCGATTTCGCTTTGGTGAAGAGTTAATTGCTCCAGAATATCCTGCGTGCGCAGAGTATGCTCATTTTCTCTGGGACTAATTTCCAAAATAGCTTCCTCTGGATTAAATCCATGAAATCGAGCCTGTGATTCCAGAACATATTGATCAGAAGGGAAGGCACCTGCTTCTGTAAGTATTTTGAATTTTGTTTTGGAGGGACGGTAAAAAGAAACCAAAAGCAGGTGCAAATTGGAGCTTAGACTGTTCATGGCAACTACCTCGGATTCATTGGCTCCTAAGAGCTTGGCAAGTGCGTGCTTTGATTTTTTTCTGGCATACAGCCAGGGATTCCCCCCCACAAAATGCCCCTCAACACCCCGACTAGCCCATGAATCCAGCTCCTCCTGAATATATGTCTGTACAGTTTTGGGCTGCAAGCCCAATGAATTTCCACAGAAATATACTGTCGGTTTTCCATTAATTTCCGGTATAAAAAAATTCTCTTTGAACTTACCTAATGGATCAGCCCTATCCATTTTCTGGGCAAATTCAAGAGAATACTCAAAGAAATTAGCTGGCATGTAGCGAAGTCTGAAATAGGATTACTTGAACAAAAATCCAGACAAATATAAAAGAAATCCAAGCTAAATTCCCAAAAATTAGTACATTCCTTTTTAATTTAAAGAAGGATTTTGCTGGGGTTTCCCGCCTTTTAGGGTATTTGAGGCAAATACCAGTCCTTGTATCCAAACTCCTATAATTATCAGCACTGCTATTTCAAAATGGGAATTAAGCGTGGTAGAACTGTTAAGCCGGTTGATTTCTTGAATCTGATTTTTCGCTTCCGTAAGCTGAATCTCGGAAAGCAGTTCAAGTATTCCTAAAGTCTCCTTGGCCACAATTTTTGCCTGCTCCAAATTACCGTCCAATACAGCCTGATTAATCTCAAAATAAAGTCTCTTTAATTCCAGATAATCAGTTTTTTCTAAATTAGTTAAAGTAGTCTGCTCAAAAAAGCCATTAATCTCCCTGACATTAGCCAGTCTATCTCTAATCTCCTTCAGCTTCTCAGTTCCCAATAAAGACGGTTCATCAATAAGCTCGATGATCTGATGGGAGTTGTTTAAATACCGGAATATATAACCTTCGGCAATAAGACGGTCATCATAAATGGAATGGATGGCCTTGTTGATCTTAGATGAATTATTTCTCTCTGAAAAATTATTCAACAGTACCAAAGCCAATACGATAAAAAGGAGCATCGCCGCCCTAATTTTATTTTTAATACTGTATGTCCATTTCATAGTATTAATGATTCTAATGATTAAAGAGGTGAAGTCAAAGGTTGTAGAACTTTTTCAATCTTAAACTTTTTTATCCCACCGGGCAGTTTCCACTCGATTTCCATCCCCTCACGAAAGCCAATTAGGGCAACTCCGAGTCGTGAAAATATGGAAATTTTCTTTTTTTCGAGATCTGCGTCCGAAGGAAGTACCAAGGAATAGCAAATGCGTTGATCCGAATCCATTGCTGTTACTTCAAAATAAGAATTAACCTGAATAATGTCAGCTTCAATATTTTCGTCAGGGACGATGGTTGCCTTTTCCATCTCCATTTGCAATTCGCCGATTTCTCGAGTACGGTATTGTCTTGGTAAGTCTGAAATTAAGACTTTTATTTTTTTATAATCGGATGATTTTAATATTGGTTTCATAGAAATAAATAGGTGTGGGAACTTACCTATGAGTCTGCTCATCGGAAGTTCCTGGAATTTAAGAAATTTGTAAATTGCGGCGTTAGCCCCCTACTTGCATAACATTAGCAGGGGATGACTATACAAAGGCCTTATTGTGCCTGAAAAACAATGCAGCACACCTCCGGTTGGGAGAAGGTCTAAAAGAGAGTTGCGATATGTAGGGAGTAATCACCATGGGTTGATCCTGATCTCTTCAAAGATAGTCAAGATTTAAACTAAAACAAACGGTTTAAATAGGAAACTATATAATCATATAAATAATTCCAATTCAAGGGATTATATCTAATTCCAGAAATCTTATAGATCTCAAATCCAAAATCGCTGGATTTTTGTACTCGCTCAACTTTTTGACATCACCGTGCCGCAGGATTTACAGGTGGTATGCTCAGGGTTGCTCCAGAAACGCTCCATGATAGGAGGCAGTTGGTTAACTATATCTGTAACTACCGCATATTCCTCATATAGTTTATTCCCGCATTTTTCACAATGCCAAATAAACCCATCCTGTTCACCGGGCTTTCTGTATCGCTCAAACACCAGTCCAATCGTATTTGCCGGCCGTCTTGGACTATGGGGGGTTTTGGACGGCAATAAAAACATTTCTCCTTCCCTAATTAAAATGTCCCTCACCTGTCCTTCGTCTACTACCTTTAAGGTAATATCTCCCTCTACCTGATAAAAAAACTCTTCCCCTTCATTGTAATGGAAATCCTTTCGGGAATTAGGACCTCCTACTACCATGACTATAAAATCATCATTCCCTTTGTACATCATTTGATTGCCGATAGGTGGCTTTAACAAATGTCTGTTTTCTTCAATCCAGCGGGTAAAATTAATAGGTTGGGAAATTGCCATGACGTAATTTATTTATAAAGAAGCTAGAAAATTAGGTTGATCTAGGTCCTAAAAGTATAAAAAAGCATCGGATAACAAAAGAAGCATCCTTCCATCTTTGAGTGTTTTACAATTAAGATTACATTTTCTGTGCTAAAATGTCATTCAAATTGCCATCTGGGATTTAGGATTGCCGCATTTTTGGTAAATTTGCGGCTTATAATAAGTCGTATGTCCTCGCACCATTTTGTCAAAGAACAACAGGAACCCGCCTTGATGATTCTACAGGCGGATGATTATGACTTTGACCTGGTTTCTGAAATATTGGAATGGTCCCCTACCGTCCTGGTCGCACAAGATGCACTGAATAAGGTTTTGTCCTGGGGAATCAAAATTGACAGGTTGATTGCTGATGCAGAATTTTTGAAGAATAATACCCATTTGCTTGAGGAGCAGTTTTCACTAGAATTTTTAATTTCAAAAGGAGCCAATTTTCTGAATGAAGGCCTTACCTATTTAATAGAATCGGGGCATTCCGCAGCCGTTCTCCTCGGTTTTGACCATACCAAGGTAAAAGACCTTGAACCCATGTTGTCCAATCTTGATTTGGTCATCTACGACGGCCCAATTCGATACTACCCCGCCAAATCGGGGACACTGAAAAAATGGCTCCCAGCTGGATCAGTACAATTACACGCCCCCGAAAACAGCTTTATAGAATTGACCACATCCAAAGGTTCCAGGCTTATCCTGATCAATCACGCCACATTCGTGGAGGTAGAAGAAGGACTGGTGACATTTAAGGGAAATGGTGTCTTTTGGATTGGGGAGTTTTTAAAAGGCTAATTACCCTAACCAAGTCGCTCGAACCATCCGATTCTTTCCCTGCAAATCCCGATGGATGGTCACATCAACAAACCCCTTATGTTCGAGTAGCAGCTTAGTCTGTGGACCAAAACCTTCGTTGATTTCAAAATAAAGCTTTCCGCCGGAGTTAAGGTTACTACTTGCTTTTCCGGCAATTACCCGATAGAACAGAAGCGGGTCTTCGTCGGGTACGAAAAGCGCAAGTGCCGGTTCATGATTTAATACATTTTGATGCATCGCCTCCTTTTCCCAGTTCCGTACATAGGGAGGATTACTTACGATCAGGTCCCAAGGACCGGTAGGGATTTCGTCCTTAAGGACATCTATTTGCAAGAAATCAACGGTTGCTTTCAGTGCGCCTGCATTTCGGGAAGCGACCTCTATTGCCTCTGGACTGATATCAATGCCGATTACCTTACTCTGTGGTATCTCCAGCGAGAGCGTAATGGGGATGCAACCCGATCCCGTCCCGACATCAAGAATATTTGGTGCTACTAGAGTGTTTTCCTGAATAATTAGATGGACTAATTCTTCCGTCTCAAATCGGGGGATCAAGACATGGGGTGAGACAAAAAAATCTCTCCCATAAAAATGTGCCTTGCCCAAAACATACTGAATAGGGGTACCTGACAAAAGTTTTGTCATGGCAAATTCCAGTTCTTCCGGAATTGCAGTGATTTTTTTATCCAGCAGCAAATCCTTCCGGGTTATTCTAAGAAAATGTTCGAACAACCATTGAACCTGGCTGATTGCCTCATCCGTAGCATAAAGGTCCTGAAGCTTCTGCGTGTACTTTTTAAATAATGCTCTACTGGACTTAGAATTCATATAACAAAAGTAATGGTATTTGATCACCCTTGACGGTTGATAAACAAATAAAAATACACCGCGCCCAAGCCATAACAAAGCACATCCCATGGATCAGCAGTATATCTGTCAGACCACTGTGGTAAAAGCACTTCAAATACAAAACTGATATATGCAGTGCCTATCAAAATTTGAGTTTTGGTGAAAATGAACGTCTTTCTATTTCTGTATATATACCTGAAAACCT
>DATHWC010000076.1:0-22453 GCA_035460985.1 Lunatimonas sp.
TGAAAAAGCTGGAATTTATCCTTGGCAATTTCATATGCTTCTTTATAGGCTTCAAACCAGAATTTAACTTGAATTCTGTTAAACCACAGAAATCCATTTATCATGTTGCTTTTGATGCGGCTTATCTGTTGAATTGGAAAACTTGCATCGGATAAATCATAGGCGGGATCTCTGTTTTGCAAATAGGATGCTAATCTTTTTTCTATGAGACTTGCATCCATAACCAATCTAAAATTTACTTTTTTGTTATATTCAACAGCTTTGTCCGCATATTTTTCTACATCCTTCAAGGAGTTGCCCTGGTGAAACATATGGATCGCAATATCCAAATGGCTTGGTCCAGATTGTACCAGATCGCCCATTTCCCAACCTACTTCCGCTCCTTTAATAAAAATAGGAACGGATGTTTTTAAAGGTTCCCCATAAGGACATCCCCAAAATGCTGCCCTGGTATATGCTTGCGTACGTCCCCTGGCTTTGGTATTGGAATCTGCCAACCCAATGGCCAGCCTGGCAAATTCATAAGCTTCTTGGTAAAGGTCTTTTCCAGCAAGGATCCTACTGTACATTGCAAACATATTGGGAGAAAGATCAAACAGTCCAGATCTCAAAGAAAGCGCTATTCCTTTTAAAGCACAGAATTTAAACCGATTGAAATCAGCTGTAATGTAACCTTGACAGGCCATGGTGTAAAAATTTTTCATCCGAACAATTTGCACCGGATCAGTTACAAGAGAGGCATCAATAAATTTATGTAAAGTTTTGTGTTGAACTAAGTATTCAATTTCAGCTTCTAGCCGGATGCTTTGTTGTTTAAGCTCCTTTTCGGTCCTGGGAATATCAATGCCACACAAATGCAGACCCATAGTAGCTTTTTTATACGCTTCTTCCATTCTATATACACCAATATATTGCCATACCTGAGTGGATAATATATCTGCTTTTTTTAAAGCGGTTTGGGTGTTTTTCAATAAGATAGAATAATGCTTTTCAGATTCTGTCTCCTGTGCAATGATAAATTCACATTCTGCACATTCTTCGTAAAGTTGGAAGGTCAGGTCGTAGTGAATTTGCCAGGCATCCTTGGGAAGTAAGGTTATTCCTGTATTAAAAAAGTTGGCTGCCGACGGGAAAGCCGTTGCAGGTTTGGCTTTTAGCCCTGCTTTCAGGTTCAACTGCGCCAGTTGAATTCTTTCATTTTTGCTTTTGATAAGGTTTCTGCCTACATTCAAGTGACTAGCAATATCAAATAATTGCCCATCCAGCTGACTTTCGTTCTCCCCTTGGTGCTTTGCATTTTGCAGAAGTAACCTGCCAATCTGCAGGTGAAACAATTTTCTGTCCTGTTCAGGGATTAATGAGTAGACCGCCTGCTGAATTCGGTCATGGGCAAATTTATAATTGTCTTTGATCTGAATAATAAGCCCTTCCTGCAACGGATTCAGCAAGTCCTTTGAAGTTTCGGCTGCCGGTTTTTCATAAATCACCGAAAGGGTGGTCAAATTGAATAAAGTTCCGATGCAGGAGGAGAGCTTGAGTACATGCTGAGAAGCTATCGGCAACCTGAGGACTTTTTCTGCCATTAGCCCTACCACGTTGTCTGTAATATTGAGCTGTCTGATTTTTTCCAGTTCCCAATCCCAACTTTGTTTTGCTGGATTGAATTGGAGCAGGTTAGCTTGGTATATGGTGTACAGTATTTGCCGTAAAAAGAAGGCATTGCCTTGGGTTTTTGTGTAAATAAGTTTAGCGAAAGATTGGCAGGATTTCACTGAGGTATTCAAGGTGTCGGCTATAAGTTGAGCTACATCCGTTGGTGATATATCTTGGAGCTTGATTTCGTGGGTTACCCTATTTTGCATCTTTATTTCATGCATTCTCCGTACTAAAGGATGGGTGGTGTCCACCTCATTTTCACGAAACGTACCTACTATCATGACAAATTGTATTTCAGGATCGGTAGCCAATACCTTCAGCAGATCTAAAGAAGGAAGATCTGCCCATTGCCAATCATCTACAAAAATAAAAAATGGATGTTCCTTTGTACTGAGGGCCTTAATGAAGTTGATCACCGTTTGGTTAAATCGGAATTGGCTATCCACTGGATTGATTTTGTTTATTTCAGGCTGTTTGCCAATGAGGGTTTCCAGGTGACCGATTACATCTGTCAATAATTTGCCATTCGGCCATACCGCATTGACAATCTTCTCTTTCCAATATTCCATGCGGTCTATGCTCTCAGTAAGGGCTTGGTTGACAAAAGCCTCAAAAGCCTGTATCCAGGCATAATAGGGGGTATCCCGCTGATACTGGTCAAATTTTCCGCTGATAAAACAGCCCCTTCTTTCCGGTAAATATTTCGAAAGTTCCTGAACCAAAGCAGTTTTACCTACTCCCGAATAACCTGAAATAAAAACTATTTGAGCTGGGCCACTGCAAGCGTTTTCAAACAACTGGAGCAGTTGGGCTTTTTCTTTTTCTCTTCCATACAATTCCTGCGGTAGCTTGAATTTTCGGGAGAAATCATTCCTTGCTAAAGGAAAAGCCTTGATTTCCCCCCCCTTTTCCAATTGAATAAGACATTCTTGCAAATCGTGTTTTAATCCGAAGCCTGATTGGTAACGATCATCAGGATTTTTTTCCAATAGCTTAAGTATAATCTCAGAAAGTACCTGAGGGACATTTCTTATCACATGCGGAGCAATGGGAATTTGTATAAAATTTGCATAAACTAACTCCAGGTTATCTTTGCCCTCAAATGGTAATTTCCCTGTGAGCATTTCATAGAAGATTACTCCCAAGGAATACAAATCCGACCGTTCATCTACCTCTCGGTGGAGCCTGCCCGTCTGCTCCGGAGAGATATAAGCCAACGATCTTTCCAATTGCTCCAGATTGCCCACATCATTAGATAATTGATGGGTTTTACCTGCGAGGCCAAAATCTATCAATTGGATTTCATGCTGGTTGTTAACCAGAATGTTTTCAGAACTAAGGTTTTTGTGAACGATATGTAACTGGTGCAGACTTTCCAGTGCATTTGTAATTTCGATGGCGATCTTTAAGAAAACCCCCAGATCCAATGGGTCGGAGATAATCTTTTCTTTAATGGTAATTCCATCAAAATATTCCAGTTCCAAAACAAGCGCGCCGTCCTGGTTATGGAGGGATATGGCTTTCCTTACCCCTGGAATGTGGAGATCATGGGTAAGTTTAAACTCATTTTCAAAGCATTTTTCTTCGCAGCTTTCCGGGGAATCACTATTCAATATTTTTCGTATTTTCTTAGGAACACCCTCCGGCTCATCAACTTTAAATATAGTGCTTGCTTTGCCTTGGTAAATGAAGTGACCATATGAGGAAGGATAGTCCATCTTGTTTAATGATTAATATCTAAAAAACAAAGAATAAAACGATTGCCAATTCATCCGGCTATTATTGGTAAGGATCTTAATTATTTTGGCAATTCCTAAAATAAAAAAAAATAATGAGGGAATCTAATAAAATGTGAATATAATATAAGACAAACTGTCTTATCGTTAACTAGGTTGCAATAGAAATGAAGATAATTTTACGTTCAGTTTGAAAGTGCCTTATCAAATCAATAATAGAGAAATAGAGGCACGAAATCCGGAACAATGTACTTTGCCTGTAAAACCATAAAATCTCGGTAACTTTGACATACACCTTCAGGAAAGGGAGAACTACTCTTTTGCGGGGCTTTGGTCTAGCTGGAAAGATCCAAAAGATGAGCTGTATGATTCTTTCTCCATCATCACCACATCTCCCAATGCCCTAATGGATAAAATCCAAGACAGAATGCCTGTAATCTTGACTGCCGAAGAAGAAAAACAATGGCTAGACCCGGACCAAAACCCCTACGATCTGCTTTCGTTTTTGAAACCCTATCCGGCAGATGACATGGAGGCGTATAAGATATCTATCTAGGTCAATAAACCTGCCAACAACTACCCGGAAATTTTGGATGGGGTATGAAGTCGGTGGCGGTGTCTTGTATTCCAACGCTGCTTGTGGTAGGGGAGGTGATTTTTTGGGCTTTTGTAGGAGTTTTCTATCTAAAAGTTTCTTAACGAAATGGATTAAAGTCACCTATGGCCCTTTCTACTCAAATGTTGAGATCTGTTATTGATCAGTTTCTTTTTCTTTTTCCGGATTTCAGAACTTGGTTGTTTCTATCCAGTAGCATAATGTAGAAGTGTTCTACCAGTTCATCATTGATTAATACGTTTCATAATGTGCGTACCAAGGGCGATGGAGGGCTAAATGAATGAAAAGCCATTCCCATGGGGAGTTTTTCATTAAGCACCGAATAAATCACGTCAGGCAGTCATGCCCTATTATGCCGTAGTTCCTTGGTACACTACTGGTATTTCAATTCGGATGCAAGTGAAATGATAGCCCATAACCTTTGGTGAGTCATTTATATGGCCATATTTACACGCCTTTAGTAATGTTCGTTATCGATCAAGAAATGTCCGGAATTTTTATAGGGGGTTTTCTGCAAGTAGCTAAACAAGAGCGGATTCGACCATTTTTTATCTGGTATAAATTTAGAAAGGGATGAAGGGGTATAACCAAAAGTCAAAATCAATACCTGCATTCAAAATTAAAATAAACCAAGCACCCCATGAAATCTGGAACTTCAGTTTTTAATAAAGAGCATTTAGTTTCCCAAAAGAGAATAAGCCTCTTTTTAATTATTCTTATCGTTTTAACCACTTTATGCCACATTGTTATTCCTAAACTTGAAATTGGTAATCTTTCAAGTTTGTTGATCATGTGGACGCCCGCATTAGCTGCCATATTAACATCGATTGTTTTCAAAAGAGACTTCAGAGAATTCGGATGGAAACTCAGTGCCAAATGGTTGGCTTTGGGTTGGGTTATACCAATTCTTATTGCAACCATTGCATATACATTGATTTGGCTTTTACAACTTGCCGAAGTGCCGAACCCAACTTTTCTGGAAAGAGCCCGCCTTACCTTGGGGACGGACACAAAAAGTGACGCAAAGGTGATCATGATGGCATTTTTTTATATTACACTGTTAAACTTACTTCCAGCCATGATTTTGGCCTTAGGGGAAGAATTGGGATGGAGGGGATTTTTGGTTCCCGAACTTTCTAAATGGGTTGGTTTTAAAAAGGCCGGCTGGATCAGTGGTATTATTTGGGGTGTTTGGCATCTTCCCGGAATTATATCTGGCGGGTATGGCGATTCCCCCACACCCCTAGGCTACCGGATTTTTTGCTTCTTTTTATTGGTCGTATCTGCGGCAATTATTTTTACTTGGCTAAGAATGAAATCTGGCAGTATCTGGCCAGTGGCCATTTTTCACGCAACACACAATGGAGTGGTTCAGGCCTTTTATGAAAGAATTACCAAGGAGTCCGATATTTCAGCCTATTTTACAGGGGAGTTTGGTTTAATTCTTCCTTTAATTACGTTGATTTTCGCACTTTATTTTTATTTCAAGGGAGGTAAATAACGCCTTAATCGAAACCGATATAGAAAAAGTAAAACATATATTGCGGGAGGAAGATTGCTTGAATTTAATCCATGATAGGGATTTAGCATCAGCCTGGATTGCAAGAATTTTTGATCAATCTATAAAAGAGAGGCAACATGTCCATAAAATTCTGACACTTAATAAGGAAGACCGTCAAGAAATATTTTATGAAATTTTTAGGCAAATGCTAGATTTCTGTGATACTCCGAGTCTGTCGGATTTTTTTCAATTAATTTTAAACACATTCAAGCAAAAAAATATTTCAATTATAAAAAAAATCTATTTAAATTGGTATTAGCTAAATAGCCAAGGTTGAATAACCTGGTGAGGTGGCGAGGAAGATCTTCTCCAATTGTATTGGTAGTACGATTGCATCGTAGATCTGGATGGATCATAGATCTGGAAGGGGGGAGGACTTTGTGCGAACCCTCCTTTTTTTAATATAAGCGTTCCATTTAAATATGCACATTGTCTTCCAATTTCCAATTGTTGACTGTAGACCCTTGCTTCCCGATAATGAAGGAAGATTGAATAAACCTGAATGGCCGAATCCACCTGCAAGTAAAAAATCATTTGTCCGTAGATTTGGGGCTGTGCGGGAAAGAAGATCCGGAGGTAGCGTTGATTGGCCGGCTGAGGAAAATTTTTGCTCCTTGAACAAAGCCATGCACTATGAAGATCTGCATAAAAATGGATATCCAATTTCCCCCGATATTAAATCAACAATCTATAATAGCTATAGAAGGTATTTTTCAGATGGATATTTTTTGGGAAAAATCGAGGCTGGGTTTGTCGATAATTTGGAGAAAAAACTCGAGCAACTTGATTCTAAATTCAGCCCCATTGATATAGAGGAAATATTGAGGCATTTTTCCTCCTTACCGGTGTTAATTGACTCGGAAAATGTTGGAATAATCAAAGCTGGGAAAAAACTGGCTAAAAAATATCACGAATCATCCACCTCCAAATCAAAGTTGATTTCCAAACAACAGCATTTTGTTGAGGCCGGCGAAATCGTGATTTTGCTTATTTATGCGGAAAGTAAAAATCTTTCGGTTCCAAAATATGCATCGTTGATTGAAGAATTAGTACTTCCCAATGAGTTTGGCTTGCTTAAGTTATACGGCTATAAGCTTAAAATAGGAGGGTATCCTATAAAAGTTTGGTTAATATCAACGCCCGTTCCTTATCACCATTTGGGTAATGAGGGAAAAAGCATATTGAGAAATCTTCGCATCAACTTGCTTAGGGTTCATTTGGAAAAAGAAACATTGAGAATTCTTTTGAATGCGATCAAAAGTAAAAAAATACATCTGGATGATGGAAGCCAAGAAGCCTATTTGGTTGACAGCTACTTCAAGAAGACAGCTGAAAAGCTGTTCCAGAAGGAACGGTATGTACTCCAACAAAAGAACCTGCTTGAATTTGCCCTTCAAAGCGAGCAGTCCGTGTCTTCAGGGAGTTTTAATTCGCTGGAAGAAGGCATTCATTATTTCCAAGATCAATTTACAAGAGCAAACATCCAACGACTATTGTCGGGAATGTCCAAAAAAACAATCCTGTTTATCTGCACCAGCCCAAAGAATAAAAATCCCCTGGATTTTGGTTCTGAATTCAAAGGAATAAAAGATAGCCTTCAAAAAGGCACCGATCGCTATAACTATGTGATTGAGATAGAGCCGTCGGTGAAAAAGAATGAATTTTTACATCTACTTTTAAGGTATCAGCCCGATTTTCTCCACCTGTCCATGCATTCCTCTCTTGATAATGGACTGTATTTTGAAGATGAAAACAAGCAGGTTTCCCCCATGCCTGTCGAGGAATTTGACGGGATAATGAAGGTATATGGGGAGAAACATAATCCGCAAGTAGTGATCCTTAGTGCTTGCAACAGCAATGCCCATGCCCAAGCAGCGAAAAAATACTGTAAATATGCAGTGGGGACCCAAACGGTTTTCCCGATGGATGCGGGAGTGATTTATGCTGCACATTTTTATGCTTGCTTGTTTGAAAATAATTTCTCCAACATTCAGATTTGCCATGATGCAGGGAAAAATGCCATTGAAATATATCAGCCGAGATTTGATGATATCAATAACATACCCGTACATGAAATTCCAGTTTTATTTTAACTAACCAAAAGATGAAATGGCCAAAGTTATTAAAAATCCGTTGTCCACTTATGGATATAATTTAATCGCCCTACCAAAAGAAGGAATAGCACCACTGCTTTTGCTTTATAAAAACAACAAGGGTGTCAGTTCCTTGGAAAATTCCCTGATCGACTTTTTCGCAATATCAGACAGTCCACCTCCTTCAATATCAAAAGAAAATAAAATCATCGATATAAAGGGCGATTCAAGTGTTTCTTTTGAGGCAGAGGGAGGCATCAATGTGCTGGATTGGCTGCTTCAAAAATTAAGAATGGGAAAATTGGCTGGGAATTTAAAAATCGAATCAGCCCACCAAGTTCAAATTTCTTATGAAAATGTAACTGAGGACAAGGTTTCACTATTGGACCTCGACAATTTTATAAGCGGATCTGAGCCACAGAAAAACAAATTTAACACGTTTAAGGAAAAACTGGAAAACAGTGAGCTGTTTGTGGTCAATTCAATATTGAAAAGCGATAGTTTCTCAGTTTCCGCCGCGGACCAAAATGGGCACAGTGTAGATATCGAGGGGAATATAAAAGGCGTCGTTGACGCAAATGTTGAGGTAAGCAAACAAACCAACCATACTATTCTGTTGAAATACGAGAAAGCTGATCCTATCGTGTTCGCCTTTAAGGCACAGCGGATCATCTATGATAAAAAAAAATGGTGGGAGTTTTTTAAAAAAGATGAGGCCAAATTCAGGATTAAAGACCAACAAGGAGTTGTCCTCAAAAATGAAAGTGATTTTCCAACCGAACCATTCATTGCGGGAAATGAACTGATCGATTTATGATTCAAAATCAGCTCTTAATTCAAACAATTAATCATTAGTGAGTAAAAAAGGAGTAAAATGGGGATGCTAAGATGGAGATAATTATTACAACCTTCCTCCGAGCTTTTCAATGAATTTCCAAGGATGATGTAGGTTGTTTTTTCTTAAATTTCGCCAGCTCCTATTGCGTATCTGAAAGATCGGTTGTGTCGCGTTCCTTCTCAGATTTTCTAGTCATTCCAACAACCAGAACCCATTGACGCGTAGGTAATTTTTGTCTGATCTTCCATTGCAAGAGCATAATAGTGGCGTGTAAGTCGTCATAGTTTTCGTCCGGTATATTGCCAGAATATACTGCATTAAAGATACAGCCGAATAATCGAATTTTAACGCTGATTTGATAGGTCGCATTTTTACGAATCAAAGGTTATCACCTAAAACCCCTCAAAGTTTTAATTCAAGATCCTAGTCAGAAATTTTTAAAAACCGTTGAACCATAAAGGAGGTGCGTGGCTTTATAGTTAACTAAATATTGGTGAATTAGAGGAATGAAAAATAGAAAAAAAGGCGATAGGCCGGAGAAAATTTCGCAGGTACTCGTAGTAGGTACATCTGCCGGGGGGCTTAATGCATTGAAAAATTTGATAAGCCAACTGCCCAAAGACTTCCCTCTGCCGATATTGATAGTCCGCCATATTTCTCCCGATGCTACGGGTAGTATTCTTTTGGACGAGCTTAATAAGTTAGAAACGCTAAAATGTCAGCATGCCATAAGCGGAAAGGATTTAAAACCCGGACATATATATCTGGCCCCGTCCGATCATCACCTGTTGGTTGGGGAAAACCATAAAATGCTGGTGACCAAAGGCGCCCATGAAAACAGGTCCCGTCCTGCTATCGATCCGTTATTTCGGTCGGCAGCAGTGGCCTTTGGAGCCGGTGTTATCGGTATATTGCTTACCGGTTATCTTGATGATGGCACTTCGGGGATGAAAGCCATAAAAAAATGCGGCGGAATATGTATTGTGCAAGATCCAATGGAAGCGGAGTATCCGGATATGCCAAGAAATGCGCTAAACAATGTGAAGGTAGATTATTGCCTTCCCATATCTGAAATGGGAGCCCTGCTATCGACAATTATTTTACGCAACCTGCAAAAAAACAAACCTGTTCCCGATGATGTTTTGATAGAGGCAAAAATCGCCGAGCGGGTATTAAGCGACCTGTCCGCTGTAAATAAACTGGGAGATCAGGTACCGTTTAACTGTCCAGGTTGCGGTGGTGTTTTGTGGAAAGTCGGGAATGATAGTGACCTACGGTTTCGTTGCCATACCGGGCATGCGTATACGGCAGCCTACCTTTTAGCAGAACAGACAAATAAAATTGAAGAAACGATGTGGACTGCACTTCGGATGTTTGAGGAGCGAAAAAACCTACTGACGGAAATGGCTCGGGCAAAAAAAGGTGTGGGTTCTAAATCTGCTCTTGAACGGGCAGAAATGTCGCAGGTTCACATTGATCGGATTAGAGCAATTTTGAAATCGGCTGAAATGGAAAATGGAGACGATTTGCCTACCTGATTTAAGCTGTGGTCCACAACAAACCGGAACACGAGTTCCTTTATTTGATTTGAGGAGAAATAAAAAGTATTTCGAGATAATCGAAGCACGAAGACATTTTAGATTAAAAGTAATCGATGAGCTAGATTGCTGCATATTTGTTGAAGTATCTGCTATTAGGCTTACACTAAATTAATATCCTCTGGCGTAAGGCCTGCAATAAATGTACTTGCGGCAATCTCTCCTTTCGACATCATGTTTTTCATTTCAGTAGGATCGAAGACCAACCCACCCGGGCCGCCGCCTAGTGGTGAGTCCGGCCGGATGGTATAAATTTTAAGTGGCCTCTTCCCCGCAAATGGATTATCTCCATCTGGCATATTAAAAAAATTGTCAATCTGATCCTGTGTAACGCCGGCTATACTCATCTTCTTTTTCACGGAATCGATATATGTTAAGTTATCATTATAAATCGCCGGAATCAGCAAGTCATTCTTGCCCACATCAACCATGAAAATATCGATTGTTCGTTCTAGAATCCCGAATAAATTCCCATAGGTGTTTTGTGTAATGTCTCCACCCTCGGGAGATAGCAGGATGGTGAAAATATGGGTTGCTCCGTTGTCTATCGCCATATTAACACCTGCATATTCCCGTACCCCACCGTCAACGTACTGAAGGGTTCTATCAGGATCACCAACAAGATCTCTATTCACCTGTATGGGTGGCATAAACACCGGCATGCAAGCAGATGCCAATACCGCCCTGCGAAAGTGCATGGGATCTTTAATCAATTTAACCTTGTAATACCTGCCATCTTTGGCTGTGACATCGTTGGTAAATACAACGAGTTCTCCGGTTTGCAGGCATGTGGTAGTAAGGTATAGTTTCTGGGCTCCTTCAAGTATTTCGATTATGAGGTCATCTGTGTAGTATTTTTTAAGGAGATTCCAAAGAGGGCCAACTTCAAATATGCAATCCTTTCCAAGTCGGTTGCCAATATTGTCCTTTACAATAATATCCTCCGTTCTAATCGTTGTGTACAGTATCCGTAGTAAATTATACTTTCCTGCAATCGCCAAAGGCGCGATCAGTGCGCCGGTACTTGTACCCACTACGATATCAAAATTGCGGATAGGTAATTCAGCTAAAAGCTTTTGTAATACTCCAATGGCAAAGGCACCTTTTGAACCACCCCCGCTTATAACCAATGCATTGTTCATAAGAAATGATTTAATCAATTAAAATTCCCGTTCGGTTACTTTAGGTTTACTAAGTCTGATGGCAATAACGGATTGAATCCACCAATTTTTCCATTCAAAGTCATAATGAGATATAAGCCCAAGTACCAATCGATTGAGCAGATCAGCATGAAGACCGGCTCCTGCGAGTTTTTGCTTTTCCGAACCCCACAAATGCTCCACGGACAAATGCAGGTTGCCCGCGGTTCCAAAATCTGCTGCGCCAAAGCTTTTAAGCAATAGCGCGGCGGTTGGTCCGGCAAGTGCCTGAACCTTCTTGCCGGTGTAGAAGCCTCCTCCTGTCGCACCAAGTCTAACCCGGCCTGGTACCACCCCATATTGCCATGCAACTTGAATCCCACCAATGTATAATTCCGGTGCCATTGTAAAATCACTAACCATCCCATTATGGATTTTCAAGTGCAGAATACCTTCATTTTTAAACTCAGTTACCTGTGCATGCGCCTGTATGCACCACAGTAGCATACCCAGCCAGACCAGTTTTTTCATAAATAAAACTTTAGTAATCTAAAATACTCAGATAATTGCAGAAAATAAAATGATGATATAAAAATCCGCAAAATATCCACCCCGGTCAACTTTCTAAAAATCCAATTTTGGAGACATGTTTATGATTATTATAGGTATATCATACAAACACATTGTCGCCTGGAGAGCGGACGTTGGATTGGTTGAATTTTGAAAGTATGTGAAGCGTATTTTTGGATTGTTTAAAATGATTATCATCTTCAGCTTTGCGCCTGAAAAATTTGAAAAGCCGTGTCCTTTTGGACTTCAACCAGTTAGGCTATTGAATTATTTCAATCTGTATTTGAGCAATGGCCTTATACTGCGTGTTTTCTAAATGAATTTTAGTTAGGGTATTTTATGGCATGCATTTGGTATATAGGGTACGTATTATAAACCAATTATTACTATATCATGAAAAAAATCACATTTGTAGTAGCTGTTTTTCTTGGGTTTGCCATGCATGCCCAAGCTCAGATGAGTTCTCCGGCCAGTGAACAAAACACCGGTTTTGGAGTAAGGGGAGGAGCCAATTTCTTTAATTGGGGAGGATCCGACATCAGTAGCAACGATTATACCAACCGGATAGGATTCCATGCGGGAATATTTGCGAACATGTTTGTCGTTGACAGGTTTTCAATCGAACCTGGCGTTTATTATTCTGTAAAAGGAACTCAGAATGATGATTTTGTCGATTCTAGGGCAGTATTGAATTATATCGACGTTCCAATTTTGCTTCGATTTTATGCCACGGAAGGATTGAATTTTTTCGCGGGTCCCCAAGGTTCCATATTGACGGGATCCAGTTTTGAGGCGGACGCACTGGGATCCACCTTTGACTGGCAAACAGATGCCATCAACGATATTGATGCCGGTCTTGTATTTGGAGTGGGATACAATTTGCCTGTTGGATTAAATTTGCAAGCAAGTTATGATTATGGTATGACGCCAATTTTCAAGGATTCTAATGCGAATGTTTATAACCGAGGATTTAAACTTTCATTGGGAGTTAGTTTTTAAACTCAAACATAAAAAAGGCCTCCAATTTACATTGGAGGCCTTTTTTATTCCTTTTTGATTTTTTCAATTTCGTCCAACTCATATTTAGGTGTTCCACCGGAAAGCGTAGCAACCAATGCACCCAAGGCACAGGCATAATCTAAGATGTGTGCTGGAGATTGTTTTTCCAGGTATTTATAGATAAAGCCCGCCAGAAATGCGTCTCCCGATCCTACTGTGTCCACAACTGTTACCGGATAGCCGGGGTGGGAAACAATCTCATCATCAGTGAACAGTATCGCTCCTTTTGCCCCCAAAGTCACACATATCATTTGAATGTCAAAAAGCTCCGTTAATTTACCTAATGCCTGCGACATTTTAACTGGGAGGTTGTAATAGTTGGCAAGAATGGTCAGCTCCTCTTCATTGATTTTTAGAATATCACTTTTCAACAACAGCTGTTCCAGCAATTCCGGAGAATAATAGGGTGGTCTGAGATTGATGTCAAGGATCTTTAACGTACCCAACGTGAGCAGTTTGAAAAGTGTCTC
Organism: Lunatimonas sp.; assembly: GCA_035460985.1. GTDB lineage: Bacteria > Bacteroidota > Bacteroidia > Cytophagales > Cyclobacteriaceae > Lunatibacter. Next base: position 13,337 of record DATHWC010000076.1, read on the forward strand.
CCGGCTAGTGGCCTCACGGGCAGCTAAACTCCCAAAGACAAATGCATCAGCACGCTTCACTTGAAGAGCTGTTGCTTCGTTCCATTGAATACTGTCCCATGCCGCTGGTTTGACAATTTCATAGCGAATGTTTTCGGGATCACTATCGTTTACTAAAACCGTTCCGGTAGGTAGGACGGAATCGAGTTGGATAAGTTCTTGATTTAAGTGGTATTTCCGTACGAATTTGAGCAGTTTTTTGCCCAATTTATCCTCTCCTACCCTGGAAATCATGGATACATCCAGTCCTAAGTGCTGGAGATGTAGCGCTACATTCATCGGCGCACCACCTGCAATTTTTCCTTTGGGGAAAATATCCCAGAGCATTTCTCCAAAACAGATTATTTTTTTAGTCATGACTCTTCATTAGATCTTGTTGAATTTCCTCCAAGGACCTTCCTTTGGTTTCGGGCATTTTTGTAGCTACCCAGATTAACTGAAGGACCATCATCAACGCAAAAAAACCAAAAATAGAGACTGGTCCGATTTGATTGGCAAAGAAAGGAAAGACATTTGCGATAACCGCAGCAAGAATCCAATGGGTAAAGCAGCCGATAGACTGGCCATAAGCCCTAAGTTCGTTGGGAAATACTTCTGAAATAAACACCCAAATCACAGCCCCTTGGCCTATGGCGTGGGACGCGATAAACATGAACACGAAAACTGGCAAAAGGCTGACACTAATCTGACCTCCTGAGAAGGAATAAGCAATCAGCGATAAGGAGATGATATATCCTACTGATCCCATGTACATGAGTTTTTTGCGGCCAATTCTATCTATCAAATATAGCCCCAGCATGGTAGCTACGAGGTTGATGGCTCCTATGCCCACAGTTGACAAAAGAGCTCCTTCCGCACTGATGCCTGCCATTTCAAATACCCTAGGGGCAAAATAGATAATGGCATTGATGCCGGAAAGTTGGTTGAACATCGCAATCACGATTGCCAGCAGGGTAATGTGCAAATACTTGGGGTTAAAGAGAGCGGAAAACCCGACCTTAAGCCTGTTTTGCTGCTTCTCTTCCAACGCCATACGAATGGCTTCTTTTACCCCGTCAGGGTCTGTTCGTGTAAGGATGCGTTCTGCCTCCGCAAAATCATCTTTTTTAGCAATCAACCAACGAGGACTTTGTGGGACTTTGAAAACCAAAACCGTATAAATTAGGGCAGGTATTGCCTCAACACCAAGCATCCAACGCCAACTTTCCACAGAAATAGCCATGTCAATTAGGTAATTGCTGAAATAGGCAACCAGAATTCCGAAAACTAGGTTAAACTGATAGAGGGCGACCAGTTGACCCCGATTTTTTGCTGGGGATATTTCACTGATATACATGGGTGCTACCACCGAAGATGCGCCTACCCCTAATCCGCCGATAAACCGAAAAAACATAAATGAATACACATCAGGGGCAACTGCGGAACCCAATGCTGAAACGAAAAAGAGAATCCCTATCCAAATCAATGATTTTTTTCTCCCGTACTTATCTGCGGGTATACCACCAAAAAGTGCTCCTATGACAGTTCCATACAGTGCAATGGCAACCGCCAATCCATGGCTCCAGTCACTTAGATTCCATACTTGCTGTATAGCTCTCTCCGCTCCAGAGATCACCGCTGTGTCAAATCCAAAAAGAAATCCTCCCAGAGCGGCGACTAAGGAAAGAAACAGCACATACTTATTGATGTTCATAAGATAGTTAGGTTTTTTTCAGGTTATAAGCGATAAAACTAATCAGTTTGATAGTTTTAAAAAAATATCTGTGGAAAATAAAATTGAAAATTTTATATCTACACTTAGATGGGCTTTGTTACAAACCGCTAATCTTTATTAAAATTAATTTTTATTTTGAGGTGTATATTAAAAAGTTAAGAGGTAAAACGGAAGTGCGCCAACCAGTTAATTAATTCATTTATTCTTTCTAAACCTTTTTGAGATTCACTAAGATTAGAAATATGGATATGGGCTGAAGGATGTTGGTAGCGGCTTTAAAGTGATTTTTTAGCAACGTTTTTTTAATCTGCGGTAAATTTTACAATTTGCTTAGCAGCTGATACGCTTAGGCTTATCGATATGGGAAAAACCCCTTTTAATAGTTGCTTAACGAAATCCGGTAATAAAATTGGAACTGCATTGCAATATCGGAGTTTATTACACGATTTTTATAATCATTTCCTTCAATCTCTCCAAAAGGACTAATTAAAAAAGTAGCTTCTAAACCAATTTCGCGTGAAGTGTCCTTTGTAGTTTTAAATATACCAAGACGGTATGGAATGTACATATGAGAATCGCTAGCCGAGTAGGATTCATTAATGTATCCAGAATCCGTGATTATTCTTTTCTTGTCTGTCCTATTAGAATAAAAATAACCTAGTCCAATTCCGGAATACACTTTTATTGTGGATGGAATGTACCCACTTTGGTCAGGATTGAAATGATATATTGGCATAATATCACCAAAAAAAAGACTTCCCTTAAATCCATAAGGTAGGTTTGCTTCTGCAAAAGTGTTTCTGATTGGATCCGAAATAAATCGGCCACCGCTAATTATTTGCCATCCAATAGTTGCCTTTAAATCTATAAAAGGTGTTATTTTTTTACTATAATCAATTGTGGCAACAGGATAGATTTCAAATTTGAATTCTCGATGTCTTCCCGTATTGTCCCCATATACTTTTGCTGGTCCAATGCCAAATCCCAATCGGTCAAATCTCTCCGTTTGAGCAAAAATGGATGTTGTCAATCCTAACGATAATACGCACACAGCTAAAAACTTCATTTTAGATATTTGTTAATTAGGTTGCAAGTTAATTATAAACGCCTTTTTTTTAAAATAAAATGCAATTTTTATACTTTAAACCGCATTTATTTAAAATTCACTTCTAATAATATAGAAATTTCCACAAATATCATCTACTAGTTGACTGTATGGTAATTTTAGTTGTTGTGACTGAACTTGAGGTTTAAAGTGCAGAATTCTCTATATTTGGATTAGCTTCTAATCTACTTATTAATTTTTTGGAAAATAGCTCCTATCTTTTCTATTAAATTTTTCTAAATATCAAATGGTTCAAGCCTGATAAATTTTAAGTATATCAGTAGTTAAAAAACACTCTAAATCAAGCCGTTGCATTAACCTTTAAATCAATAGCAACTCAACATTTGCTAAATCTATCCGCAGGTTTCACTAGGGTATATTTAGAAAAGAATAAGCTTTATTCCGACTCCTTAACTTCAAACTCCTCCAGTGGGCGTAAATTATCGGGAATGGGTGGGTTGAGATCATCGTCTTTCTCATAGGGAAATATCTCCACAATTGGGCTTTCTACAACCTCGGGGACATTGAATGAGACCAACATATTGTTTAGGCTTTCGTAAATCCGATCGTAAGCTTCCTTGACATTATGGGCGGTGACCAACATAAACTGGGTTACTTTTTTCTCCTTACCGCTATCGGCATCCGCTACGATATAGGTGATCTTGCATTTGTGCCAAACATCGATGTCCTCATAAAAAAATACATCGACAAAATTACTTTTGCTAATGTTGGTGACTTGAAAATCACCACGGATCACCGACCCGAGCATGTCGTAAATCCTCGCTTCAGCTTCGGTAAAAGAAACGGCATCTACCAGATACTGCTCGGAAACATTCTTGAGCAAACCCTGCTCATTTTCTTTGGCGTATTTTACTTTACACAGAAACCAGACTCTCATGCTATTTTTTTTAAAGATTGCGACGACGAAGGTACGGGTATTTCTGCAAAAGGGAAAATTGTTTAGTATATTGATTCTGTCGAATGGTTTTGTCCTTCTTTATATATTTTACGGAAATTGAGGTATTATTCAACAACTAGCTCTACCTGGTAGATTTTCACAAAGTCTTCCTCTTCTTCTTGATTAAATTTTGAAAGAAACCATATTTTTTCGTCTCGAACCAAAAATTGACGATAATCAAGCTGTTTGGGCAGCTCGAAGTCGGCCAGCGAATTACCCTCCAAATCCATGACATGCATTCGAATGGGATATTTGCCTTCAATTTTTTCAAAAAAGGCACTGTAAGTTTCATTGGTTAGATTTTTATATTCTTCCCTATCGGAAAAGTCAAATCCCGCAAAATAGGTAGCAATCAAATAATCTCCATAGGTTTTCAACACATGTGTCTTACCTGCTGCCCGATCTAATGAAATCCCTCTTACATCTGCCTTTGCCGGTTCCTTCCCCTCACCGGGATTGTAGTTAGGATAGGCTATTGGCTTTCTGTCAACCCTTTTAAACTCCTCATTTATGTCGTAAATGTTTAAATGGGGGTCCGTTCCTGAAATTAGATATAGTCTGTTTTCATGCGTCGTAAAGGTTGGCATCATTTCTGTCACATCATAGGCACTTCCGTTTTTAAACAGGCTCTCATTTTCAATATTAAGAAACCTTTCAAATTCCCCTTTCTGAGGTGATATTTTTGCCAATTGAAGAAAGTTCTCATAATATTCGGGTTCTACTTTTGTGAATTCCCCCCTTGGAATAATAGCACGGATCAGGACAAAGTCCTCATGCATGACAAATTCATTATCGGCAGCGGCACGTCCTCCCAAATTAGGCACATCTGAGGAATGGTAAGGGATTTGTTTGGCAAGCTCACCGCTGGGATAAAACTCCATATATCCCTTGAGACCAATCATAAAGAAATTTCCATTTTCTAGAAAACGTGCGGGCAACCAGGGATATGGACCATAGCTGTCCTTGGAATCACCCCGCTTCTCCATTTCGCTTAAGTGATTACCCTCAAAATCCGTCAATAATATAACGCCGTTTTGCATGTTGTGAAACAAAATCCGCCCCTGACTGGGAGCAATATCCATCAAATCTAGCATACCTACATAATCTACCTGTATTGAATCTTTTACAAGGAGAGAAAACGAACTATCGGCTGCGTCCTCATTTGGTGCATTGCATGCCAGCAAAATAAGATATCCTCCTAGTAGGAAATTAGATTTCATAATTTCATGTTGTTGTTCCAAAAGTGATTTATAGTAAAAATAACAACTGGAAAACTAATACTAAATTTATTTTAAGTTTTTCGTTTAAATGTAATCTGCTGACATCAAAATAGTTAGTTTTAAAGCAGTCTTCTGGCCGCAATCTGAACAGCATCCCACACACCAGAAAAAGGAGGGGCATAGGACAAATCCATAAATGCCAAATCAAAGGTCGTAAGCCTGCCCATGATTGCTGCGGCAATCGTGTCAATACGTTTGGCTGAGCCTTCAAACCCCACTATCTGGCAGCCAATTATGCGTTTATTATCCTTTCTGGCGAGCAATTTGACATGTATGGGGGCACTTCCCGGGTAATAGCTGGCAAAATTGCTGCTTTTTATAGTCGTGGCTACATAATCCAGATTCATTGATTTGGCCTCAGATTCTGAAAGTCCTGTTCGTGAAATTTCCAATTCCATGAATTTTGTTATTGCCGTTCCGAGTACACCCGGGAATTCCATTTCCTTTCCACTAATATTGCTTCCTGCAAACAATCCCTGTTTGTTGGCAATGGTACCTAAAGCGCGAAAAGCTTCCTTATCCTTTAAGATGTGGTAGGAAGTGGCACAGTCTCCGGCAGCCCAGATGTGTTTGATAGATGTTTGCATCTGTCGGTTAACCAAAATAGCTCCGGCGTCACCAAGTTTGATGCCCGCATCCTTAGCTAAATCAGATCGAGGAGTAATTCCGATTCCTATAATGACCACTTCTGCATCCAACTTCCTTTTATCGGTCTCAACCTGTTTTACATTGTTATATTCATCTGTGTAAATACTAGTCAAAGACTCGTCCAAAAATAGCTTAACCCCCTTTTCCCGCATGTAGTCGGTTAGTATCTTCGCCATATCCGGATCCAATGTCCGCATCAAATGACTCGACCTGTCGATCAAGGTTACTTCTATTTGACGGTCAAGCAGTGCTTCCGCCATCTCTATCCCCACATATCCCCCACCCACGATGACCGCTTTTTTAGGTCTATGCTCGTCAATATAAGTCCTAGCTTTTATACCGCTTTGTAACGTAGACATGGAAAATACTCCTGCGGCATCTGTTTTTTGTAAATCAGGACGGATAGGTGCGGCTCCAGTAGCGATCAATAGTTCGTCATAGATCTCCCAAAATTCGACCCCATTCAAAAGGTTTCTTACTAAAATGCTGGATTTTTTTGGGTCGATTTGGAGTACCTCGTGATTGACCTTTGCCTGTATATTATATTCTTGAATAAATGTTTCCGGGGTTCTAGCGATGAGTGATTCACTTGTTTTTACATGGTCAGCAATATAGTAGGGGATACCACATGCCGCATAGGAAGTATGGGGGCTTCTTTCAAAAACCACAATTTCCCAACTCGGCTTTTCTCTCCGAACCTTCGATGCTGCACTCATTCCCGCGGCATCGCCTCCGATTACTACTAGTTTTTTGTTCATGGAAAAGAATTATTTTAAGCGGTACCTTGATTCAAAATTCCTACCATTTTAATCCGCCAACTTCGAGAAAAACCTGCTTGCTATTTGCAGTTCGTGAAAGACAAAACGTTTCTTTATTCGCTGAGTTGCGGCTCGTTGGATTATTTCTTTTAAGATCCGCAGGACCTCCGGCGTGTTGGGACCCTTATTGATCATAATACATTCAGCTAAGGCAGCCTGACCTGCATCAGTTATTTCTGAGCGGGTAGCGATGCCGGATTTGTGTAGGCTTTCTAGCACTTGGGTTGCCCAGATTACGGGAGTGTGCGCTGCCTCACAGATCGACAAAATTTCTTCCTGGATTTCCGCCATTTTTTCAAACCCCATTTCGACAGCCAAGTCTCCTCGGGCAATCATGACCCCAACCTGCGGATCTTTCATGCCCTCCAACAACAATCCGGGAAGGTTTTGAAGAGAAAGCAACGTTTCTATTTTAAGTATAATGGGAAGAGGTTTGCTGGTGATTTTCGCCATTTCAGCTCTTAGTTGTTGAATATCCCTAGGTTTGTTGACAAAGGAATAACCTATCATGTCAGCATGCTCCAGAATAAATGGCAAAGCCAAAAGGTCATACTCCGTTATTGATGAGATTTTAATCTTGCTGTCAGGGAAATTAATACCTTTATCAGTTTTTATACGTTTTTTCTTCGAGAATATCTTTCGTACGCGGACCCCAACACCCCTAGGTTCCGAAGTTTCTATTATACCGTAAAGATTTCCATCATCAATAAAAACCCGTTCTCCTACTTTCAGGTAGGGAAGAATTGCCAATTCATTGGGACTGAAAACTGTTTCACTTGAATTGAAGTTATCCGGGCTGGCCGCCAAATAAAACAGGTCATTTTCGGAAATGGAAATTTTTTTCTTCCCCATTTGCCGGCCTAAAAACTGAGTCCGAATCTTTGGTCCGGCCAAATCCATATAGATTTTGCAAGCCAGCCCGGTGGCTGTTTCAGCCACTTTGAGTGTCTCTATGATCTTATTCCAGGACTTTTCCTTCTCATGTGCGCAATTGATGCGGGCCACATTCATTCCCGCCCGCAGAAAATCCTTCATTTTTTCAGTATCAGCGGCTATTTCTGAGTCCAAGGTCACCATCAAATAGGGCATTTGTGGCAGGTCTTTTTGTGAGAATAGGTTTCGGCTGTTCTTGTCTAAAATGGCTTTTGAATTCAAGAGGTTACAATCTGAAATTTCTTTTTCTGAATAGTTGTGTCCCAAGCGTTCGCGCACTGCCTGAATCTGGCGATGGATATGGCTCTCAGCATTGGATAGTGCCGAAAGCCCGTGGGTATGCAATGCCAATTGCAGCTCGCGCCTGTCGTTTTTCCTGAACGCTAAATATTTTATCAAATTCGTGGCTGATGTCTGATGCGTCGGACGTACCTCAGCCAATAGATAGTTAAGGTTTTCTACGGCGGTTACCAGCTTGGATTCCATTGATTCCAGTTCCTTTCGGATATCATCCAATTCCATGGTCGCTTAGATAGGTTGAAATGAAAGTTTTAAAGCTCAGCAGATCGTTTTTTCACTTGCTAATTCAAATTACAATCTTTACATCAATATAGCTAATATAACCTTCTGTGAAAGTTCTAAATTTAATTTAGACAGATTGTTTTTTCATTCCAAAATTAGGTGGCTTTGAAAGATATTAGTTTGGCAATGATTACAGCGGGATAGAGAATTCCGACCATCGAAAGAAAAACGGATAGCATTTTTGCCTGTATATTCACCGCATACATATCTCCGTATCCCACAGTACTTATATTTGTAAGGCTGTAATAGATATAATTACCATAATCCTGATCCCCTCCAACTAGTTCTATATTTCCTTCTATGGAACTCCCAAGAATCAAATGGATGATCTCAAATCCAAAAGCCCCGGCCATGGCGACGGAAAGATATACATTAATAGCTCCGATGATACGATGTGCATTCACCTGATAATCCCGAAAGAGAAGTCGGATGTTAATAAAAATAAATAGAAGCAAATTGATTACAATAACCATCCGCTCCATTAAGTAGAACTCATAGGGATTGTCACTGAACCGAATAAGGCGTAGCCCAAGATGAATGACGAGCATCGTAATGGAGGCAACGGTGACAGTGCGGTCTCTGGAAGAGAAAATACCGATAAAAAAAAGTCCGATAAACATGAAGTTCAAAAAGAGGGTATTTTCCCTCTCGGTATCAATCATAATTGGCAATATAAAAACGGCGACGAGCAACATGACCAACAGGGAAATGAATGAAACGTCCGACTCCCAATAGTTTTTAAATTGTTTTATAACCCTTTTCATTTTATTGCCATCATCTTCACCTCAAGTAAGCTAAAAAAGTTGGAAAAGGAAAGGTGACTGATTTGCTTGCAATATAAACCATCGATAAAAAAATCAGAGGTTGTTTAAAAGGCCGATTTTTCAAATCAGTATTAGAAATTGTTGCTGTTCTAATGATTAACTCCAATCAACCCGTCCGTCAGCATAGTTTGACACATTGTCAAAGCCATTGGCAATGAGATGGAATAGGCTATGGCGGCCCTTACCCCACTTTGACATTGCACAATCATGTGCTTA